>CAWVTP010000124.1:0-5677 GCA_963933035.1 uncultured Puniceicoccaceae bacterium | reverse complement strand
CAGATAATCTCGACATATATCATGTCACGTTAGGAAGTGGTAATGACCCTCGCCGAATTTGCTGAACACCTGGGGATCACGCCTCGACAGATACGGTTCATGATCGCAGAAGAGATCTTACCTTCTGCAAATAAAACTGGTCGCAGTGCTGATGCTTACGGTGAAGAACATGTGCTACGCGCGCAGCGATACCTGGCCTTTTACAGGCTGGGAATGAAGCCCGCGTCGATCAAGGTTCTTATGGCATTTGACGATGCGGTGCCCATAGTCCAGTCGGGAGGCGTTGAGTTACGGATTGATCCGTCCATAGCGCCGGACACAATAGATGTGGATGCAGCACTTGAGGAAATTGCCATTGCGTTAAGGACATATGTCTCGAAGGGATGAGATCATGCAAGAAGCTACTTTTGGCCACCAAATCGAAAATCTGCACGAAGGACTAACCGTATTTCACGAGGGATCTGGTCGCTTCATACCAATGCAATCCACCAACATATCCATAGAGATCACATCAGGCGTTGCGACTGTTCGAACGCAACGGGTTTTCCGAAATAGTGAAGATGTCGCTATAGAAGCTGTTCTTACCATGCCTGTTGGATTTGATGCAGTTGTAACAGGGCTATCTGCTACAGTTGATGATAGAAGATTAGTTGCCATCGCCAAAACCCAAAGCGCTGCACGCGATGAATATGAGGGCGCCATAGATCGTGGTAAAATGGCAATCCTACACGAGGAGGTCCTGAAAGGTGTTCACACGCTATCTGTCGCGCAGTTGGCACCTGGAAAGGAGGTCATGGTTGAGCTTGAGACAGTCACCGCCATGGGCTGTATCGCTGGTGAGCCCTTTTTACGCATCCCCACAACAGTTGGGCAGATTTACGGCACCTCCCCTCTCATGCCGGCTGATGATCTCATTACAAGTTCACAGGTGCATTTCACTGCAAACCTGAGCGCCACATGTGATCAGGGTATCGCTACCTTGAGTGATGGAGCAATCATCAGTGAGGGTGAGCCCGTTGAAGTCATTTTGGATAAGGCTATTGAGGTGCGCGTATCAGACGGTTGTTTTGGCAAGCTATCCGGCCGGTCAGCAACGGGGCAACTTATTGAGCTTGAATTGAGCCCCACAAAAGCAACCGATGACCTCTTAAATATTGCCATTCTAGTGGATAGATCAGGCTCCACTGGATCCCGCGTCGGCTATCACGCCGCCACAGTTTGGTCCGCCATGCGTGACGGTCTGTCCTCAGCTTTGTTGCGTCTCCAGTTGAAAGATCAGATTTCAGTCTGGCAATTCGACAACGAGTGTCAGCACCTTGGGTCTTCTACAGGCCCCTCTGTGGCAAAACTTATTCGAAAATTGGGAAGGCCCGAAGGAGGTACAGAGCTATCCGGGGCAGTTAATAAGCTCTTGGCTGCAGGGGTTCGTGATATACTTGTCTTAACAGACGGACAGACTTGGGCCCATGAAGTTGAAGAACTTAAATCAAAGGAAGCGCGCATTAGTGCTATCTTGGTCGGAGATGATAGCCTTGATGCAAACATAGGACATCTTTGTGCCATGACCGGAGGGCAGGTTTTTTACGCCCCTGGTGAGGATGTCACAAAAGCAATCACATCAAGTCTAACGTCATTACGCAGTGGAAGTGGTAGCATATCCGGAAATTTAACCGTCGGCCTCCCGGAGAGCATTCAGGTTACAAAAGCGAGTGTCGATGTTTCAGCAACTTGGCAATCCGCCACAGCAGATATACCAGCAGATGCAATTGGCCGGTACGCTGCCTCTCTCGCCTTACCTATCTTACCGGCTCACTCCGCTCAAGATTTTGCCGAGGCGCACTGTCTCTGCTCGCACATGACCAGTCTGGTGCTCGTGGATGAGGCCGGAGAGGCGACTGACATGCTGCCCGAGATGCGAAAAGTGCCGCTGATGGCAAGCGAAAACATCAAATTTGGAATCATGGCCAGTGCACCACGACCACGGTCTCCTCAGTCAGTAAGCTATTGCATGGAATCAGACTTTGACGAAGTCTCTGGGTCTTCATCAAGCAGTCCGAGCATGCGATCTAAACCCACCCGCCTCATGAAGAAAATAAAGTCACTCACAGGTAAAAGAAATAATAATGCAGAGGGCAATAGTTCAAGAGCAAGCAATGAAGAACACAATTCTTCTGAGGCGTCTGCATATGAACCGGATCGTGGATACCCTAGTTTCATATCCAAGCTCACGGATAAGATTTCTGAGAATGCAGACAACGACCCTCTAGAATTTGCAAAGGAGATCGACTGGGATTTGTATTCGAACAAGTTCCTGACTAATAAGATTTCTGACCTCTCCAGAGGTAAACAAAGGTTTATTAGAACTCTGGCAGAGAACTCCATTATCAGGGAAATTGCAGAAGAATTGAGCGCAGCTCGCCCTGTGATCGCTTTGGCTCTTTTGGCGAAGCTCGTTGAAGAAGATAACCGTGGGGCAAAGCGATTTGCTCAAAGAATACTTGGCAACTTGGGTGAGGAAAGGCTGAAGCACGCAATGTCATGTGTGCAGCCTGTTCCTGAAATGTAATTGAGCACAAAATAGTCGATTTTTATTTTACAAATCTGAAGGTGCCGTTTGGCACTTTCAGACACTTGGCTGGGAAATATCCCCCGCCCTAAGATAACATAGGTTCGTTAAACCTTTCATCTGCTTGTCAAATTATTGCGGGCTCAGAAAACAGGCTTCAAGATTGCTACAATATTGACTTCTCAACTTTTACTTACAAAGCTAATTACCTTCACTCATGATAAGCTTAAAGTAAATTAATGCGAAACATTCGGCCCACTCATCTAAGACGCTCATGGCTTTTTGTAGGCGCCGCAAACGATGCTCATATTGAAGAAGCCAGCCTAAGTGAAGCTGATGTATGTATCCAAGAATTTGAAGACTTTTGTGTTCCTGAGCGGCGTGACTACGCGCGCAACATAATGCCAGAAGTACTTAATACCTGGGAAAGACAAGGTAAGGTCACCGCCGTAAGAATAAATCCTTTAGAGGATCCGGATGGCATAAAGGATTTGCGAGCTGCCATTAGCGCAGGTGTCAATGCCGTTTTACTTCCCAAAGCAAATTATCCAAATCAAATTGATCGCCTGATAAAGTACATTACAGAGCTAGAGAATGAGTTTGGAAAACCACTGAATTCGACTGAAGTCGTACCGAACATCGAGCAGGCAGAAGGTTTAGAAAATACCTTGTCCCTTTTAAAGACCAGACCCCGTGTAGTGGCAGCCCTTGTTGCTTCAGAGGATATGACCGTAAGCCTTAACGCACCTCGTTTGAAAAATAGTAAAATTCTCAACTACGTTCGGGAACGATTTCATGTGGCTTGCTGCGCAGCAGGTGTGGTTTCGATTGATATGCCTTATACTTGGAATGATGAAGAGGGCGTAATACGCCAAACAGAACTGGCCCAAGAACTGGGTATGTCTTCCAAAAGCACCGTCACTTCAAGTCATTGTGAGATAATCAATCGAATATTTTCTCCAACAGAGGGAGAAGCAAAACAAGCAGCGCAAATAGTTTCAGTTTTTGAGAGCGCGCGAGCAGCCGGTAAAGGGCAAGTTGATTTTGGCGGGATTAGAATCGAAGTACCCACTTATTTGAATTCAATTGCCATTATTGAAAGATATAAAGCTCTGCAAAAATTTGACTGACCCTCAAAGGTTAGGTTTCGCTTAAATACCATTAGGCTTTCACATCTTCGTCAACAAAACATGTTCCTTGAATTTTGCTACAGCCAATAAAGCTGTCGTAAGTATTTGTTTCTGTGACTTAGCAAATGGTATTTACACAAGAGACACCGTCATTCAGGTTTTTCATAAAATTCACACCAAAGTTTTGCTTCTTCAAGGTGTTCATTACCCAAGCCATCAGCGTCACAATAAATTTTAAAAAGTAATTCCTGAGCTGAATCAATGTTTTGGTCTGCAGCCAGCCTCAGCCACTTAAACCCTTCAGCAAAACTTCGCTCTATCTTTTCCGTGTCGCTAATTCCGTCTGCATTAGAAAAATATACAGGATTCTCAAAACTGTCTCCTAGAAAAGCATAATAGCTACAGAGCATCATCTGGGCGAATGGATTTCCCTTCTCAACTCCTTTGTGAAACCATTTTTTAGCCTTATCCCAATCTTCAAAAACTCCAGTATAGATCATTCCTATTGCATATTAAGCATATCCGTAATTCACACTCACGCCGAAGCCTAAACTCACGATTAGAGCAAGAGAAAATATAATTATTCTACTTTTTCTGATAAAAATCCCTCAATGACCCCTTGTAGAAAAAACCGAAAGAATGGTGAAACTATTAAATGATCTTCAAAATTCCACCAAATGATAAAAGCTACTGTATTATTGAAACTAACTCATCAACTCTAGCTTTGGCTTTTTGAACTGGACAGCTAAACTGCACGACCTGCGCAAAAGAGCCTCCTAAATACGCATCAGTCTGCATACGACAATCTGCTATTACATATGTTCTCCAGGTTTCCTGTGATAACAAATATTGTTTTGTCGAAAGTGAGGGTTCATTTCCAAACCCATTAACAACTACATAGTCGTCAATATCTCTCATCACTTTTTCCCAGAGTTTAAGCTCCATTCGAAAGCACTCTTTCTGAGTGTAGGTTGTTTGATTTCCATTGGTGCATTGGTAATAAAACTCGAGCTTTTCATAGCCTAAAATGGGATGTTTTTCATTTAAGAAATCAAGACTGCCAGCAAAACAGTGTGAAGCCAAAATAGTAGATACCATTGAGATTGCTATTTCAAAAACTTTCATTTTGCTTCCTTCAATCTGAAGAGTCTTGCTTTCAAATGCAGGTTACATTTCAAAAAGCAAAGCTCATCTTTTTGATCTTGGCTTAAGGGCTCATTAGGTTTTTTCACTTCAACAAACCTGGTGTATCCAATTTTTCCAGTACCTTTTTTGATGGCCCACAAAAATAAATCTGGAGTTCCATAATGCTGGGCTCTGGTGGGATCATTGTGTCTTTGCATTAAAACTTTGAATTTTGCAAAACCCAGTCCTTCTATAAATTTCACTAAATTGTCTCCCGCAACTATGGGATAATGCTTGCTCCTTAAGAGGCATTGTGCGTTGGAGTATTCTAAGGCAATTTCCTCACTACTCATCTTCATCAAGGCAAAATAATCTGATCCTAATGCCAGATTTATTGAACGCCATATGTTTGGACTGAGACGCATTCCTCCAAATTGATAGTGTTCGTGCTGCCTCTGTCGCCATCTGAAAAGCACCACCTTCTCAGGAATTCCATAGTCTGAATTTTCTTGGCTAGTCGGGTCTTTACGGTACTCTACTCTTCCATTTTCATTCGTACGTCTCCCATAAACAATATTGCTAATGTTCAGACGAGGAGATTTGAATTGTTCTGTAATTGTACACATCACTTGGGTTCCTAATCGCATGGATTTACTCACGTACGTACGATTCTCCCAAGTCGATTCGATATGTGTCAATGCAATGGATTTTTAAAGATATGCCATCTTGGCGAAGGACTGAGCAAAGATCACTTTGGTTTTCGTTTGGTCCTCATAGGTTTACACGGTAAACACCTAAAATCCCGAATATTCTGCGTACAGATTTCATTTAAAACGCAAGTACCAAACAAAAAATT
>CAWVTP010000123.1:0-5756 GCA_963933035.1 uncultured Puniceicoccaceae bacterium | reverse complement strand
AGCAGGTGACAGTAGAGTTCAAACCCGACACCGCTGACATGGCCGCTCTGTTTGGACCCTAAGAGGTTGCCAGCGCCGCGTAATTCGAGGTCGCGCATAGCGATGCGAAAACCTGCGCCCAATTGATTGTGTTGCTTGAGGGTCTGCAGGCGTTTTTGAGCAGTGGCGACTAGCGCGGCATGCCGATGTAGCAAAAGATAGGCATAGGCTTGACGGTTAAAGCGGCCCACTCGGCCCCGGATTTGATAGAGCTGGGCCAGTCCAAAACGATCGGCACCTTCAATGATCAGGGTATTGCAATTGGGGATGTCGATGCCAGATTCGATGACGGTGGTGCAGACCAGTACATCAAATTTACCAGCTACAAATTGCGTCATGATACGTTCGAGGCGGCTCGCTGCCATTTGGCCGTGACCAATACCAACCCGGGCGCTTGGTAGCAGGCGGCGAATTCGTTCCGCGACGGCATCAATACTGTGCACTTGATTGTGCAGGTAAAATACTTGTCCGCCTCGATCCAATTCTGCGCCAATGGCACTTTTTATGAGCGATTCTGAGTAAGGCTTAACCTGGGTAATGATAGGCTTGCGTTCGGCAGGTGGGCTTTCGATCAAGCTCATACTTCGAGCCCCGGAGAGCGCTAAATGCAAAGTGCGTGGAATGGGGGTGGCGCTGAGTGTCAGCAGGTCGACGTTTATTTGCAGTTGTTTTAGGCGTTCTTTTTGACGCACGCCGAAACGCTGCTCTTCATCGATAACTAATAAGCCCAAGTCTTTGAATTGTACATCTTGACTGAGCAAGCGATGGGTGCCCACTAAAATATCGATCTGTCCTTCAACCAAACGCCCAATACTGGCTTTATTGGCTTGATGGCTGCGGTAACGACTCATTTGCTCCACGATGATCGGGTAGGCTTGCAGCCGCCGGCACAGGTTTTCATAGTGCTGCTGACAGAGCACGGTGGTGGGCGCGAGTAGAGCAACCTGTTTGCCAGCGAGTACCGCTTTAAAAATTGCTCGGATGGCCACTTCTGTTTTCCCAAACCCGACGTCACCGCAAATGAGACGGTCCATCGGGCTGGCGTGCTCCATATCGGCAAAGGTCGCATGAATGGCGGCTAATTGATCCGGTGTTTCCTGATGTGGAAAGCGTGCGGCGAATTCGGTTTCCCAAGGATGTGATTTAGGATAGGCAAAGCCATGCGCTTGCTCGCGTTGTGCGTGGGCATTCAGTAATTCTGCGGCGTAATCGAGGCTGGCTTGCTCTGCCGCCCGCAGTGTTTTATTCCATGCTGATGTTCCGATTTTTGAAAGTTTGGGACGCTTTTTCCCGATTCCAACATAGCGGTTCAGCAAGTGAGATTCATGCAGTGGTAAGTGAATTGTTACCTGATTTGCAAATTCGATACTAAGAAGCTCGCTGTTCCCAGCTGTGCCCGTATTGAGCTTGGTGAGTCCGCGATAGATTCCGATTCCATGCTGCAAATGTACCAGAAAATCTCCCTCCACTAATTGGTTGAAATCGAGGTCTTGGCTGACCGGAGACTTTTTTGCGGAGGGGTTGGGTTCTGTCGCGCAGTCTTTGTGCTGGGCATCATCATTGAGGTACTCGCTAGCTGCGATCAAGCAGAGCTGGTCCCATGGTTCTGTTGCGGATGGAGTGAGCCAACTAGGGGCCTCTCGGATCGCAAAGCTTCGTGTAAGTGGCCCTCGTATAAATTGCGGTTTTAAGCGCGACCTAAAAGCATTCACTGCGAATTCTTTTTGTATGCGCTTCTCCATTTCAGCATTCGTCGAAACGATGAGGGGTAGGATTGGGGCCGATTCGAGCGTTTTTTGCACTTGGCGACGCCATTGGCCACGCTCTAGTTGTGCTTGCAAGTAGGGATCCCTTTGAGGCAAGTCTGTAATCGCATCTGTGGTACCTTCCGCATAGGCCAGAATGTCGCAGTCGACGCGCCGAGCTCGCTTAAAGAGTGTCGGGGTGAAATTTTCATCATCTAAGGCAAGTACTGTATCTTGTGCTTGTAGCTTGCTGGCGATCCGCTGCTGCCAATCGTAATTGCTCTCATCTGTGTCGGGGGCACTCGGGAAGATCCAATTGTGGCTATGCCCTTGCAGATAGTGGTCTAGCGTTGCGGTCTGCTGGGCGGGGCTTAAAAGCTGCATGGAGTGAATGCAGACACCATCTAGTGCATGTAGGCTACGCTGCGTGATGGGATCGAAGGCGCGAATGCTCTCAATCTCGTCATCAAAAAAATCAATTCGTACCGGATGTTTGGCGTCGATAGGGTAGACGTCGATCAGGCCGCCCCGTTGCGCGATTTGTCCTGGGACTTCGCAGACAATTTCACTCGCGTAGTCAAATTGCTGAAGTAAGCTGTTGATCAATTCTTGTGGTTGGATGCAGTCGCTCACAGCTAGGATACGCTGCTGGGCTGTGAAGCTTTGCGGCGCCACACAAGCAGCCCTTAGCGCAGCTGTGCAGGTTATGAGTGTTAGCGGAGTTTGCTGGTGCTGTGCGAGGCGGTGGAGACAACTTAAGCGTTCACCGAGTAAGCCCTGGCGGCGGAATGGGTCTAAGTCGACATCAGGTAGATCTGGCAAATAGAGCAGCTTGCCGAGTCCCGCAGTTTCGGCATAGGGGAGCAGTTGCTGATACAGCGCGCTCGCTTGGGCAGTTTGCCGGCACACAATCAGGCTGCGGTCATGGGGAGCGGCTTGCAAGGTCGCAGCCATCCATGTGGCTTGTAGTTGAGCCGGGATTCCTGAAATGAAGTAGCGCTGCCGCGGAGCCAGCTTGCAATCAATGAGCGCCATCCTTAAGTTTCGATGGATTGAAGCGCTACTTCGGCAGCGGCGACTTCGGCTGCTTTTTTGGAGGCGCCGCTACCTTTAGCTTGGAGCTTGCCGTCAATTAAAACCGCAACCGTGTAGACTTTTTTGTGATCCGGGCCGCTGGCTTGGATAAATTGATATTCGAGGCTTCGAGGTGGGCTCTGTTGCTGTAGCCATTCTTGTAGGCGCCCTTTGGCATTTTTGAAGCGCTGATGTGGAATGAGTTGCTGGAAGTCGTCTGCATACAATTGGTCGATAAAAGTGGCCGCCGCCGGGATGCCGCCATCTAAATAGAGAGCACCAATCAGAGCCTCCAAGGCATCTTCCATCATCGCCTTGCTCGGTTGGGCGTGGTGCTGGCGTTGCGATTCGCTCACTCGCAGACTTTCCGCAATGCCAATCGACTGCGCTTTTTCAGCTAGCGATTTCCCATTGACAAGATGCATTCTAAGATTGGCCAGCATACCTTCTTTCTCTTCAGGGAAGGCTTTATAGAGACGGTCGGTGATAATGAGTTGCAAGACCGCATCACCGAGGAACTCTAAGCGTTGGTTATGCGCTTGCTCAGGACCACAGCTGGCATGCGTAAAAGCTTGTTCCAGCAATTCAGATTGTTGAAATTGGTGTTGTATGTGTTGACGGATGGTTGCAAGCGAAGCATTCATTTTTTAATTCAGTATAGATAGGCTTTACAAATCCACACGAAACTAGCAAACCGAATGCAGAATTTATCGCTCAGGCCATCTCGTAGGCCTTCACTTTACTGCACTGTAACCGCATAGAACCTTGCCGAAGACAACCCATTCATCCTCACAGGACAAAATTTTTGTTCTCGACACCAATGTATTGCTGCACGACCCCCAATGTTTATGGAAATTTGAAGAGAATACGCTGGCGCTGCCGGTAGAAGTGCTGGAGGAGCTGGATCGTAAGAAAACCGCACCAGGAGAGCTCGGCTACGCTGCCCGTAAGATACACCGCGATTTGCGAGGACTTTTTAATGACAGCTTACTTCCACCGCCTGAACTAAATGGGCATGGCAAGTCGGCACTGAGCCGAGATTTACCCCATGGCGGGCGTTTGATTATTGTGATCAACGACTATTTGGTGAGTGGAGAAATCAGCGTCGAGGGCGCCAACCGCCTGAAGGCTACCTTGGTGGATTTGGACAAGATGGATAGTCGCATCATTGCCTCGGTCTTTTTCCTCAAAGAGGTCTGTCAAGATCAGCGAGTGGTACTGGTGACAAAGGACGCCAATATGGCGATTAAAGCGGTGGCCTTGGGCTTAGAGGTGCAAGATTACATGAACGACAAAGTTCGTTCCAATCCCAGTAGAGGGAATAAAACGCTTGAACTGAGCCCAGAGGCGTATGACCAGTTTATGGAGCAGCATGGCATCGAGCTAGCCGCCGATAAATGTGAAGGATTATTTCTCAATGAGTATGTGATGCTGCACGATGGCACGCGTCAAGAACCCGCCCGCTTTCGGGGGGATGGACTTTTTGAAGCCCTGATTATCAGTGCTGATATGGAGATCAAGATCCCGAAAGGAATTCGAATGCAGGCATTAAACCATGAGCAGCGGATGCTGATGGATGCGATATTGGATGAAGATATTAAGCTGGTGACTTGTCGAGGAAAGGCTGGTACCGGTAAGACACTAGTCAGTATTGCCATGGCACTCTATCAAACTTTGGGTGAGGGAAATCTCTATGAGCGCCTGTTTATTACCCGCCCCATGGTGCATATCGGAAAAGATACTGGCGCATTGCCGGGGAATTTAGAGGAGAAAATGGGGCCGTATATTGCGCCCTTTTTCGATAATTTAGAAGTATTATTTAGCAATCGAGCCATCAAGCGGCGCGGCGAGGAAGATCCGGAAAAAGCGCGCATTGATCGTATTACCTCTAATCGTAAACGCAAAAAAGCGATGGCCTTGCTGGCCAAGCAGCCAGATCAGAAAGAAGCGGAAGGTGACGACAGCAATAAAGTGCGCAAGCCTTACCAATTTCTCTTTGATTATGGAATGGTGGAAGTCGAAGCCATGACTTTTATTCGCGGGCGCTCTTTGGCCAATACAATCTTCATTATCGATGAGGCCCAAAACCTGACTCCGCATGAGGCCAAGACGGTGGTCAGCCGGATGGCGGAAGGCTCCAAAGTTATCTTGCTCGGGGATCCTCAGCAGGTGGATAGTATGTTTTTGGATGCGTGGTCAAATGGTCTGGTGCATACTTCCCAGCGCCTAAAGGGGCATGCTATTACGGCTCACCTCGAATTGACAACAGGTGTACGTTCAGAGTTGGCAGATTTGGCTGCGGATGTTTTGTAGCTTTGATGGGGGGTTCCTGCAGAGTATTGTAGTTACATCGGGCACAAACTATGCGTTTTAAGGCTAGCAAGTTAAAGCTGCCATCTTAGATAGATGGCTCTTTGGCTGACGCATTAAATTTGCATCGGCATTAGCAAGTTGCTAAGCGTTGGTAGCGAAGCTATTTTTGGGGTCGGACTATAAATGATCTCTGTTTAGACATTTCGGTAATCTTCTAGCGAGGGCGTTAAAATTATTTTTAATAAAATAAATAAAAGGCTTGCGTAGTAAGATGGCATTTATTTTTAATTTTGTTTTGTGCTTCTCCCGTTCGTCTAGCCAGGTCTAGGACACATGGTTTTCATCCATGCAACAGGGGTTCGAATCCCCTACGGGAGGCCATTTTGGATGCGTTTAGTGTGCGTTTTCCCATTAAGCTGGATTTAGTTTTGTTTATCTACGGACATGCACTTTATTTCCGTCTTCTGCTCCTTTAGGGCACCTCTGAAAACCTACCAAGACCGAGACGAACACAATTTTGTTTTTTAGCTAGGCGATTCTGTGCACAGGAGGGCTGGAAGCCCTTCGTGCGCAGATCAACGCAGC
>CAWVTP010000122.1:0-5883 GCA_963933035.1 uncultured Puniceicoccaceae bacterium | reverse complement strand
TTAAAACATCGATCGAACTTTCGGTTTATTGGACATGCGATCCAAGCGCCGCTAAACCAAGCCAAGCCCGTAGTGTGGAGCGTGGACTCTTTTCAGCGCCCACAAGGAGGACACAGGACTGACTTAATTCTCGATGTTATTCACGAGCCAGAGTCCACAAGCCATCGGAGGAATGTGCAGTCGATCTTCACTATGGCGAAAGCGTGCAGAACTCAAGCCATTCAGCTCGAAACGTTCATGATCAGCGATCTGCAGCAACCCGAAATCAGACAAGTCCGGACAAGCAATATTCGCAAATTCTGGATGTGGGTTGACTGCAAATAAGATTTGGGGACATGAGCGGCTACAATCCGCATTAAAGAGCGCCAAAACAGCACTGGATCCCTCTGCATGATAAAAATTAATATAGCTGCTCTCAAAGGGGCCATCTAGTCGCAAAGCCCGTCCATCTGCTGACTGGCGAAAGGCAATCCAAGCCTTAAAGTAAGCCTGGGTGCCAGCGTGTTCGTAGGATTGGTTATAGTCCAGTGCATTGAGATCGCCTCGCTGGTAAGTGTTCTGCACGCCACTTTTCGAGCGCAAAAAGTCCTGCCCAGCTGCCAACATGGGAACCCCCAAAGCAGTGAATAAGATAGAAGCCATCAAATGCGTACGCCGACGATCAATTAACTGCACTGTACGCCCGTCGCGATTGGGAGATTCGGTGATGCGATCAAGCCAACAGAGGTCATCGTGCGACTCCGTATAATTGATACTCTGCGCGGCAAATCGACTCACATTAGGAGATCCCGAAAGAAAGTAGCGGATCATATCTTGATTGCCCGTTCCGCGCACGTACTTGACCATGCCTTCTCGAAAACCATCGTTCCAAGAAGCGTAGTCACTGGCTTTAAGTGCATCTTGAATATGCCCGCGGAAGCTCCAAGGCTCCGCAATCAAAATAATTTCTGGCTTTACTTGCTTGAGCTCCGTTTCGATCTCACGCAGTACATCCACTCCGATGAGCTCCGCCAGATCGAAGCGGAAGCCATCCACACCAAACGCTTGCACAAGGTGTTTGAGGCTGTCAATAATCAGGCGTCGTCCCATTGGCGTCTCACAACGCAAGTCGTTGCCACAGCCACTCCAATTCATCAAGTCATTGGAATCGTCCAGATTAAAATAATAATATTTATCGATAAATAACAGATGATTGGGTTCGCCGACGTGATTGTAGACCACATCCAAAATAACGGCGATACCAGCATCGTGAAAAGCTTGGACCAAAGCCCGAAATTCTTCAATTTGGCTCGCACGCTCAGGAGCCGTCGCATAGCTACTCTCTGGTGAAAAGTAGTTACAAGTCATATAGCCCCAGTGATACTCCTCGATGGCGGTATTATCAAATTCCTGAATGGGCTGCAACTCCACCGCATTAACGCCCATTTCTTTAATGTAGGAATGCTCTGCTGCGAGCCATTTTTCAAGCCCCTTGAAACCTCGGCGCTCAACATCATTGAGCTCAATCGGCGCATGCGCCGCCAAATCTCGGATGTGCGCCTCCATGATCACCAAATCCTGCATTGCAGGCGGCTTAAAATCCGATGGGGGTGCTTGCAGTCGATCTGGGGCCAGCACAATGCCCGGTCCACGATGGCAAACACAGGCTTTTGCATAAGGATCTAAGATGGGGAAATTGCGATCAAAATGTGCCGTATGGTCATTGCTACGCCCTGCTAACCGATAGTGATAGTAAGCACCTGATAAATCTTCTGCGATGTCTGCCTGCCAGGTGACTCCATCAATGCAACGCATCGCCACCACCGAGGCATTGGACATATCTACGAAACGACTAAACACG
This sequence comes from uncultured Puniceicoccaceae bacterium, assembly GCA_963933035.1. Lineage (GTDB taxonomy): Bacteria > Verrucomicrobiota > Verrucomicrobiia > Opitutales > Coraliomargaritaceae > CAWVTP01. The sequence continues at coordinate 4,043 of CAWVTP010000122.1, read as the reverse complement.
ACATCCACCGTCTCGGCTCGCGGGGCAAACAGCCGAAAACGAGTGCTCTGATTCTCGATAATGGCTCCCAGGCTGTGAGGGGTGCTGCATTGCGTCAAAAACTGGGTTCGCGGCAATTCGTAATACTCGTGGGGTGTTTTTTTAGAGGCCCACACGATGCGTTCAACCCCCTTAGGTAGATAGCTGGAATCCAGTTGAAAGCGATAGGCCTGTTTGCCGAGAGATTGCGTATCAAATACATAATTGTACTGGCCGGGCAAACCCGCAATACGATTGGGCGCGCTGTCAGGTACGCTCAACCACTGGCCGTCTTCCGTCACAAATTTAAAGGCATAACTGCCCGTATCCGGCATTTGCGAAAAAGGAATCACTAATTCGTATGCGCTAATTTCGTCTTTTTCAATAATGGGGTGCAATTGCCAACGTATATCTCCGATGGCAGCCTCCCACCCATTAAATTCACCGGCTAAATAGAGGTTCACCGCATTCTTCTTTAATTTTGGATGACGGCGGGTCCGTAAAATAAAGAACCAATGATCCCCTTGAGCATAATAGCGATAGAGCTCGCCCACTCGTCGAGCGCTCATTCGATCAATGCGCATGGGCTGCTCAGGATGCGGATCAAGTTGGATGGGCGGACGCTTACTGGCAAACCATGGACGTGACAAAATAATCGTGCCAGAATTATTTGACTCCCAAAATGCGTGTGCGATACGTTGGCCTTGTTGACTCATATTGTGGACTTGTTGTTTTTCTAATAGTCTGCCATAAAGCATGGCAAATAGATGACACACTTAACAAGCATATTGCTCTCGGCAGACCGTTTGGTCTTGTTTTTACTTTTAATTAGTATGTGCGCCCTATTCAGTCCGCTTGATGCCACTCAAGCCATCTACCCGAAAACAGCGGTTGGAGAGATTGAAATCAAGCGTCTTCCCGCCAGTAAGTTGGTATCTAGCAAGACGACTCGCAACTACTTTAGTAGCGACAATGGTCTCTTCAGGCCGCTTTTTCGATTTTTGCAACAAAACGAGCTCGCCATGACAACGCCAGTTGAGAGTCAGATGGAACCCGGCCAAATGTATTTTCATCTGCAATATGATGGGCCGAATTCCGAGCTCATTTTGGCTGACGGCTTAGAATTACATGGCGTCAAAGAGCGTCTGGTGGCCAGTATTGGCGCACGGGGTGGCTATACTGAGGAGAACTTTAACGCGGCCAAATCAAAACTATTTCACTGGTTAGAACGTCAGCCTAAATACCGTGCAGATTATACTCAGGTACGCGGAATTTTTTGGAACAGTCCAATGATGCCATTTTTTTTTAAACGATTTGAAGTGCATGTGCCAGTCACAAAACTAGCTGAATAGTCAAGGCTAGCTCGCGAATGCTTTCAGAGATCCATCACGGCTAGCCGTATATGCCAGTAGAGCCTTTTCAGCTGATAGGATGACCGATCTGATTGATTCTAAAGACGTGGTGAGCCGCTGGCTGCAGGCGGCAGAAAAGAGTGGTGAGTCTATGGATATTCTTTTCGGACGAGGCTGCTCACGCACACAATCGATCGATTGGCGATCTTACTCGCATCTCCAATACGATGGCTTAGGTGCTTTTGCGCGTATGCTATCTGATGAAAATGGCATCCCGATCTCTATGCCTCTGGGGAAATTTCCCGAGGCCCCAGGAACGGCGCAGCCGCCAGCCTCGATGGTACCTCATTCAAGCGCCCGATACACAGCTAGCTCTAATTTAGCAATGGCGCGTGACAGTATCGAAAATGACCGACTCGCTTGGCATCATTTTAGTTTGGAGGCATCTCAAACACTGCAATCTCGCGCTCGACAGTTACAGTGCACAGTCAATAGTCTATTACTGCACACACTCAACAAATCCCTACTCCCAGGAAATACCGTGGGGCCCGATTTCAGTTGGTTGATTCCTGTTAATTTAAGAGGTGGACTCAGTCTACGCAGATCGAGCAGCAATCAAGTTAGCTACATCCACCATACCGAGCGCACAGCCTATTGTGTGCAATCAACCCATCGCGAACTGCAGCTACAGCTACAGCGAGGGGATCATTGGAGACAATATCGAAGGATGCGCTATTTGTGTCGCTTGCCCTTATCCCTTAGACAATGGATCTTAAAACGACAGCGCCTAAAGCTTGCTTTACCCACAGGGACCTTTTCCAACTTAGGCCAATGGGATGCTGAGGAAGCTCTTAAAAAAGAATATTTTTGGTTATTTTTCCCACCACTGGCTTCGCACCATCTAGTTGCGGCCGGTAGCCTCTGCTTTCAAAACCAGATCAGTTTAGCCTTGCGCATCTCAGCCAATTCCCCGCTGGCTCAACAGCCGGCCAAAGAGTACATGCAAGCATGGCAAAACAACTTAATCCAGACACATATATAATGCATTCAACAGACTCTATAGATCCGTCAAAAAACGAGACTCAGCGTACGATCAGTAAGGAAGCCATCAACGCACTGCCCTTGATACAATGGACCGGCCCCACTAAAGTGCTGAATACCATGGAGGAGTTTGCAGACGCCGCCGTGCAATTGAGTGAGGCGTCCATTCTAGGTTTTGACACTGAGACGCGCCCTAGTTTCAAAAAAGGCGAGTATTACCCCACTTCGCTGCTGCAATTGGCCAGCGATAGCTGCGTATATTTATTTAGACTGAAAACGGCCGCTAATCTGCAAGCTCTAGTACCGCTGTTTGAATCTGAGCACATTATCAAAACCGGTGTGGCCATTCACGACGACCTGAAAGCGCTGCAAAAATTGTGTCCATTTTCCCCGCAGGGCTTTGTCGAAATCACGCAGTTAACCGCGCAATTGGCGTACACCAGCAAAGGATTGCGGGCCCTCGCGGCGCTGCTACTGGGAGGACGGGTCAGTAAAGCGGCCCAAGTATCTAATTGGGCACGTTCAGAGCTGGAGCCCAAGCAGATCCAATATGCAGCAACGGACGCTTGGATTAGCCGAGAGCTCTATCTGCAAGCGTGTAAAGAACAGTCTGAAAAATTATGATCGACGTGGTCACAAAACTGGAACCGCTTCCAATAATTTTTTAGTGTATGCGTGCTGGGGTGCTTGATACAGACGATCAGCAGGTGCCTGCTCCACAATTTCACCTTGCGTCATGACCAATACGTGATCGCTGATATGCTCCACCACTGCCAAATCATGCGCAATAAAGAGGTAAGTTAGATTGAGTTGCTCCTGAAGATCTTGCAGCAAATTAACAATTTGCGCTTGCACCGAAACATCAAGTGCACTGACCGGCTCATCACAAATAATGAATTCGGGTTCGATCGCTAACGCACGCGCTATCCCGATCCGCTGACGTTGTCCTCCACTGAACTGATGTGGATAGCGCCGCATATGATCTGGCTGCAAGCCCACCAACTTTAACAGTTCGGCCACCCGAGTCCGCTTGCGCTCGGCGCTCCACTGCTTAAAATGAATGGCTAATGGCTCTTCGATAATCTGTTGAATACGCATGCGCGGATTCAATGAGCCATAGGGATCTTGAAAAATCACTTGCATTTGCTTGCGATAGCGCTGGAGCGCAGAGCCAGTCAGCTCTGCAATCGACTCATTGCGATAGTGAATACTGCCAGAATGGATCGGCAGTAACTTGGCAATCGCACGGCCAATACTAGTTTTACCACTACCACTTTCCCCAACCAAGCCGACAGTTTTTCCAGCATACACATCAAAGCTCACTTGATTGACCGCTTTAAACTGACTGACGGTACGGTTAAAGAGTCCGCCTTTGATGGGAAATGCCACCTCCAAATCTCGCACTTGCAATAGTGGATCCGCCTGCAGTTCTCTTTCCATGTAAAGAGCCGTAATCAAAATTCGTAATTGTGCAACCCTGCTTTGATGGCCCTCGTAGGATATCCAGCATGGGTGCATCCTACCGAATATATGCTAAGGTATCAGCGAGCACTTCAACCCAAACTATGCAAACGGATTTTTTTGAGCATTAGAGTTATGATTGTAAGTTCCCTTACACTAGGCACATTTCTA
>CAWVTP010000121.1:0-5924 GCA_963933035.1 uncultured Puniceicoccaceae bacterium | reverse complement strand
ACAAGGAAATTGTGACCCTGAGTCGAGAGTAGACTCGACTTTAATGGGCATTCAAATAAAAGTTTAGCAATAAAGATGCCGTATCGTGTGACAGGATGATAAATAGCCGCGTCATCGCCAGGCAAAGTGGACTTTCGAGATTTTCTAGAACTTTACAGATTGTGTGCATGTGATCAGATAGGCTTGCAGCTTGGCGCGGACTCATTCTACTTAAGCGAATGGTAGATGAATTTCAGCAGATCCCGCTCACCGAAGTCGATATTTATGGCGGCACGCAAACGCGCGTCAGCACTCATGAAGATGCGATTGTGAGCTATGCGGAAGAGATGGAGTCGGGAGCTGTATTTCCTCCCATTACGGTCTACTATGATGGTGCAAAGTATTGGTTAGCCGATGGCTTTCATCGCTTTTTAGCTGCCCAGCGGCTCAATCTTTCGGAAATAAACGCGGAGGTTAAAGCTGGCGCCCGTGGGGATGCTTTAAAATTTGCCTTGGGTGCCAATGCCACCAATGGACTCTACCGAAGTCATGCGGACAAGCGCAACTCGGTCGAGATCGCATTGGAAGAGTGGCCTCAACTATCGAATTCGGTGTTGTCTGAATTGTGCAAAGTGTCGGACGAATTGGTGCGCCGCTGTCGCCATACGATGGAAAAGCTACAGCGGATCGAGCCGCAGACCGAAGTGGTGGGTAAGGACGGAAAGCGTTACAGCGTAAAATCTGAGCGTCGCACAAGTATTTCTGAATCAGCTGCGGGGACTGCGAATTCTTCAGCCGGGGCGTCCGCGCGCGCTGCCAAAAAAGATGCCTTGGCGCCCGGTGGCAGTCAGGTGGAGTTGGAAGCTGAGGCGCGTAAGCTCATTCGTGAGGGGGCGGTCAAGCACGCAGACTTGGATCGTTTGTCCAGTGCGACCGCACTGGATTATGCAGAAACGGCTTTGAATGTGTTGAATCGGATGCCGCTCGAGGATTCCCGTAGACCAGTAGCACTGCAGCGTATTCAGGCTTGGCTTGAGCCGCAGCTGTTGGTCCAGACCTGACTTGCGATTGCTTAAATATGGGAGAACATAGATGATGCGTCGAGTATCTACAGGGAGCCATATGAGTGGGATCTTCCTACCGCTGTTGCGACGGCTCCATTAAAGAAAACTGAGGATGAATGATTCGGAAAATACCGCTTTAGGCGATGCATCAGGCGAAGTCGGCTTGGTTGATTTTCACGACTTTCGTTCGGAGGGCACCTTTGAATTTGAGTTGGGGGGGGCGATTGAGGGCTTTGTCCTACGCTATGAAACGTACGGGAAGTTGAATGCCGCTAAAGACAATGCGATTTTGATTTGTCACGCTCTGAGTGGAGATCATCATTGTGCGGGGGTGCATAGTTTGCATGAGCGCAAGACTGGCTGGTGGAATTTTATGGTGGGCCCTGGCAAACCGATTGATACTTCGCGTTATTTTGTGATTTGCTCGAATGTACTGGGTGGTTGCCAAGGTTCAACTGGCCCGGGCTCAGTGGATCCAGCTAGCGGACAGCCCTACCATTTGAATTTTCCTAAGTTGACGGTGCGCGATATGGTGCGGGCGCAAGCCTTGTTGGTAGACGCATTCGAGATTGACTGCTTGCATGCCGTAATTGGTGGAAGTATGGGGGGGATGCAGACCTTACAATGGGCGATCGAATTTCCGCAGCGTATGCGCAAATACATTGCGATGGCCTGTGGAGCGCGCCACACTGCGCAGGCGATTGCTTTTAATGACACCGGTCGGCAAGCGATTATTGCCGACCCTGCCTGGAATGAGGGGCGCTACGATGTCAATGCTGGCCCAAATCGTGGGCTCGCAGTGGCTCGCATGATGGCGCATATTACCTATTTATCGGACGTCCGTATGCAGAATAAGTTTGGCAGGAAGCGGCGCCGGGACGAGACCAGCGCATTGCACTTTGACGTTGAGTTTGAGGTGGAAAGTTATTTACGTTATCAAGGCCAAAGTTTCGTTTCGCGCTTTGATGCGAATTCCTACCTCTACCTCACGAAGGCCTTGGATCGGTTTGATTTACATGGTCCTGAATCGCTGGACCAGACCTTGTCGGTAGTGGAGGCCTCCGGTTTGGTGGTTGGCTTTACTTCTGACTGGCTGTATCCGCCTCAGGGCAATCGAGAAGTGGTCGAGGCCTTATTGCGTGGTGGTAAGGATGCCAGCTATGTTGAGCTCGCCATGGACTTTGGCCATGACTCATTTTTGGTGCGAGCTCCGGAGTTGTATGCATTAATCGATTCTTTTTTAACCAGATAGCTTGCCATGTCTCTGTATAAAAATAGGCGTCAAGTAGACTTTCAGATCATTGCCAAGTGGGTCCATGATGGGGATCGTATTTTAGACTTGGGTTGTGGCCGTGGGATTTTGCTGGAGTATTTGCAGCAGAAAAAGTCGATTTATGGGGTCGGAGTGGATATCGATTTCGATAAGATTTTAAGCTGTATTCAGCGGAAGGTGAACGCTTATCAGGGGGATGTGCGCGCGATCCTTGCGCAATTTCCCGATGGGGCTTTTGATCGTGTCATCTTTAGTCGAACCGTGGAGCAGCTGGAGGATTCGGCTGAAATTATTGCCGAAGCCTTACGTGTGGGTCAGCGAGCGACCATCGGCTTTGTCAACGCTGCCTATTGGCGTAATCGCTGGCATTTTGCGCGCCATGGTGCCCGTATTCTCAACGAGGTGTATCCGCGGCCTTGGTATCAATCGCTGCCGACGAATGCTTTTTCGATACAGGAGTTCGAAGGATTTTGTGAACAGGCGGGTATCCAGATTGTGCAACGCGTGCATCTGCGCGGCGATTGGTGCGAGACCTGTCGCGTCCTGCCCAACTTATTGGCGGGATACGCGATTTATGACATCACGGCTGCGACTTCCTAGGCATACCAACCAGGATGCCCGCGAGGATGCAGCTTCCGCCCAAAATTAAGCGTAGCAGCTCCGGAATGCTTAGCGATGCGGATTCCCCGAAGACAGTGAGCGAGAGTACCATCGCTACTGGTGGGAGTGCATTGTTAAATGCGGCCAAAGTTCCGGCAGAGACTTTGGTGGCCCCTTGATTCCATAAGTAAAATCCGACGCCGGAGGCCACAAAGCCTAAATACAGCAAGGCTTGCCACTGGGCACTGTTGTTGGGCAATTGGCTCCAGTCGCCCATAAAAACCGTTACAATCCAAGTGAAAATTACGGCACCTGCATAGTACAGTCCAAAAACCTGGTGGGCATCGATGTAGCTATGTTTTTGCTGCCAATCTCGGTAGCAGACCTGTCCGTACGCAAAGGCGATGCCAGCAATTTGTAATAAGCTAAAGCCAATCCACCAGGCCTCTTGATCGCTGGCTTGAGCTTTGATCAGCACGAGGCCGCCCACTGCGAGTGCACTCGCGGTGGCATAGCGTGTGGACCACTGTCGCTTACGCAGTGCGTGAATCAGGAAGACGTAAAGCGGTGTCAAGGCCGTCAGTAGCGCAACCTGGTGGGAGGGTAAGTAGGCGAACGCTTTTATGTAGCAAACATACATTAAGCCGTATTGGATTGCTCCGCGACTGGCTAGCATCAGCCAATCACCTTTTGGCACCTGCTGCGCTCGAAAGAAGGGGATTAACAGCAATAAGGCGCAGCTTAGGCGCGTTGCGGCAATAAAGTAGGGGTCGAGCCCCGTTAAACGGTGGCCAATAATGCCAAAGGAGAAGGCCCAGAGTAAGGTGACGAGACTTAGGTAGATCATGAGACGAAATCAAGCGTGCAAAAAAGTAGAGATACTCACATGCGATGGGTGAGCAGAGGTCAACCTTGCACTGCCTTGCAGCTTGGATTTGGTCACAGCATCGGGGGCGTCGTTCGTGAATGTTTGTCGCAGTCGAACTGCTGAAAAATTGTCCTGCCAGCGCTATCCACAAATTTGAGAGCTCTAAATTTGACGATCGAGGCTGGATATCGTGGACAGTGGTCAGTGCCTCAGTGCCGGAGCCATTGAATCATCTGAGCGTCTTCGCCTAAGAAGCTGAGGAGGTATTTTTTTGTGCAATTTGCCGTTCGATCTCTGCGATGATCTTATCACATCCTTTGAACTTATGTGCATCCAAGCAAATGCGCTTTGCTCTAGCCTCGACTGCGTAGATTCCGTAGGCAATGCCTTTGTTCTTCCAGTGTTTTTTATCTATATTTTCAATTGCGCTGAGCGGGACAGAGCAACCTTTGGAGTCGACGATGCAGCCATCCACTAAGCTGACTTTGCGGGTATGGTTCCAGGCAATCCAAGCTGCAAATATGAGAGAGCCGATCAGGGCGCCCCATCCGATCGTGCGTTGCTCATTAATGGCGTCTGGGGTACGTTCTTTGGGGGCTTTGTTTTTGTAGCCAGCGGCTTGCGCCCTGCGTTGCCATTCAAGTTTGAAGGCACTGCTCTCCGTATCTTCAGCTTTACCTGTGGATTTTAGCTCAGCAAGCAATTGGCTGTATTCTTGGTAACGGTTCTGCTCTTGGGGCCAAAAATAGTAGCCATCGCTCATAAACCACAGCGCAATGCCACAGTACATACAAAATAGGATGAGCATGCGTTTACGCCACTCATTAGAAATACTCGCAATGATGTGCATGGATCGTGTAGGGTATAGGCTTCGACAAAAGTTCCTCTACACAAGTAATTAATAATTTTGTTTTGTAAAGTTTTGTTTGCCATGGATGCAATTAAATCTCATCTGCACGGGGTCAGCCTATGATGGCCTGCGAGTAATAATGCAGAATCAAGTCTTGGCTTTGTTGGGTTCCACTGCCAAGGCTTGTGTCGATGTGTTTTGCTTCAGACATCAGACTTCACTTGCTCCAGCGGAATTGGTTGCAGTCGACTTCGGGCGGTTCTTTTCAGGCGGCTTTGTCCGCTGCTAGGGAGGAAATTTCGCTACATTCTGTGTCCGCCCACCGCGGAGTGGTGGTGGCAGAGCGCGATCCTGTTCAGTTTAGTGCGGCATTTTTTGCGGCCATGATGGAAGGCATGCCAGTACTCTTAGCCAATCCAGATTGGCAAGCGCGTGAGTGGAAACAGTTGTATCGTTGCGTGCCTGATGCGGTCTTGTTTTTTGGGTCTGTGCCCGAGCGTCCGCAAGTGGGTGCTGATTATGTCGCGGCTAAAATGATGCCGGGCCAGCTATATATCCCGACTGGCGGGAGTTCGGGGAATTTGAAGTTTGCGCGCTTTACTTGGCGCCAATTGGTACAGTCTTGTCAGAGTTTTTTTCAGCATTTTGGGAGCTCTCTAACGCACACGATCTGTATATTGCCGCTGTACCATGTTAGCGGTTTGATGCAGTTGATCCGCGCTTACTACCAGCAGGGGACGATCGAATTTGCGGAATTGAAGCATTTGCAGAGTATACAACAGCCTTATCGGCTTTCCTTGGTGCCCACGCAATTACAGCGAATCTTCAATCAGCCAGCGCTTTTGAAGGCTATTCAGCTAAGCGCAAAAATCATTTTTGTGGGGGGGGCGGCGATCGATCCGCGCTTAGTTCAGCGCATCAAAGCGGAAGCCTTGCCAGTGCAGCTCTGTTACGGGATGACGGAAACGGCGGCCATGATTGCGGTCACTTGCTTGCTGGCACGAGACGCTGAGCCTGCAGTGACGGGTTTTGAACTGATGCCGGATGTCGAGGTGGATATCCGGCCGATGCACAGTCAAGCTGTAGGGGTGGGGCAGATCTGCATCCGCAGTCAGCGTTTATTTTCGGGCTATCATGATGCTGACCAGCTGGAGGCATTCGATCCGTATTGCAGTGACGATTTTGGATTTCTCGACGCGAATGGCAGGCTGCACGTAATGGGGCGAATGGATGGACTGGTCAATACCGGGGGCGAGAAGGTCAATTTGTTGGAAGTGCAAACTTGCTTGC
>CAWVTP010000120.1:0-6015 GCA_963933035.1 uncultured Puniceicoccaceae bacterium | reverse complement strand
AGCCACTTCAACAAGAACTATCAGGTCGCTATTTTTTTAAGCTAGCTGCCACGCTCGTACGGACAATTTTAGCAGTGTCCTTCAACTTTCCATGACATTCGTTACATTTGCTCTGGAGCGTCAATACCTAGTAGATCCAAACCTAATGTTAGGATAGTTCGAGTCCGTGCACACAGAGCCAGCCGTCGTGCTTGAATTGACGGCTCCGCTTTGGCGATGGGGTTGGTATTGTAAAAACTACTGTAGGCAACTGCCAATTCATAGAGATAAGTGCAGAGTATATGTGGACGAAGATCTTTTAAGCTGCGTTCCAATGTATCAGAAAATTGGATCAATTTACGCGCGAGTAACAACTCTTCCTCAGTCTCGATGGTCGTAGCCGATGTCAGTGGTTGCTTGGGATCGTACTGCAGCTTTCTAAAAATACTGTTGATACGCACCACAGCATACATCAGATAGGGCGCGGTGTTGCCCTCGAAGCTCAATAATCGGTCCCAGTCAAACAGGTAGTCTTGTGTGCGGTTGGAAGATAAGTCGGCATATTTAAGAGCACCGATTCCTACCGAGCGTGCAATGCTTTGGCGATGTGTTTCATCGAGAGCTGGGTTTTTCTCGCTCACCACAGCGTAAGCGCGCTGCACCGCTTCATCCAATAAGGCTTGCAGTTTTATGGTCTCACCTGACTTTGTTTTGAAAGGCTTTTTATCAGCTCCCAAGATGGTTCCCCACCAAACATGTTGCAGCTTGGGGACCGGATATTGGGCTCGCTGAAACCACTTGTCGACGGTGAGGAATAGCTGTTCAAAATGGTCCTGCTGACGAGCATCGGTTAGGTAGATAATCTGATCGGCTTTGAAGTGCTCGGTCCTGTAGAGCGCTGTCGCCAAATCTGTAGAAGCATAATTACTGGCACCATCTCGCTTGCGAATGGTAAAGGGGTAGGGACGTTCACTATCTCGTGCAAATTTTTTGACTTCGTCATGCCAGACGACCAAGGCCTCGTCGCTGGTTTCAGCTAAGTCCAAATCCAGCAGCTCTTGGTAGACGCGATCAACTTTATCGCGATAAAAGGATTCACCCAGATTGTAGTCGACCTCAACGCCCAATTGATCAAATAGCTTGGCGAAGGCGGTATTTGAGATGGCGACGATCGTCTGCCAGAGTGCAGTATTTTCTGGGTTGCCATTTTGTAGTCGGACCAGCTCTTGGCGAGATTGCTCTCTTAATTCTGGAAAGTCTATTTCGCTCTGGCTGCCTTTTTTATACAGGGCATCCAACTGAGCTAGGCCATTTTTACCGAGCTGGTTCAAGGCAATTCCATCTCGTTTGATTTGCATGATCAGGGTGCCAAAGTTTGTTCCCCAATCGCCAATGTGATTGTCGCGAATCAAGTCCGCACCGCTAAAGGCTAACAAGCGTGCAATGGCTTGGCCGATCACCATGGGGCGTAGATGACCAATGTGCGCTTGTTTTGCTGTATTGGCACTCGGATAATCAATGACCACCTTGGCGCCATTCTGGATGCTGGCAGCAGCTTGTTCAAAATCCGTACGCTGCCGAAAGCGCAAAATCCATTGCCAGAGAAATTCGGCATCGAGTTTAAAATTAATAAAACCTGGCCCAGCGATACTCACCTGAATTTGCTCGCTGGGAAATGCGGCCTCCTCGTCCAGAGCTGCGACTAAAGATTCAGCTAGCGCCCTTGGGTTTTGTTTATTTGCTTTTGCGAACGCCAGTACGCCATTGGCTTGATAGTCACCAAAGCGTGGGTCTGCAATCCGTAGCTGAGGACTAAATGTGCCATCGAACGCGTCTAAACGCTGGGCACAATCAAAAACGAGCCTATCTAAACTTTGTAATGGGTTGAACCAGTTCATGGCGCGATGGGATGCCAGTGTCTAGATGCGGTCAATCTTACAATGCTGGCAGAGTGCATTTTCTTCGGAACTCGCATCGGAATGCAGCGAAGCTTTGAACTGATTGAAATGCTTCATAAGCTTGTAGATGCGGTCAGCACCCGAGCTCTTGAGCTCAGCTGAATCGGGAAAAATAATATTTATGCTCGACATTTGATGCGAAATATCTGAGTGCTAGAGTTTTATGCCGTGATATTGCGGCTTCATTCATTACAAAGACTCATTTAATGAGAAAGAAAATCATTAGCGCCCGTAAGTTTATCAAGCCCTCCTTCGCTTCTTTAGTCGAAAAAAAGCGTGATGGTGGAGAATTTTCCGATGAGGAGATTCGTTACATTGTGGATTCGATATTGGATGAAGATCTACCGCAGCACCAGCAGGCTGCACTGGCTATGGCCGTCTTCTTTCAGGGTATGTCTGCACAAGAGACCGCGGTCTTTGCGGAAGAGATGATGTTATCGGGTGAAGTGGTTGATTTGACGCATATTGCACGTCCTAAAATTGATAAATATTCGACCGGAGGCGTCGGCGATAAGACCACATTAGTCCTCGCCCCATTGGCAGCCGCTTGTGGAGTGGTCATGCCCACCATGAATGGTGTGGATGAAGAGATGATCATTAGTAATTTGGATAAGCTTTCGTGTATTCCTGGCTTTGATCCGTGCCTCGATCTGGGAGAGTACAAGGCCCAGCTGAAAAGAGTCGGCTGCACCTTCATTCAAAAAGACGCTGAGATTGCCCCAGTTGATGATATTCTCTACAAACTAAGGCTCGAGACGGGGACCATTCCCAGTTTGCCACTCATCACTGGCAGCGTTTTGAGTCGTAAGCTAGCAGAGGGGGCTGAGGGCCTGGTAATCGACGTTAAATGGGGCAACGGCTCTTTCATTAAGGATGTCGAGCAAGCCAAACAACTCGCACGTTCGATTACGCGTGTCGGCCGCTCGATGAAACGGCGCTGCGTAGCTTTGGTGACGGATATGAATCAACCGCTAGGAGATACGGTTGGAACAGCGCTGGAGTTGAAAGAAGCCATTGATTTACTCAAGGGAGAGGGGCCCGAGGACTTGCAAGAATTGGTCCTCAAACTTGGCATGGAGATTGTGCGCCTAGCGGGTGTAGCAGGGTCTACATTGTCCGCCAAACAAACGGTGCAACGGCATCTGCGTGATGGCAGTGCTTTGGAAAAGTTCAAAGAAATGATCCAGGCACAGGGAGGTGATTCTGATTATATCGACAATCCTGAGAAATTTGCTGAGGCTAAGCACATCCGTAAGTTGCCGGCGCCCAAGCGCGGCTATGTCCACACCATTAATGCGGGTTTGATTGCCGAAGGGGTTCAGAAATTAGCACAGGCGAGTGATGGTACATACGATCCTAGTGTAGGCGTCTCGGAAATTAAAAAGGTTGGCACACAGGTGAAGCAAGGGGAGCCCTTAATGATGATTCATTACAATGATGAATCCAAAATGGAAGAAGCGCTCGAATGCTTAAAAACCGCCTATCGACTTGCACCAAAGCGTCCGAATACGCCAGACTTGGTTGTTGAGCGGGTGGCTTAGGCAGCATCGCTGGTTGTGATGATAGCTGCTTGAGCAGTGCGAATATATCGGTAACTAGGCCATTGCTAGGCCAGCAATTCTTCCAGTGGTCCATGCGCCCTGGAAATTGAAGCCGCCGGTAATGCCGTCGTAATCGATGCACTCTCCGGCGAAGTATAGGCCGGGGATTTTCTTGGATTCCATGGTACGCCAATTGATTTCATTGCGCGCGATACCGCCACAGCTGACAAATTCGCTTGGCACCACTTTGGGCAAGCCATTGGAGCGTACCAATTTGTCGTTGACTTGCTCTTTTTGTTGGATGCGCCCCTGCACAGTGTAGACTCCTTGAGTCAACTCTTGTGCTAGCGTCTGTAATTGCATTTTTGTTATCTGCGACCATGTGGTGGTAGACGAAATGTTAGACGCCGCCAGGAGCTGTTCCCAAAGTCTTTTGGGGACGCTCGGATAGGGACAATTCTTAACGATTTTTTTGCCCTGCTGTGTGCGCTGCTGGCGGCAGTATTCCGAAACTTGCTCAGCCTTCGTGGCGCCCAACCAGTTAATGGATAACTTGAATTGATACTGGCATGCTTGTAAGGAGCGCGCTTCCCAAGCAGACAAGCGAAGAACTGATGGCCCACTCAGTCCGCGGTGCGTGATCAGCAGAGCACCTGATTGCAGCGAACCTTTAGGCAGTAATTTTACAGTGGCCATCGGCACCGATAGCCCTGCAAGGTCTGCGAGCCGAGTATCTTTGAGCGCAAAGGCAAACAGTGAAGGAGCGAGTGGTTCGATACGATGCCCCAATGCTTGCAGGGAATCACAGAGTTCCGTATTCGCTTTCAAGGAGCCACAGGCCACCAAAACACGATCGACTATTTGAGCTGGGCCCTGACTCCATTCCAAGCGAAAGCGGCCGTCCGCGAGGACCTCAATTCGCCGCAGATTTTGGGAGTGCAGTCGTTCAATTCCAGAGCGCTTTGTTTGCTCAAGTAAGCAATCAATTATGGTCTGGGAATGATTTGTGCGGGGAAACATGCGACCATCCGCTTCAGCATGCAGGGGCACATCATGCGCGGTAAACCAGTCGACGGTGTCCTTTGCTTGCCAAGTGTGAAACGCTGCGCGTAGCTCACGTTGGCCACGCGGATAGTGCTCAGCAAGTCGCTGTGGATCCATGCAATTGTGAGTGACATTGCAGCGACCCCCACCAGAAATTCGTACTTTAGCCAGAAATTGCTTCCCCTTTTCGTGGATCGAAATACGGGCCTTGGAATGGGCTTCACGCATGGCGATGGCGGCAAAGAATCCAGCAGCACCGCCGCCAATGATAGCGACTTCTGCCGCCTGCTTTTGCCGAATTACTGACATAGTACTGCTAAACGATCGATGAGTTTGGAGCGAATGGCTTGCGCTTTTTGCGCGAGGGCTCGTTGGGCCTGTTCATACTCCAAGCGACCTGCTGAGGTTTCGACTGGAATGGCTGCCAACCCATAGTCACTACAGTCGTAGGGACTGGCGCGCATATCAATTTCACGACAGTCGATGGCAAATAAAAAACTCTCGAGGAGTAGATCTGCGCCCACCCACGGCATCGCTTTAGCCGTCCATTTATACAAATCCATGTTGGTATGTAGGCAGCCTTTTTGTTCCTGCTGCGCACGATCCATTAAATTTAATGATTTTGCATTCATTGGCTGCGCTGCTGGCGTAAAAAAACGAAAGGCATCAAAATGGGTACAGCATAGTGGACGTGATTGGACGATTGCATCGATGCAGTCTTGGGATACTCGCAAAGGTAGTTTTCCCTCGTGGCGTGCTTGTCCATCAGGACCACCTTGGTATAACATGGCCCATTCGTGGAGTCCATGGCACGCAAAGCGAGCTTTACTTTGATCGATGGCCTTAAGGAGTGTGAGTTGCCATTGAAGACGCTTTTTGGCGGCAGCAGCAAGCTTTTCTAGGTCTAGTCCGATCCCCTCTGCTTGGCGCGAATAATAGCGCGGATTCCAAGATATATCCTCCTGTGACGTTTCAATCAATTGTCCCCAAGCAGGTTGCCAGCGTTCGAGCAAACTCGGCGCAAAGGGGTAGTATATAAAAAGGAAATCGTGGATGGGGTGTAGGGCCCCTTTGGCCCGTCGCTGACGATAGGGCAGTGTCCACTTTTCTGCCTGTGCGCGATGGCGATTGGCCAGCGCCTGCCAAATCTCAGGCGCGAGCGCTACCGGTGTCGACAGTTCGCTCAAACTGTGAACTGGGGGCGGGATTACCAAGGCAGATAATTCAGCAAGTTGTAACTGCGTTTTTTTTGAATCATCACCCCATTATCGACTCGGGTTGAGGTGCAACTGGCAGTCATGAGTGCCAAAACAAAGCTGAATATGAGTATGAGAAAGGAGGTTCGCATGGATCGGATGGGTTCTAGGCTATGGGAACTAATATTCTCAGATGGAGCCTGGCAAACTCTAACTTGATTGAACCCTAATTATGCAATAGTCTGAGCACGGTGCTCGGCAACTGAAGGCAAAGGGAGCGTATAAACATACGTGACT
>CAWVTP010000119.1:0-6063 GCA_963933035.1 uncultured Puniceicoccaceae bacterium | reverse complement strand
TGTGCTTGATAAAATAAGCGAGTTAAGCAAGCAAGATATTTTATTAGGAAAATGCTGAATTACGCTTTTCTAGGTACCTATTCCACAGATGCTTTGAGCGACTGGAGCCGCTCAAAGCCAATTTTTCATTGTTGAGCAATTTGTCTGATTAAATTCAAAATTGCTTTCGTCTCGGTCATGGTAGATTTCCAGAGGTGCCCTAAAGTAGCGCTTTAAAAAGGTGCCTAGTGTAAGGGAACTTACAATCATAACTCTAATGCTCAAAAAATCCGTTTGCATAGTTTGGGTTGAAGCAGATTAAATCGATGTACTCGTGATTAAGAGATTTTTGCAGTCGTGCTGTTTTATTTACAATTGTGTTAGCTATCCAATTTGTCAGGCACAGGTGCATTTAATTACTCGGGACGAATGAATGCGTGAAATACGGCGCGTTCGCTGGCATAGCCATTCTTTGCCTTTGAGTGCACGGCTATGCTAGCCTGAAAGGGGCTTGCTGTGGCCAGCGGCTTAATTAGAATGTGGTAGCAGTTAGCGGAGTTTTCGGACGGCTGTGTCTTTAATTCAAATTTTAGCGCATCGTACTCAATCTCACCGATCCCGTCCGCATAGCGTGGATCTAAGACGACTTCCAGCTTACGTGTGGCTCCGAGATCCCCGGTTCTCCAGTACACAATGGCTGGTTTTAGACTGATTGCGGTGTGAATTTCGACGGCCAGGGAGAGCGTTGTGTAGGCCTCTTTTTGGCCTTTTAGATAGACCTGTAATTGGACTTGGCTGTTTTGCCTGCGACCTTTTTTTTCGAACTGGGCCACCACTTCCATTTTTTGGCCCGGCTGGAGTCGCTTACGTGTAATCTCGGATACCGTACATCCACAGCTGCTTTCGACGCGATCGATCTCAAAAAGCTGTTCGCTTAAGTTACGAGCCCGAAAAATGATCTCCCCAGTCGCTTGCTTCGGTGTGAGTATGAGCTTGCTGTGTTTGGTTTCCCAATGCAGCTCCGCTGTCCAAAGTTGTGTAGCCAGCAAAGGGAATAAAATTAGAATACGCATAATTGTTTTCATGACTATGAGTTGGCTGTGCTACATCCAACACTCCATTGTTTGCAGGTCATTAGCTGTCGTTTTGTCGCATTTGCTGATTTGGACCTTTTTCCCAATAAATAATGGCGATGGCCAGTGCCAACAGGCCGATATTTCGCAGCAGTGCCTCGACCGTAGAGCTTCCCGAGTTCTCTTGACCAAAGCAGGCGCATTGGATCTCCAGTCCACGTAGTAGCGTGCTGATATGCACCGCCGCAAATAGCAATAACAAGGCGGCACATAGCCGGCGGCTAGTTTTTTGGACTTTTGGCACTAAAAGCCCGAGGCCCACCACAAGTTCCAGCCAGGGTAGGCTGAGGGCGAGCAGTGTCACCCCGGCGCTCGGAAGTATTTGGTACTGATCAATATTGAGTGCAAACTTGGCGACATCGTTTATTTTAGGTAGTGCAGCCGTCGCGAAGACTCCGGCCAGTATGACAGAAGCTAGCCACTGCAAAAGCTTTATCCAGTCTGGGTGCCTAAAAGTCATTTGATCGGAGGCCAACCACCTTGGAGGCTATAAATTTCAGCTTCTGGTAAGTGTTCGCGCAATTGAGCCGCGATTTCATGACTGCTTTTACACTGTGCCGATTGGCAGTAGACGACAATCGGGCTGGGATTTTCGAGCCAACGCAGGGCGAGCTGGGGCAGCTGTGCTTCCCAGTTGCTTGGGTTTAAATGAAGTGCTCCCGGCAGTGCATCGATGCCAAATACCTCTGTTGAGCGGGCATCAACCCAAATGGGCTGTAGGCCCTGTGCATTCAGGTAAGTGATTTCATTATCAGCAAGTGTTTGAAATTGGTGAGGCCAATGTTCTGGTGCTTGCCAACATGAGTAGGCGATCCCCAAGGCTGCAAAAGCGCCCAGCAGTGAAAGCTCTTTGAGGTCGTTTTTGATTGCATTCGCCATGTCTGTTTGGGATTTATTGGCTGGTTATAGGGCTAAAAATGAGGGAATTCAAGTGATGAATCGATATTGGGCATGGGCGATGTGGTTACTGTGGTTGATTTGTTTTCAATTCAGTTTGCTACTGTTTTATTGGATTCAGGCGAGTGCGCAAATGGTCAGCGTGGCTTGGGGGGCTGAGCAATCAATGCCATGCTTATTGGCCTGCGGTTTTTATCTCGCGTTGATTTACTTGCGCTGGCAGACCTTAGCGAAAATGAAGCAGCAGCCAGCAAGACAATTTCGGGTTTTCGCATGGGCATTGATTTTGGGGCTATTGCCCGTATTTCTTGTGTGCATACAAATGCCGCCTGTTACAAGCGCAGTGGGAAATGGGATTGCTGTCTTAGGTGTATTGTGTCTTTTGCAATTAGCCCCTAGTTATGCGACACCCGGTTACGATTTTGAAGCTGCGAAAAATTTAAAATGAGAACAATCGTCAGATTTTTGAGAGGGCTTCAATTGGTATTGCAATGGTGTAGCAAAGGATGGGGCTGAAATTTCTAAAGGTATTGCTGGGCTTGAGCGTTATTGTGGGCAGCTTGCAGTTTTTACCAGTTGCGCGTCCATCAGCGCCCGTGATTAGCGAATGGCGAGCCCCCAAAGCCATCTACACGCCCATGCGACGAGCCTGCTATGACTGTCACTCGAATGAAACGCGTTGGCCTTGGTATAGTTCCGTGGTGCCCGCCTCTTGGTGGGTTGTGCGAGCCGTTAATCGCGGCCGATCAGAGCTTAATTTTTCCAATTGGAATCCGCTGCATCATAAAAAAATGCTAAGGCGGATAGAGCAAGCGATTATGAGTCAGCACCAACAGCGGGGCTTATATGCGCAAGCACATCCATCAGCCATTCTGGATGATTCTGAACTCAAGTTAATTGTTCAGTGGCTCGCAGCGCAGTTAGACTGAGCTCAGGATTCCCGATCTAGCTGTCGTGGAGAGCGCCTTAGACGCTGTGAAATGCCGCGATCAGGGCTTCAGTATCCTGACTGCGCATCAAGGCTTCGCCCACCAATAGAGCATCGGCACCACAAGCGCGCGCACGCTCGGCATCTTCGACATTAAAAATGCCGCTTTCACTGATCGCTGTGATGTTTTCAGGGATTTGCGGAATGAGCGCTTCGGATATCGCGAGGTCGGTCTTGAAGCGCTTCAAATCACGATTGTTGACACCGATGATTTGAGGATCGAAGCGCAGTGCTTTTTCCAATTCACTTTCTTCATGAATTTCAAAAATAGAATCCAGTCCGGCCAAATTGGCTGCTTCGTATAGGGCCTTTATCGCATCATCATCGAGGGCACGAACTATGATAAGGATAGCGCTGGCACCCGCCTCTGCCGCCTCAAGGACTTGTAGTGGGTGCAGCATGAAGTCTTTTCGCAGGCAGGGTGTCTGCCGTTGGTGGCTTTTCAAAAACTCACTCACATCCCACAAATCGCTCAGTTGCCCACCAAAGTATTCGTTATCTGTGAGTATGGAAAGGCAGTCAGCACCTGCATTTACATAGTTGCGAGCCTGATCGACGGCATTGAGCGAGCAGTCGGCAATTTGCCCTGCAGAGGGTGATTTGCGTTTAATTTCGGCAATGACGGCCAGATGCTCATCCTTTTTGAGCACTTGGATGAGTCGATTGCTTTGTGGGTTCAGTTCGGTAAAGCGTGCCAGTTCACGATCACTGACGGGACGCAGTTGACCCTCGAGGCTGCGCCTTTTGGCCGCCATAATCTCACTAAGTTTGTCCACTGATTAGGCGAATGGAGATTAGGCTTTTTGGGCAAGTTTTTCTCGTCGAGCCTTTAACCATAAAATGAGAGAAGTCTGATCCGATCCATAGGACCAAACAGCCTTCAGGAAATCGGCTGGATGGACATTGTTGGCCTTAAAAAAGCGACGATCTCCGCCACAGCCATACATGATTTCAGCGGGCAGTTCTCCCCTCAATTTTGCGATAGCTTTCGGTAAGATACGGGGCAACCATACAATGCCCTCCAAGGAGTCTTCTTTGGAGGGTAAATCATCTGGATTGATTTGGTGATCGGATAAAACTGCTTTCTGAACATTTAGAAAGTAATCTCTGCGCACGGCATTGACCGCTAAAAAAGTTCCAAAATCTGGTTCGCCGCGGGTACAGAAGTCCTCCACATAATCATACACATCCATTGCATTGAGACCGATGGAGGCTAAATCATTGAGTTCGGGGCGCGTAAAGTAATCGTCTACTGAACGATCGCCACTTTCATAACGAAGTTTCGCTGCATTCCAGAGTTCGTGTAAGCGGACAGTGTAGTCGTAATGTTGCATGGTTCTATAGAAAAGTTATTTTTTATATTTCAAGCTGGCAGCAATGAAATTTGCAAATAAAGGATGCGCATCGTTCGGCTTAGACTTGAATTCGGGGTGAAACTGGACCGCTACGAACCAAGGGTGGTCGGGTATTTCGACGATTTCAACCAGGTCGCGCCCTGGGTTGACTCCCGCGATGCACAAGCCGGCAGCTTCTAGCTGGGCTCGGTACAGATTATTAAATTCGTAGCGATGGCGGTGGCGTTCCACGATTTGGGAATTGCCGTAGGCATGATAACTGTTGCTGTCCTTTGTCAATGTGCAGGGGCAGGCTCCTAAACGCATATTGCCACCCTTGGTGGTCAAGGATTTTTGGTCTGCCATGATGTCGATGACTGGATATGCGGTTTGGGCATTAAATTCGGTACTGTTGGCCTCGGCCAATCCGGCCACATTGCGCGCAAACTCGATCACCGCGATTTGCATTCCCAAACACAGACCAAAGTAGGGGATGCCATTTTCTCGGGCATAGCGGGCAGCCGCAATCTTTCCTTCGGTGCCGCGGTCACCAAATCCACCGGGGATTAAAATTCCGTCCAAGGCGCCCAGGTGCATTTCCGGCGCATTTTCGATCGCCTCGGCATCAATTCGAATGATGCGAACGGCGGAGTCGTTGGCGATGCCGGCGTGGGTGATGGATTCGTAGACGGATTTGTAAGCGTCTTGTAATTCGATGTATTTCCCAACGACGCCAATTTCTACTTTATGGCTGGGCGCTTTGAGCTTTCGGACCACATCGTGCCAAACCTTCATCTCATTGTCAGGGGCATTCAATTGTAGGTGGTCAACAACCAAATCATCCAAGTCTTCGGCTTTCAGTGCTAGCGGGAGTTCGTAAATTGAAGTCTCTACATCACACTCTTCGATGACGGCTTTTACGGGTACGTTACAAAATAAGGACAACTTTTGCCGCAGCTCGTTGTTCATTGGCATTTCTGTCCGGCACACCAAGATGTCAGGTTGGATCCCGATTTCGCGCAATTTAGCCACGCTCTGCTGACTGGGCTTGGTCTTCAATTCACCCGCGGCTTTCAGGTAGGGCAGCAAGGTACAATGTAAGAAGAGCACATTGTCGCGTCCATTTTCGAGCGCAAATTGACGCATGGCTTCTAAAAAGGGTAGGCCCTCAATGTCGCCAATCGTACCGCCTAATTCGGTAATCAAGACGTCCACATCATCTCCAGCACCACTGTAAATACGCGCTTTGATTTCATTCGTGACGTGCGGAATGACTTGCACGGTCGCGCCTAAATAATCACCACGGCGTTCTTTTTGAATTACATTTTCGTAGACCTGGCCAGAGGTCAGGTTGTTGAGCTTGCTAAGCGTTCCGGAAGTGAAGCGTTCATAATGACCCAAGTCGAGATCCGTTTCGGCGCCATCATCCAAGACATAGACTTCGCCGTGTTGGAAAGGACTCATGGTTCCGGGGTCCACATTCAGGTAAGGATCAAACTTTTGCAATCGAACACGCAGGCCACGCTGTTCCAATAGGGCGCCCAGAGCACCTGCCGTTAAGCCTTTGCCCAGAGAGGAAACCACTCCACCGGTGACGAAAATATACTTCATAGAGACTCCTTCATTCATCTGTGTCATTCAGCGGAAGCGTCCACTGCGATGCTGACATCAAAATAACGAAGCCCGTGGAGTCGATGGCAACACTTTTCATTCTGTTATTGTGCAATGGGCA
>CAWVTP010000118.1:0-6356 GCA_963933035.1 uncultured Puniceicoccaceae bacterium | reverse complement strand
GGGTGCTTATATTGCGCGCCGAGAAAGTAGCGAATTGCAGTTGATCATCATGGCAACTGGTTCTGAGCTACCACACGCACTGGATGCTGCGGAAAGCTTGGGAGCTGGTGTGCGCGTGGTGTCGATGCCCTGTTTCGAACGTTTTGAACGTCAATCTGCAGACTACAAAGCGTCTATTTTGCCGACTTCTTGTGAGGCTCGCATTGCAGTAGAAGCCGGCGTTTCGAGTACTTGGGGGCAGTATCTTGGCTTCAAGGGTAAGGCCGTCTGCATCGATCGTTTTGGACTTTCAGCACCGGGTGCTACCGTGATGCAACAATTGGGCATGTGCCCTGAAAAGATTGTGGAAATCGCTGGCAAACTTATGTAGGGCAGCTCTGTAAAGGTTGTTTCGTAAAAAGTCCCTCCTTGCCACATTTGCTGGTGAAGAGGGACTTTTTTTGTGGGCCTTATGTGCGTGTGTACAGAGGAATGACAGCGTGACTGTACTGGGAACAGTCGCATGTCGCTTCAGCCCAGATAATGCCCGAGGGTGTTCAAAGTGTAGGGGAACTGTTGTAAAGCGAGTGTATGTACTCGGATCAATGCTGATTCGTAAGGTGTGCAAGTAGCTGTTCTGGATGTTTTTACAGTTAAAACCCAGCTGCTACAAAAAATCTTTTGCACAGGTCGAGTGTGCCATTATGAGATAGCCCAGAGCTGAGTGTCGTCGAATGCTATAAGCTAGCTTAGGGCAACGTGATCAATTTTGCTAGCTGCCTTGATTGAAGGCACAGATTTGGGGAGCTGGTTGCTACAGTGCACAATGCACTTTAAGGCTGTTCTTTAGAGATCGTGCCCGATACCCAATGATTTTTTTATTTCGGGAAATTCGTCCAGCTCTGCTTGAAATTCATCTACGGAAAAATCAGCAACCACAAAGTCTTGGTATTCAAAAGTGGGGGTCAGAGTTTGCCCGCTTATTTGAACCATTGCGTCCATATCCTGCGCATTTGTCAGCACATCTCGCACGTCGAGTTCAACACCCTGAGATTGGAAATAAGCCAGCGCCTCGCGGCACCAAGGGCAAGTCGGTTTAATGTAAAGAATTGGAGTGGTATTTTTTTTCTGCATAGGGGGCTTGTGCTGGCAATCAAATCAGATTGTTTAATACAATAGTCTTTTGCGTGCGGGTCAATCAGATTGCACTGCACCGAGGATGCACTATTAAAAACCAAGCAGCTATGTCCCAAGAGAGAAAATCACAGCCGAATGCGATCTTTGTCAAAGGGGCACGCGAGCACAATTTGGCGAATGTTAGCGTCCAAATTCCACGCGATCAATTCGTGGTGGTGACTGGTGTTAGCGGCTCTGGGAAATCCTCCCTCGCTTTTGATACCGTGTACGCAGAAGGCTATCGTAAATATATGGATAGTCTCTCGACCAAAGCGCGCATGCTCTTAGATCAAGTGCCGCGACCGGATGTCGATTATGTGGAAGGGTTGTCTCCAGTGATTGCATTGGAGCAGCGGACAGTTGCTGGCAGTAATCCGCGTTCCACTGTGGCCAGTGTAACCGAAATTGCTGATTTCTCACGGGTGCTGTGGTCGCTTTGTGGGCAGGCATATTGTCCAAAAGACGGGGGGCGTATTGAGCGACGTTCACTGGATGATTGCATTGAACGGGTCTTTGAATTGCCAGAGGGTAGTCGACTGATGCTGTTAGCGCCCTACATGGAGGCGCGACCGTCTGTTCTCAGGGAAGAATTGCCGCGCTTACAGCAGCGAGGCTTTCAACGCGTACGTTTAGACGATCAAATTGTGCGCTTAGATGAGCCAGCCATTATAGATAGTGGAAAAAAAACGATTTCTGTAGCCATTGTAGTGGATCGCTTGGTTTTAAAACCAGCCCAGCGCAGTCGTTTGGCAGATTCTTTGGAGTTGGCTTTTAGTGAAGGCCATGATTCCGCAACCGTTTTGTATCAAAGTGATCGCTCACAGGACGCTTGGCAGGAGCTAAGTTTGAGTACTGCCTTGGCTTGCGTGGAGTGTGGCGAGCGTTACCCAGCCCTTAGTCCCCGGAATTTCTCATGGAACCATGCAGAAGGCGCCTGCGAAACCTGTGGAGGCATCGGGGAAACACTCCAATTTCAAGCGGAATTACTGGTACCGGATCCAGAGCTCTCCGTTAAGCGCGGTGCGATCAAACCATTGCGCTTAGGCTCTAAAAAAATGATCATTCAACGCAATGCGCTCTTAAAGCAATTGGCGGAGCAGTTGCCTTTCGACCCAGAGCTTCCCTGGGCCTCGCTTGATCATGAGGTCCGTCAGCAAATTTTATACGGTACCGGCGAACGTCTGTTCGAGTTCAAATTAAAGCCGGGCCGCTCGAAACCCGTGCCCAGTCTTTTTCCTGGAGTCTTGCATGATCTGGAGGAGAGCTATCGGACGACTAGCAGTGAGGGCTTACGGGCTCGTTATCTAAAATACCAAAGTCGTTCCAAATGCCATGCTTGTGATGGAAAACGTTTGCGACCAGAAAGTGTCGCGGTCTTATTAAATGGGCGCTCCATTGTTGATTTTTTTGACCAGCCGCTGGATCAGGCTTGGGAATTTGTGTGCGAATTAGAAAATTTGCCCGCAATGCAGCCTGCCAGTGATGCTATCCGCGGCTTGCAGCAGCGCTTGCGATTTTTAAACGAAGTCGGACTCGGCTATCTAAATTTAAGCCGGTCTTTTGGCAGCTTGAGTGGCGGCGAGGCTCAACGAGTACGTTTAGCGACGCAGCTCGGCATGGCTTTGGTCGGCGTAACCTATATTTTAGATGAGCCCAGCATTGGTTTGCATGCCATCGACAATCAGCGCTTAATTCGTACGCTAATGAATTTGCGCGATCGCGGCAACTCTGTCATCGTGGTGGAGCATGATTCATCAACGATGTTAGCGGCGGATCA
Organism: uncultured Puniceicoccaceae bacterium; assembly: GCA_963933035.1. Taxonomy (GTDB): domain Bacteria; phylum Verrucomicrobiota; class Verrucomicrobiia; order Opitutales; family Coraliomargaritaceae; genus CAWVTP01. Next base: position 3,424 of record CAWVTP010000118.1, on the reverse strand, counting down.
TTTGATCGAACTGGGGCCCGGACCAGGCGCGCTGGGGGGCAAAGTCATTTTTGAGGGTCCCCCGCATGCAGCTTTTCAGGATTCAAAGAGTCTAAGTGGACCCTATCTCAGCGGTCAACGCAGCTTGGAAAAGGCTGCCAAAACCTTGCCTCCAGGAGAGGCACATCTCAAGATACGCGCTGCCAGTGCGCAAAATTTGAAAAATGTCGATGTATCGATTCCACTTGGATTGTTGACGCTGGTCTGTGGAGTTTCAGGTTCTGGTAAGAGTACCCTCATTCACGGCATCCTCGCCAAAGCTGCCGCTTTTAAACTTAATGGTGCCAAAGCCATTCCGGCCAGTCATGCTGGCATTGATGGTTTTGAGCACTTGGATTCGCTGGTGCAAGTGGATCAGTCTCCCATCGGTCGCAGCCCGCGATCCAATCCAGCCACCTATACCAAACTTTTCGATCTATTGCGCGAGCTATTTGCGCAATGTTCGTTGGCCAAAGTCAGGGGCTATAAAAGTCGTCGTTTTAGTTTCAATGTACCTGGTGGACGCTGCGAGCGTTGCAAGGGGGATGGTGTCATTCGGATGGATATGCAGTTTATGGCAGACGTCTATGTCGAGTGCCCAAGTTGCCAGGGGAAGCGTTATAATCGAGAAACCTTAGACATTCGCTATCGCGGATATTCTATTGCCGATATTTTGGACAAGACGGTCGACGAAGCCTTGGATATTTTTCAAAAGGTGCCCAAAATAGCCGCAAAACTGAAGACTTTATCACAAGTAGGACTCGGCTACCTGCAATTGGGGCAATCGGCAACCACCTTGTCTGGGGGAGAAGCCCAGCGTATTAAGCTAGCCCTGGAACTGAGCAAGCGACAGCAAGGACGCTCGCTCTACATCTTGGACGAGCCGACGACCGGCTTACATGCAAGCGATATCCAAAATTTAATGGATTTGCTTTTTCAACTCCGCGAGGAGGGGCATACGATTGTTATGATTGAGCATGATTTAAATGTGATTGGCCTAGCTGATTGGGTGATCGAGTTGGGCCCAGTCGGGGGTGCTGCGGGGGGGCAAGTGATGTATGCGGGCCCGATTGCGTCTTTTTTAGCGGGTAGCACAACGCCGACTCAACGCGCAATGATCAGCGTGGACTAATCGCCAGCTCCTAGGGGGCCCTTATCTACGATTTGCGGGCGTTATCAGTATTCATTGTGGGCGATCGACGAACTTCATGATCACGGTCGATTGACCTATTGGAAAAATTCGTTTGAGTAGGCCCATGTCTATAAATACTGAATATGGTAAACTCGCCAAAGTTTTAACGCAATTTTCGACCAATCTACAAGCGGGTGAACACGTACTGATTGATGCCAGCGATATTCCAGATACCATGGTGCTGGCTCTCATCCGTGCAGTGCGAGATTGCCATGCGATCCCGCATGTCAGTCTCAAACGATCGAGGATTCATCGTGAATTGGTCCAGAATATAGATACTGGCCAATTTGAGACCGAGGTGGAGTGGGAGTTGCAGCGAATGCAGCAAATGGATGCCTATATTGCATTGCGGGGTTCGGATAATATTTTTGAAATGTCGGATGTACCAGCGCGCCATGTCAGTCGTGCCACTCAAGCGCTGAAACCAGTCTTGGATTACCGAGTCAACCAGACCAAGTGGGTGATCTTACGATGGCCAACCCCCTCGATGGCGCAACAGGCTGGCATGAGTACGGAGGCGTTTGAGGACTTTTATTTTAGAGTCTGTACCCAAAATTACGCTTCAATGGTTCCTGGCATGCAAGCTTTGGAGGATTTGATGCGCCAAACGGATCGGGTTGAAATCAAAGGGCCCAATACCGATTTGAGCTTCTCTATTAAATCGATTGGCGCGGTGGCATGCGGTGGGCGGCATAATATTCCTGATGGCGAAGTCTTCTCGTGTCCGGTAAAAGATTCCGTAACAGGGACGATCACCTTTAATGCACCAACGGTGTATCAAGGGGTGTCCTTTTCTGATATTACTCTGAAATTTGAATCCGGTCGCATCGTACATGCGGAGGGTTCAAATACCGAGCGCTTGAATGCGATATTGGATACGGATGAGGGGGCCCGCTTTATTGGTGAATTTGCAATTGGTTTTAATCCTCACATTTTGGAGCCCATGGGGGACATTTTATTTGATGAGAAAATTGCGGGCTCTTTCCATTTTACGCCGGGCCAAGCTTATGAAGAGGCTGACAACGGCAATCGCTCACAGGTTCACTGGGACATGGTGGCCATCCAGCGCCCAGAGTATGGGGGCGGCGAAATTTGGTTTGATGGTGTGCTCATTCGTAAAGACGGCCTGTTTGTCCCAGAAGCCTTGCAAGCGCTCAATCCCGACAATTTGTTGCAAGCTGAATGATCCTCCGGAATGGTATGCCGCCTAAGGGCGCTTCGATTGCCATTTTAGGTGCGGGATTAAGTGGGCGTGCAGCTAGTCGATTGGTACAGAGCTTAGGTTATCAGGCCCAGTTGTTTGATCAACAGGCTAGCGATGCGCAGGCTGTATTTGATTCGGATCGAGCACAGCAATTCTCAGCCGTTATTATCAGCCCTGGCTTTTCGGCGGAACACCCATGGCGTCTAGCGGCACAAGCATCTGCTAAACCTTGTTTCGGTGAACTCGGCTTTGCCGCCTCGCATTGGAAGGGGAAATTGTATGCGGTCACGGGCACCAATGGCAAAACATCCACCACACAGTTATTTCAGCAGGCTTGCGAAGCTGCAGGCTATTGCGCTGTGGCGGTTGGCAATATTGGTGTACCGTTCAGCGAGGCTGTGATGTCAGACCAAAACAGTGAGCAAGCGGTGGCCATTTGTGAAATTAGCTCTTTCCAAGCCGAGTGCCCAGATGGCTTGGCATTGGACGCCTTATTATGGCTCAATTTTGCCGAAGATCATTTGGATCGCTATCCAAATATGCAGGCTTACTATTTGGCCAAAGCAAACTTAGTGGACTGTTTGAAAGCGGAGGCACCCGCAGTACTGCCGGACTCTATTCGTACTTTCTTTACGGATACGCTGCAGGCGCAACAGCTGCATTTTTGTTCCGAAAAAATGCAGACTGAGGCTATACTCGATTCGGCGAGTCCCTTTTATCACCAACCTTATCGTCAAAATTTCCAGCAGTTAGCTGTCCTGTGGAGACTGTTAGGGCTACCTGAGGAAAGTCTCATACGGGCTGCCAATCATAATCGTTTACCCGAACATCGATTGCAAAAGGTGGCTTCCTCCGATCAGCTATGCGCTTGGGACGACTCAAAAGCAACGAATTTTGATGCCTGCCTTGCGGCGCTGCAATCCTTAGCTCCACAGCCAATCGTCTGGATCGGCGGGGGAGAGTCTAAAGGCGGTGATCTGCACGGTTTTATTGCTCGCGTGGCACCACAT
>CAWVTP010000117.1:0-6428 GCA_963933035.1 uncultured Puniceicoccaceae bacterium | reverse complement strand
CAAATGCTCTGTCGTCATACGACATTTTATTCAAAATGGTCGGGCCGACAGGATTGCTTCGCCATCTCCGCATTGCCAAGACGCAACATTCGTTGCTGCAATGCTCCGTTAAACCTGCTTGCTCGCAGCTTCAAATGCTCTGTCGTCATACGACATTTTATTCAAAATGGTCGGGCCGACAGGATTTGAACCTGCGACCCCTTCACCCCCAGCGAAGTGCGCTACCAGACTGCGCTACGGCCCGAACCTAAAAGTGTATCCAGTTAATGAAATCCATACAAGTCAAGCCTGCAATCAAACGAATACCCCACAAATTGACGACACAATTTCATGGCGAATGCCAATCTGCAGCGATCGGGTGACTGCTGCAGATTTTAGAGCAATCTGCCCCGCTAAGAGTGCTCAGCTTGCTTTTTAGAAAGGAGGTTCTTCATCCAGAATTTCATCGGCTGGATCGAAATCGGGGACACTTTCTGTTGCGGTGTCAGCCGATTTGCCGGATTCAATCTTCCATGCAGCTAGGTTGACGTAATATTTACCATTATACTCGTTGCCGCGAAGATTAAAAAAGACCTTTACCGGATCCCCCTTTTTGAGTGGGTTCAGCAAATTCACTTTTTCTTTTACGCATTCGAATTTAATATCTTGTGGATAGTTTTCATTCTCATCGGTGACTACAAACTCACGTTTGTTGAAGCCACTGGGAAAGGTAACTTCATCGAATACTTCTTTTACGGTCCCGTTTAATTCATGCATGGTGCTGTAGGTGTTTTTTATGTTGAGATGTGCCCGAAATGCTTTGCGGATCGCTTGTTGGAATGCTAGTAGCCCGTGCCGAATCCAGGAGCTCCGCGTTCCCAGCTGGCAGGACGGCCCCAGGGCACAGACTGTTCATCTACAGTCGCGTTGAAACAGCCGGAGAGGAAAAAGCTGCAAACAGCTAATAGGAGTAAGCATAAGGATTTGATCATGAAGCTAGTTGGTCAGGGTGCAGATGCTTCACGGCTTTGTTCGGAAGCTATATTTAGTTGGTTCTGTAATTGTATATTCGTTGTTTCCAGGTCTTGGATACGCTCTTGCAGTTGGGCAATTTTTCCAGCTTGGCTACTGGCCTGCAATTTGCGGGCACTCTCTACGAGTTCGTGATTGAGTTCAAGTAACTTTTCCTCAGCAAGACTTCGCTGTGCATTTGCTTGCTGTAACAACTCACTTTCCTCGCGCAGGGCTTCGCTGGCAGCTGCCAGTTCGGCTTGCTGTAAATCCAGCTTAGCTTGTAAGCTTCGCTGCTCAGCCCCTAGTTTGTCGATAATTTGAACACTGCTGGCTTTATCCAACTCAAGTTGATTTAATTGATCGAGCAAAGCGGTCAGCTCTAATTTTTGATCGCTGACTTGCGAGCTAAGGACGAGGCTCGTTTGTTTTTCGGTCAAATAGAAACCCAATGCGGTTAGCATCGCGATGAAGCAAACTGCAAGTAGGGTTGTTTTCATACCAAATAAGTCATCCTGTAAATTCTAGTATCTATGTTGCATAAAATTCAGTTGTAAATACTGAATCACCTGGGCGAGTACTTATTTTGCGGGGATTCGCGGCTAGGCGTAGCAACAATTTGAAGATGGTCTCAGTTGCTGTTGGGCGCTTGAGCGCATTCGCAATACTTTCAGCCGTGAAAGGCTGACCGCTATGTTCATTTAGGTAGTTGATGACGGCTTGCTCTAGCTCTAAGACGGCCGCAGCGGCTTTTTTGCCGGCCTCAACACCAGGTTGATGATAGGCATTGATGTTGACCAGTTGCGCGTAAAAGCCGACAGCTCGCTCAAAGAGGGCGATCAATTGTCCAATCGCGTTGGGGGATACGCGGCGAATGGTGAGCGTAATGGATTGGCGGCCATTTTCATACAGTGCGTCGCGAGTGCCTAAAAAGAAGCCCTGTAGAAAATCTCCTGCAGTAATACCTGGCTCCACTTCGATGGACGCACCTTTCCGGTCCTCTAAGACTTCAATGAAGGTGGCGAAGAAGTTGTGGACGCCATCCCGTAATTGTTGCACGTAGGCATGCTGATCCGTCGAGCCCTTGTTGCCATAGACCGACAATCCTTGATGGACTTGCTGGCCATCCAAGTCCTTCTCTTTGCCCAAAGACTCCATGACCAGTTGTTGCAAGTATTTTGAAAATAGCATTAGCCGATCTTTGTAAGGCAGGACGACCATCGCTTTGTTACCGGTGCCTTCAGTGGCATGGTACCAAGCTAGAGCGAGTAGGGCGGCGGGATTCTGTGCGGTTTCGGCGTGGCGTGTGGCTTGGTCCATGGCAGCAGCACCTGCCAACATTTCCTGAATGTCGATGCCCTGCATAGCGGCTGGTAGTAAGCCGACTGCTGCCAGCTCGCTGGTGCGACCGCCGACCCAATCCCACATCGGGAGTCGTGCCAGCCATTGATTCGACTGCGCGTATTGATCCAGTTGGCTGCCCTCGCCGGTAATTGCGATTGCATGCTGTCCGAAATTGAGCTGTTGCGCTTGGTAGGCAGCTTGTGCCTCCAGCATGCCATTGCGTGTTTCTGGTGTGCCGCCAGATTTTGAAATCACCACCGTTAGCGTTTGTCCCAATTTGCCGTCTAGGGCTCGAAGCGTCCGGTCGATTCCGTCGGGATCGGTATTGTCCAGAAAGTGTAAATGCATTTTGTCACCATCGGGATTTCCGAGGGCATCTTTAACAAATTGAGGACCCAGTGCTGAACCGCCAATCCCAACAATCAGCAAGTGTTCAAAGCGGCCATTGGCACCCGCAAGTTCTCCCGAGTGAACACGCGCGGTCAGGGCGAGTATGTTTTGCAGGCAGACCTCGATGTCCTCGCGTATGGCAGGCGTCGGTGCGAGTGCGGCATTGCGCAGCCAGTAATGTCCAACCATGCGATTCTCGTCTGGGTTGGCGATCGCACCTGCTTCAAGGGCTTGCATGGCACTATAGGCTGCTTGCAGCCTTGGTTCCATTTGCTGACGAAAATCAGCGGTGAAATCGATTTTACTCAGGTCGAGTGCAAAATCAAGATCCTCGATGGCAAGGTAGTTTTCTTTAAAGTGATTCCAGCTCATAATAATAGTATTCTTAGGTTTTAGATTTAACTTGGCTTAAGCCACGAATCTGGTTCGTGGCATTTTTACATTTTTCCAGCGATGGATCCATGGATCCCTTTTGGCGTGGTTGGCATAAGCGAGGTCATTGCTGGCGATGGACGTTTACAGATGTTTGTCTGTCACGGCGCCTTCCGAGGCGCTCGCAACTAATTTAGCGTATTTAGCCAAAACACCGCGTGTTTCCGTGGGGACAAATGCTTTCAATTGTGCCATGCGATGATCCATTTCAGCAGGCTCAATCAGTAGGTTAATGGTGTTATTGATGGCATCAATTTCAATCAGATCTCCATTCTGGACCACTGCGATGGGGCCTCCTTTCGCGGCTTCAGGTGTGATGTGGCCCACATCAAAACCATGACTGCCGCCCGAAAAGCGTCCGTCGGTAATTAAAGCCACGTCTTTAATCAGGCCACGTCCAGCCACAGCACTGGTCGGGGAGAGCATTTCACGCATGCCCGGTCCGCCGACGGGGCCCTCATTGCGGATGACGACCACATCGCCTTTGACCACATCTCCGCGCAAGATGCCCACCAACGCAGCTTCTTCACTTTCGTAGACTTTAGCGGTGCCTTTGAAGTATTCGCCCTCCTTGCCCGTGATCTTACCGACAGCTCCCTCGGGTGCTAAATTGCCGCGCAGGATGCGCAGGTGAGTGGAGGTCTTGATCGGTTGATCCCATGGATGAATGATATCCTGACCAGCAGGGAACTCTGCGTAAGGTTGAACAGATGCGAGCGATTCGGCAATGGTTTCACCGGTTACAGTTAAGCATTCGCCGTGTAATAATCCTCGATCGAGTAAGCATTTCATCATGGGGCGAATGCCCCCAATACGAATCAAGTGGCTCATATTGTAGCGCCCAAAAGGTTTTACATCGGCCAAGAGTGGGATGCGGGCCCCAATCGTTTTGAAATCATCGATGCTTAGGGGCACTTCTGCTGAGTGAGCGATGGCCAATAAGTGTAAAATCAGATTGGTGGAGCCGCCAAGTGCCAAGCAAGTCATGATGGCATTTTCAAAGGCATGTCGGGTCATGATATCCCGTGGCTTGATATTTTTTTTCAGTAGTTTCACCACCGCAGACCCCGCACGCTCGCAGTCATCTCGCTTGGCCTGACCAATCGCAGCTTGTGCACTACTGCCGGGAAGACTCATCCCGAGTGCTTCGATGGCACTCGCCATGGTGTTCGCCGTGTACATTCCCCCACACGATCCGGGGCCAGGGATCGCGTATTTTTCGACTTCCTTGAGCTCCGCATCACTCAGTTCCCCCTTGGCATGCTGACCGACGGCCTCAAAGACGGAAACAATATCCATCGGTTTACATTCATCCTTATCCTTGGGCATGAAGCCCGGAAGGATGGTGCCACCGTAGACAAAGACCGCTGGGCGATTTAAGCGAGCAATCGCAATCATACAGCCCGGCATGTTTTTATCGCAGCCACCAATCGCAACTAAACCGTCGAATCCTTCCGCGGCGACAGCGGTTTCGATTGAATCGGCAATCACATCACGAGAGACCAAACTGTAGCGCATGCCCTTGGTGCCCATCGAAATACCATCGGTAACAGAGATGGTGTTGAAGGAGACCGCTTTGCCCCCATTTTGGTTGATCCCTGTCTTGGCATGTTCACTGAGTTCGCCCAAGTGTACATTACAAGGCGTCATGTCCGTCGGTGAGCTGGCGACGGCCACTTGGGGTTTTTCAAAATCTTGATCCGTAAAGCCAACTGCCCGCAGCATGGAGCGAGCAGGGGCGCGATCAGTGCCATCAACGACAATCGAAGAATGCGGTCGTGTAGAGGTGTCTGCCATAGTCATAAAGTGTCCAATAACGTAAATAAAAGATCTTAGGACAATCGATCTCAGTCTAGACGACAACTTCATTTTTATGAAATTATCCATCCTGGCACTTTTTCATTTTTGTAGCGGCGACTGCATGAATGGCTTTGATGGAACGCGCTTGGCTGCGCTTGGTCGACCGTGTACGCATTCCTGTGGCAAGGTCTTGACTTGCGGCAAAGGGGATGACAAATCCAATGCAGCTGCACGGGCGTTATCTTTACGGAGCAGGTTCAGATCCCTTGATTTGACTCAGGATCGGCTCAGAGGATCTCCGCGTTGGCTAGAGAAATGTATGACGGATTCAAAAGATTTAACAGCGCATCGTAACGCAATTGATGCGATCGATCAAAACTTAGTTCAATTGCTAAGCCAAAGGGTGAAGCATGCCAGCGCGATTGGCGCCATTAAATCGGCCAACGGTGCGGATTATTATGATCCCAGTCGTGAGGCGCAGGTCATGAAAAAGCTGTCGGAGCTCAATACGGGTCCCATTCGTGATGAGACATTGCGGGCAATTTATCGCGAAATTATTTCTGCATCCATCGCATTAGAGAAGAAATTGGTGATCGCCTATTTGGGCCCACCAGCAACCTACACACATCAAGCCTCGATTCGCAATTTCGGGATCAGCTTAGAGCACCGTCCGATGAAAACTATTCATGATGTTTTTGCGGAAGTCGAGTCGGGCAGGGTCGACTATGGTGTGCTACCGATCGAAAATTCTACCGAGGGGGCAGTTTTTCACAGTATGGACAATCTGGTAGAGTCGGATTTGCTGATTTGCTCGCAAGTTTATTTACCAATTGAACACTGCTTACTGTCTAATCGTCCGCTCTCCGAAATCACGGCGGTCTATTCAAAAGATCAAGCCTTGGGCCAATGTCGCGAGTGGTTGCGTCGACATCTGCCAGATGCTTCCTTGGTCGAAGTTGCCAGTACCGGAGCAGCCGCAGAAAAGGCGGCCACGACACCGGGCATTGCCGCGATCGCTAGTGAACTGAGTGCGGAATTGAACAATTTGAGTATTTTGGAGCGTGGGGTTCAAGATAGTGATCACAATACAACGCGCTTCCTGGTGCTTGGACGCACTCAAGCAAAGCCGCTGGGCGAGGGGCGTGATAAGACGAGTTTAGTGATCTCTTTAAGTGATCAACCGGGCGCGCTCGAAAAAGCCTTGCAGCCCTTCGCGAGTCGCGGGATCAATCTAACGAAAATCGAATCCAGGCCGAGCCGCAAAAAGGCTTGGGACTACTACTTCTTTGTTGATTTGATCGGACACATAACGGATCCTGTAATTGCGGGTGCCATTGACGAATTAAAAGCAAATTCACTGTTTGTTAAATGGTTGGGCAGTTACCCGAATTGTTAGCTAGGTATGCCCGCTAAGCTGAAACCCTAATTATGCAATAGGCTGAGCACGGTGCTCGGCAACTGAAGGCAAAGGG
>CAWVTP010000116.1:0-6430 GCA_963933035.1 uncultured Puniceicoccaceae bacterium | reverse complement strand
TCAAGGGAGCTGACTTAGAAATTGGCAGCAAAGCAATCACAGCTCATTGGCAAGCGGCTCGTAATGGATTTGGCTCTTTGTTACTGAATCCAAAGATTCATTTGCAGGCGCCTCAAGTCATGATAGATCAGCTAGCTCAATTTCGAGTTCCTGATTTGGAGATCCATATAACGGATTCTGGGCCCATAAAGATCAGAGGATATAGCTTTCTAGAACAATTGGCAGATAAAATGCCAAACAAGTTCGCACAAGTTGAGAATTGTTTATTGCGCAGTGCACCCAAATTAGACTTTTCGCTAGATTATTCATCGCAAAATCCTGCCATAAAAAATTTAAAAGCGAAACTAGAGGTACGTGATTTCCAAATTGAAGGTCTAGCGATTGATCATCTAGAGGGCACATTCTCGTGGAAAGATCACAATAAAGAGATTGAGCTTCACAATGCATCCTTACGGCGTGGACAAGAGTGGATCCAATTCAAAGGAACGACTCATCTCGCCAATAAAGACTATCATTTGACTGTGGAGGCTTCGGCGATTCCCACTGACTACAATCCAATCATGCCAAGTTGGTGGAATAAAGTATTTCGCGACGTTCAATTTTTGGAGGAGCCGAAATGTTACGGCAACTTTGAAATAGTGGGCCGCTTCGGACAACAGGTTGCCGACTTTTTCTATGGTTCAGTAAAAGCAGAGAATCTGGCCTATCGTGGAGTGCGCATTGACCGCGGCCAACTAAATTTGCGTGGTCGTCAACACTACACTGAAATTAACCAGCTCGCCGTTCAATATGGCGACCACTATGCTCGTGGCTCAATTCAGATCGCCGGCTTACCCGACCCCATAAAAGATCCGCTCTTTTGGAGTATTGATGTCAATTCCTCTTTTCCACTTGAGGCTCACCAAAAATTAGTGAGTCCTCAAATTGCCAAGCACATTCAGGCATTTAAGGCCTCCCGAGCACCCGAAATTAACTTAACAGGGAAATTCTTTACCAAACACTACCCCCAATACCGTCCATACATGCATTTTCAAATGAATGCAAGCAGCCGTGGCCCCATTGATTACCATGCTGCACGCTTCGATGATTTACAGTTCAAACTGGCTGGCAACTCGGAGACACTTTCTATTTATGCTCTCCAAGCAAATATCGCAAATGGTCTAGCATCTGGTCAAATCGATTTCCATTGGGATGATGCCCCCGCGCCATCCGTACTCATAAAAGCCGGCATTCAGCAATCCGATACAAAAAAGCTACTGAATATGCTTCAGCATAATAAACATGCCTCCTTATCAAGCATAGCCCCCATGAAAGAAAGCTCATCCAAGATGGATCTAGAGGCGCACCTTAAAGGATTTTCCGGAAATTGGTTTGGATTTGAGGGCTACGGCCGAGCTGCCATTCAAGACAAGGAACTGGGCAGAATTAAGCTATTAGGCCCCCTATCTTCCGTACTGCAAAAAACACCTTTAAACTTTACCTCACTCAAATTTAAAACGCTTGATTGCGACTTTGAGCTCGATAACAGCGCCTTAAATTTTGAGAAAATCACAATTGGAGGACATAGCAGTCGAATTGAGATGAAAGGCAGCTACGACATCAAAATAGATAATATTGATATGTATGCCACCCTACGCCCGCTCATCAACTATGCGGATAAAATCAATCCGGTCACCCAACTCAACAGACTGATTCAACTGCCGCTCAGCCCATTTTTCAAACTCAAGTTGGAGGGAACCCTGCAAAATCCGCGATGGCGATCAATTCTTGATCCACGAGTTTTACTGCCCATATTTTAGACAGACTAGACCTCGGTTTGAAAATTTAGGCACGCCCCATATAGGTACGCTCACTGGTACTGACTCGGACTAACTCGCCTTCCTTGATAAAGAGAGGGACTTGAATCGTTAGGCCGGTTTCTAAAGTAGCCGGTTTTTGTACATTGCTAGCCGTGTCACCTTTTACGCCTTCAGCAGATTCTGTAACCCGCATTTCAATGGAAGCCGGTAACTCAATCGAAATTGGGCGATCATCCACGTGCAAAATACTGTAGCTCTGATTTTCCACTAAGAAATCCTTATTGTCGGCAATGATACTCGCATCTAACTGGATATCTTCAAAGGTTTCGGGATCCATAAAATGATACTCGTCACCATCAATATAACTGAATTCCAGCTTTATCATATCGGTGTGCAAGATCTCGACCGAATCCGTCGTCCGGATTTTGGTATTTGTGCTAGCTCCGCTGTTTAAATTACGCATGGTGACCTGCATAAATCCTGCTTGCCGACCTTGAGTACGATGTTGCACATCCAGCACTAAGTGTGGATTATTTTGGTAGTTAATGACTTTTCCTTTTCTTACTTCTGTTGGTGATGCCATAGCGCAAACAATTGAGGACAGAAGAAAAAACTGTCAAGCTTGAGACAGAATACTAAGCTTGTATTCAAGCATTTTTTTTAAGCCCTAGCAAGTACTCCAGATTACCACTCGTCCCTTTAATCGGTGATTCAATACTCCCAATGAGATCAGCTCCTAGCAGCTCGGAGAGCGCGAAGGTACGCATAGCATCCAAAACTCGTCGATGGATCTCAGGGCATTTAATAATACCATTACCCGCATCGACTTCTTTTTTTTCTGCCTCAAACTGTGGTTTGACGAGAGCGATAAGGCGCCCTCCATCGACAAGCAACTGCCAGATATTCGGTAAAACTTTAGTTAAAGAAATAAAAGATAGATCCATCACAATCAAATCATAGGCTTTGAGCGGAAGTTGACTGGCCTCGACGTAGCGCGCATTCATCTTTTCAAAATTTGTGACGCGCGCATCCTGCAGTAATCGGTGATGTAGCTGAGCTCGCCCAACATCAATGCAAGTAACGGATCTCGCCCCGCGTTGCAGGCAGCAATCTGTAAACCCACCTGTTGAAGCACCGACATCCAAAACATCTTTTGACTCAATATCAATGGGGAAGACTTCCAAAAAACCCTCCAGTTTATCCCCCCCGCGACTCACAAAGCGCGGAGGACTTTGCACATAGATCACTGCATTCTTGTCCAGCATGCGGCCGGGCTTATCGAGAAGATCACTATTATTTCTAACTTTGCCCGCCAAAATAATCGCCTTAGCTTGCGAGCGACTACTGGCTAAGCCCTTACAAACCAGCAGTTCATCAAGTCGTACTTTTTTAACTCCCTTCATGAATCAATCTTCAATACCCAAGACAGCGTCACCATATTAGCTAACTAACTCATGATTGACCAATTTGACCAAATCATAATGACTCTTAACCGCATGTATTGCCTCAACCGTTGAGGCGTGCTGACACAATTTAGCCACCTCTGACAAGAGTGCTAAATGACCCTCAGAATCTCCAGCTGGGCTCAGCAAAAAGATCACAAGCGATACAGAATCCGCGATCGCCTCAAGTTGTAGTTGGCGCTCTAAACTCAGCACAAAACAAACTGGTTGTTCAATCTGCTCTGAATGGACATGCGGCATCAATACTCCATTGCCGATAACTGGAGGAAAGTCTGCCGCCTGACGCAACAAATCAGCTTGCAATTTTTGCTCATTTACCTTAGGGCAACGCCGCACCACCTGCTCTACTATGAAGGAAAACAAGTTCGCCTGATCATCCACTCGTAAACGCATAAAGTCTCCTAAATCCATGGCGCGTCTCAAACGGCTGTTGGCATAACGTAAGCAAATCACTTCATCCTTTTCTTTAATTATTTCCTCTAAGTTTTTATCAGAGTATATCGGGCGCAGCTGTTTGTTTCTATGAACAAATAGCGGAATTGAACCATTTTTTGTCAGCAGCTCACGATTCCCACGAATCATGGTCAGTGAACGCTCTCCCGCATTCATCTCTGAGGAAATACGTGCTGGACGCGCTAAGTCCTCAAAGACTGATTGCGTGAGTAAACGCGAATTTCTTCGGCTATGCGTCTGCGGGATCCAACCAAAAACATGTTCACTTCCGAGCACCGATTCCCACCGTAACATCAACAGCTCATTGAGTTCTATATTATCCGTCAAAGCGATAAGGTATCCTGCTCCAAAGAGTTGAGTTTGTGTTTCATACAACTTTTCAGCTTCCATCGCATCACAATGAATGGCCTTGAGCCCAGCTTGCTGGGCGTCAAGAACATTTTGTGCATTGGTATCCAGCAAGATCGCAGTCTGATTTAATTTTTTTTCAAAAATTTGAGCTAAACTTCGCCCAAAATGATGCGCCCCCAAAATAAGCCAATCACTTGATGCTGGTCGCTGTAACTTCAAAATGCGGGCCAAAAAGCCAGCACTCAGCCCCTGGATCAAAACAGTCGCACAAATCGTCGTATACACAAACGATTCCAATAGTTGAGCATCCCCGACAGAACCTGCCTTCGCATTAAGAGAAATTGCGAATAAAGAGGCCATCGAAGCCGCCACAATTCCACGTGGAGCAACCCAGCTGAGCAAGCAGCGTTCACGCAAATTAATCGCGGTGCCCCAAGTCGACAAAACGACACTGACGGGTCGTACAAGTAGTAAAATTGAACACAGGACCCACAATCCTCCCGACTGAAAAAATGACACAAAAGCAGCCCACTCCAAACGAGCAACCAATAACACGAATAACAAACCGATCAGCAAATCAACAACCTCTGCTTTAAAGGCCTTTAATTGTTTCAATTGTTTGGGCTTTTTGATCCCAACAATCAAGCCCGCGAGCGTCACTGCTAACAAACCTGCCTCAGGCTTAATCAACTCTGTGAGTCCAAAAATTAAGAGGGCTGAAGCGAGTGCAAAACCATTAATCATGGAATCGGGAACCCAACGCAATCGCATCGCGAGATATATAAGATAGCCCCCCAAAAGACCCGTTGTGGTCCCAAAAACAATACGCAGCATAAAATTCGGCAAGGCAACAGTACCTCCTCCTTCGACCACCCATTCAAAACACAAGATAGCTATAAAAACCCCGACCGAATCAATTAATACGGCTTCCCAATGCAAAATGTTCGCCACTCTTTGCTGAATGCGAATGCGGTGCAACAGCGGTAAAATAACGGTTGGCCCGGTTACGATAATCAGACTCCCCATTAACAAAGCAAAGTCCAAACTGATATCAAAAATCAAGTAAACCGTAGCAGCAGCGCCCAACCAAGTCGTCAGCACACCAAACGTTAACAAGCGCTTGATCACCGGTGAGGTTTGCTTAAAATCACGCAAATCCAAGGTTAATCCACCCTCAAATAAAATAATCCCAATCGCCAGAGATACAACGATTGGCAAAAGATCGCCTAGAGCATCCGAATGAATCCAGCCAAGTCCTTCAATCCCCAAACAAAAGCCCCCCAACAGCAGCAAGGCACTGGTCGGTAAATTCAACCTTTTAGCCAATATTGTAAGCAAGGCACCGATCCCAATGGAAACACATAAAGTCCACAGTCCGGTATGACTAGCTGCGCTCGCCAAAGGCCATAAACTAAATAAAAGACTGCTCATAAATGAAATGGTAAAGGCGCCCTTAGGAATCAAGTCGATGGCACATCTTCAAGGCTGGAGATCGCTCCGCGGCTCTCCCAACAATTTGAGCTGGTACACCAGCAACACTACAATGTGCTGGAACATCCTTAAGAACAACACTTCCAGCCCCAACTTTAGCCCCTTCACCGATCGTCACATTGCCTAAAATTTTTGCACCGGCTCCGAGCAGAACGCCAGACTGAATTTTAGGGTGTCGATCGCCGCGCTCCTTGCCAGTCCCGCCCAAAGTAACGGCATGCAAAATAGATACATCATCTTGGATCACAGACGTTTCTCCAGCCACAAATCCCGTCGCATGGTCTAGTAAAATACCCGATCCGATTTTGGCAGCGGGATGGATATCCACGGCAAAAGTTTCTGCGATTAAACTCTGTAAATAAAAGGCCAATTGAGTCCGGTTGTTCTGCCATAAGTAATGCGCAACACGATAACAGCTAAGTGCCTGAAAACCCTTGAAATACAACAAAGGCGTTAAGGTATCTGGACAGGCAGGATCTCGATCTTTCACCGCAATCATATCCGCCGCCACTGCCTGTAGAATCGAAGGATCATTCTCAAAGGCGGTTGTAAAGACTTGATGCAAAACATCGACAGAAGCAGCATGATTTTCCAGTTTACGAGCAAGACGATGTGTCAAACTAGCGGCAAAATCACTTTGGTGTAATACAGTGCTTTCCAAAAGTAAGCTCAGCGAGGGCTCTTGCTGAATGATGGACTGAGCACGATGACGAATCGACTTCCAGAGTTCATTTAGATCGATAGCAGGCATAGGAGTAGAACTGCAACATTTTGAACGCTTGACCACCACAAAAACGAATTCAATGCCCAAAAATTAAATAAGGGCACCTCTGAAAACCTACCAAGACCGAGACGAATACAATTTTGATTTTG
>CAWVTP010000115.1:0-6486 GCA_963933035.1 uncultured Puniceicoccaceae bacterium | reverse complement strand
CTCTGAAAACCTACCAAGACCGAGACGAATACAATTTTGATTTTGAGCAAGACGATTCTGTGCACAGGAGGGCGGGAAGCCCTTCGTGCGCAGATCAACGCAGCTCAGGTAGAGCGCTTATACACATACTTTTTAAGTGGAGGCTCCAAGCCCTGAGCCTCGTAAGCAGTTCGAAAATGCATTTTAGCCGAATGTTCCAGCCCCTCAAGACCTCGCTCAGAAAAAATGGCCTGGGCCTGCGAACGGACTGCTGCACTCGCTCCCTTTTTCAACTCCTGACCAAAGGCTTGCGACAAACGATCCATCTCACGCACGTAGATAGCGCGGGCCACAATCGATGCTGCCGCCACCACCGGATCAGACTCCGCCTTCGTCCGACTCTCCAAACGAAAGTCGGTGCGTTCTTTAACGTAGACATCCACTAACTTTTGGCGAGAAAACTGATCCAACAAGCCCCAAGGTGCAGAACGTTGATCTAGAGCTTGATTCAGTGAGCGTCCATGATACCAGGCCAATAGACGATTTACATTCCGACCAAACTTATCATACAACTGATTATACTTGGCCATACGCGCAAAAGCACTCGTCACCACCACCCCCTCTGTCTCGCGAATCAATTGATCCAACTTTAGAATCGATCGATCGGACAGACGCTTGCTATCGCAAATGCCGGCATCCATCCACTTCCGCACCATGGGACCATCAGCAATGACGCAAGCCGTCACCAAAGGACCAAATAAATCACCCTTACCACTCTCGTCGCAGCCTGCGTGCAGCTCAAACCACTCTGGATGATGTACAGCATCGTAGCCGAGGCGCGCCTCACCCGTCACCTCAGGCTCCAACACATTCTGTACAAACGACGCTGTCTGCTTACCCGCAACCACTAATTTTTGACTGCTGTAAGCCACCACATTGACTTGATCCCCCTTGTAGGCAAAGCGGGCATAAGGCACCGAGTAAGCCGTCCACTGACCAGTGGCTTCCTTGCTCTCAAACCAAGCTGCCAAAGCTTGGGTCTGCTGTTCGGATAAGGTAATGGTGTAGTTCGTCTTCATGGAATGGCAGTATGACGTATACCTGTTAAGGTTCAGAAGTCTATACAAGTTGACCACTATGGAAAGTTTCAAAAATCACAGAAAAGCTTATAAAAACAATCCAAAAATAAAGCGCTATCAACGACTACAAGATTGCTATCTTCCAACATCTTTGCTTGAATTTTACCTGTGCTAAAATCGACCATTAAAACGACTCGTTTTAAATATTTCAATCGGGAGCTCAGCTGGCTAGCCTTTAACCGTCGCGTACTAGGCCAAGCAGAAGACCCTGCAAATCCACTGCTGGAGCGCATGAAATATCTGGCGTTTGTCAGTTCCAACCTAGATGAATTTTTTGAAATTCGCGTTGCCGGACTGATGCAGCAAGTCAAGTCGGGCATTGTCGAAGTCAATCCAGACGGTTTAACGGCCAAAGTCCAACTGCAAGCGATTCACAAGCGCGTTAAAAAATTAGTACAGGAACAATATCAATGCTGGGCGCAACAAATCCAACCCCAACTCAAAAAACAAAAAATTTTGTTTTGCTGCCCAAGTGAGCTAACGCGCAATGAAAAACAATGGCTGAAGTCTTATTTCAACGAACAGGTGTATCCAGTTTTAACACCGTTCGCAATCGATCCCGCACATCCATTTCCCCAGCTTAAAAATAAAGCCCTCTACCTACTGGCTGGCATTGAAGCCCCCAAATCAAGCCAAGCTCAGTCGCTGATGGCCATCATTCAAGTTCCCCGAGTGCTGCCCAGAGTGGTCAAAATCCAAGCACCCAGACGCGGCAACCCTGAAGTTTATGTATTTTTAAGTGATGTCATTCAATCGCATGCCCAAGAGCTTTTCCCGGGCTATAAACTCCGCTCCGCAGTCCCCTTTCGCATTACACGTAATAGCGATCTTTATTTCGACGAAGAGGAAGTAGAAAATTTGCTCAGCAAGATTGAAGAACAACTCATGCAACTGCAAAAAGGGGCAGCGGTTCGCTTGGAAATTTGCCATGAGGTCGAACCACAACTTTTGACGCAATTACTCAAAGCCACTCAATTAAGCCCAGAGCAGGTCTATAAAATCTCTGGCCCCATCAATCCCCTACGACTGATGAGTGCTTACGATCTAATCGATCGCCCCGAACTTAAATTCCCAACGCAAGTTGCGCACTACCCGAAGGAATTTGAACCTAGCGATCAAATTTTCCGTCAAATTCGCAACCAAGACCTGTTACTTCACCATCCATACGATAGTTTTCAGCCCTTCATTGACTTCCTACAGCAAGCTGCTGTTGACCCGGATGTTTTTGCCATTAAGCAGACCCTCTACCGCACATCTGGAGACTCGCCAATCATTGGAGCCCTACAAGAAGCCTCTCGACGAGGCAAACAAGTGACCGTTCTGGTAGAAATCAAGGCACGTTTTGATGAAGCCAATAATATTCACTGGGCGCGCGAATTAGAAGAAATCGGGGTGCACGTGGTCTATGGCTTGGTCGGACTCAAAACTCATTGCAAAACCTGTATGGTTGTGCGTAAAGAGGGCCGCCGAATGCGACGCTACGTCCATATGGGTACTGGCAACTACAACCCCAAGACAGCCAAGCTGTATACAGACCTTAGCTATTTTACCGCCAAGACTGATATCACCAAGGAGGTCGCCAACCTTTTCAACACATTGACCGGCTTCTCGCTAACACCCAAGTTTAAAAAATTATTGGTTGCGCCTTTTACTTTGCACGCAAAACTACAGAGCTTGATTCGAACTGAAATTCGTAACGCTAAGGCAGGTCTGCCAGCACGGATTATACTACAAGCTAATAGCCTGGTGGATAGCGTTACCATCGACAACCTTTACCGCGCCTCGCAAGCTGGCATCAAAGTCGATCTTATTATTCGCGGCATTTGCAATTTAGTCCCCGGCGTCAAAGGCATGAGCGAAAACATTCGAGTCCGCAGTGTGCTCGGCCGCTACTTAGAGCATAGTCGCATCTGCTACTTTCAAAATGCTAAAAACGAAAGTCCAGCCCTCTTCGCTGGTAGTGCCGACTTGATGCCCAGAAATTTTTATCGCCGAATTGAAGCACTCTTCCCAATACAAGAACCGGAACACAAAGCACGCCTACTTCAGATCCTAAAACTGTACATCGAAGATTACGAAGACGCGCACATTCTAAAGTCGAACGGTAGCTACGCTAAGGCGACTAAAGGTAAGGAGACTGCAGGCCTGTCAGCTCAAAAGCAATTTATGTTGCTTGCCGAAAAACATAAGCAAATCGACATTAAAACACGCAAACACGAAGTCTCAATAGAGCCAGCACACTAAGCTACTAGCTATCTAACAATCCAAAAGTGTGGGCCCATAAGGGACGCCGTAAGCGAAAAATTGGCGCAGCCACTGTGGATAGACTTGCTTACCAAGTCTTCTTCTTGTGCCGGTTAGATTTTAAGCGCTTGCGACGCTTATGGTTGTTCATCTTCAAACGGCGTTTCTTCTTTAAATTTCCCATGTGTGATTCGTATTAAAAAGGTGAAAATCCATAAATAAGCGCAGCTGTAAAGCATAATTTCATCATCCCCGGCAAAATCATACTGAAAACACTAGGGCCACATGGCAACAGCAGCCTGTGCCCATTCCACTAAATGTGACCGCTGGCTCTAGGCAAAGACCCATGCTTTATGCGCGCAGAAGCACAGCATTTTGGGTCAACGCAGAGACTTTATTGTGGAGAGCTTGCAGAATGGCATTCTCGTCTCCCAATCCGTCGGCAACGCATTTAACAATGGCGCTGCCAACAACAACACCATCAGCCAATTTAGATAAAGCTTGCACATGCTCGGCTGTAGACACACCAAAACCGACCACCACAGGAAGTTCTGTATACTGCCGAATACGATCTACTTGCAACTGAACGCCAGCAGCTACAGCTGCCTGTTCCCCAGTAACCCCTTCGCGAGACACATAATAAATAAAACTCGTAGTCGCCTGAGCGATCCGCTCAATGCGCGACACTGGTGTCGTAGGAGCCACAATAAAAACCGTCCCCAATCCAGCCGCATGACAAGCAGCCAAATGTTCATCGGCTTCCTCTGGCGGCAAATCTAAGGTCAATAATGCATCCACTCCGGCTTCCGCAGCACGTGCGACGTAGACCTGCGAGCCCTGCGCAAACACCAAATTATAGTAGGTGTAAAAAACAATCGGAATCTGGCTAAATTCACGAATTCGACGTACCAGCTCAAACACCTGATCCGCAGTCATTCCCGACTCTAAGGCTCGCTGTGCAGCCAATTGGTTAGTGAGTCCATCCGCAAGTGGATCTGAAAAAGGCACTCCAATCTCTAAAATGTCCACCCCCGATTCGATCAAGGTGCGGCAAGCCGCTATCGATGTTTCAAAATCAGGATCTCCCGCACAGTAGTAAGCAATAAAAGCGGCGCGATTGGCAGTCGCTAAGTCAGAGAAAACTTTTTCAATTCGTTTCATAAGGCTAGTGCTAGCACAGCCACTAGCAGTTGCGAGTATTCTTTAACTAAAATAGATGGTAAAAAGGATACGAGGCTTGGAACCTAAAGTGACCGCTAGGGCCGACTCAAAAGCGTTTTCTCAATCAATGGAAGCATCTCCCCACCCCTAAAGAGCGTCACTTGCCCCGTGCTTCCTGAAACCACAATGCACAAGCAATCCACCACTTGGGTAATGGCCGCCGCCGCGGCATGACGACTCCCCAAGCCGCCCGGCAAATTATGTTGATACTCCGGAGCTGCGATTAAAGAACCAGCTGACGCCAGTACGCCATCGCCGCGAATCACAAACGCGCCATCGATCGACGAGAGTTCTTTAACCGTCTCATCCATAAAAGGGTTCAAGAGATTACGGTCTTCATGCTTATATCCAAAAAAAGGATTTAAAATCAGCGGTTTGGTGAATTCGGAGATAGCCTCAGCATCCCCCACCACAAATAAACACCCTACCGGATGGCCCTCTCGTCCCTCAACTGCCAGTTCAGTGGCAATTGCCAGCACCCGCTCCAACACTTCTGGCTTAACGGTCGGTGGCAGCATACTATTTTTTTGCGCAAGCAAATTTTGAAATTCGCGCGCCACGTCGACGACTGTAATACTATCAAACTGATTACTACGTGGCATCCCGCCCACACAACAAATACGATCGTGACGAGAAAAAATCCCGCGAGTCAACCCCACCAGTACAGCACTTCGCAATTGAGAAAATCGCTGATTACCATAAGCGCGTACAGGTAATATAGCATCGACTTTATGGCGCGCATAAGCCTGATCGCCAGTCCCCTGAGTAATCAAAACTGTTTTAAAGCCCCGAAAGACTTTCCCGACGTCGACCCCGCCCGCAAACGTATCCGCAAAGATCAACACAGAAGCACAATCGGCCCCACGCGCAATTTTAGCGCCCTCACGTAAAATCAGGTAGTTAAAACGGCTTTGTTTACGGGGAGATTCGATACCATCACCCGCGACAATGGATCGAATCGTGCGCCTAAAATCCGCCAAGGATTCCGCCTGCCGCAAAGCCAATAGATGCGCCGGCTCTCGAAACAAACCAGCCAGTTCAGACAAGCTGACCATGTACGTTCGCGTGCGCTTTGCTGCCAGCAAGAGAAAAATAATACGGACCTGCTTATATTCAGACTTATCCTCATAATCTAAGCCATGAGCACAACGCCCAACGGCAAGGACATAGGGACGATCCATCTGAATTCTGGCATGAGGTAGACACACTCCATCCCCCAAGTAGGTCGTCATTTGCCGCTCTCGCACCAATAACTCATCCACCAAATCAGAATGCGAAACCCCCGACTCCGGCAGCTCACACAAGTCTAACAACTCCGACAGGGCAGCTTTGAGCTCGCCACTCTTTAGATCAACAATTCGCTTGAATACAATGTGCCGGTCCAGCCGCATACTTCAGTCGCTTACTGATCCCAATCGATCGCTTTTTTCTTGAGCTCATAAATCAAGCCAAAGACCAACACAAATAAAAAGAAAAACGTGGGCAATAAAATGGGGATTCCCTCTGCCAAAAACTCCCGAAAAACCAAGGCCCATGGGATCAAAAAGACCACCTCAATATCAAACAAGATAAACAGCATAGCCGTCACGTAAAATTTCACCGCAAAACGCGCATGTCCCGAACCCTCTGCCAGCATACCGCATTCGTAAGGAGCATCCTTAATAGGATTACCGCTCGCACGTTGCCCGAATACATGCGAGGCGACTAAGACGATCCCACCAATGCCGACAGCCCAACAAATTTGGACCATAACCGGGTAATACTCTGATAACTGCATAGGTTCTATTAGTGCAGTTTACAGTCGAAACACAAGGTGAATTTAATTATTTTGCGCCAAACTTTGCGACAAATGATCTCGAAGTATAAGTGGTGTTATTCAATGCAAGCACTGCACATTCACAAC
>CAWVTP010000114.1:0-6514 GCA_963933035.1 uncultured Puniceicoccaceae bacterium | reverse complement strand
AAACCTTTTTGGGCATTTGCGAATCGGTAGCGCAAAGTATGCGGCAGCATGAGTAGAGCTCATAGGCGGTGTAAGAAATTCCCTAACTGCCGAAGTTTATTTAGGGACTGCGGTAGCTCATATTTTTGTAAAGTGGATTCAACTCTAAACTACTAGTAAACAGCTTAGCTTCAGTCGGTATTTAAAAATAGGCTAGAGCCTAAACGAGCACACTCTAAAGAACTCTTGCAGGAACCCCGAAGACCTTCTGTCCCGCTGCAACAGAGCGAATAACAACCGACCCCGCACCAACCAAGGCGTTATCGCCAATCGTCTTCCCGGGAATAACACGTGCCCCAGAACCAAGAAACACGCCACTACCCAGCGTCGTCTGGCCGGTCAAATCACAATGACCACTAACGGTGGACCAGGCGCCAATTGATACGTCATGCCCCGCACTACTATGGCAATTAACCATCACCATATCCCCCAAGCTTATATCACAGGTTAGGACTACACCAGGGCACAAGACAACACCCTGGCCCAAATGAACATTATCACCCACAACAACAGATGGATGAACTACCGTCAGAAACTGAGCGCCACGCTTTAGCAGCGGCTCACAAATATTACGCTTCGCTGGCACGCCCCCGATACCACAAACGAATAAATCCTCAGCCGATGGCACAAAACCTTCAATCGTGGACACGACACCCTTTTCGTAATCAAAATTATTTAAAGCCTCGGGATTATCGTCTAAAAAACCGCTAAATTCCCAATCTCGCTTAGTGGCGAATCTATCATGCAACCAACAATACACTTCGCGCCCAAATCCACCGGCACCAACAATATATAGGTTTTTCATCTATAACATCACTGCTTACTCAGCACAAATTGATACAATTCCTCAAGCGTCTTCATGCCTGCTAGGCACTGCTTACTCAACAATACACCATACTCCATATCAAACATATCTGTGACAGTCAAAATAGCCAACGAATCCCATGCTTCCAACTGCTTAAATTCCGTCGCTGCCGATAATGATCCCGGTTCAATATCCTCGACCGCTTCCTCGAAATCTTTAATAAACTTATCTAAATTCATGGGGTTTACTTCAAAGATGAATATGCACTTAAGGTCCGCCTATCAAGCTTTTGATGCGCTCGACACGCTTTCAATGATTTCGCAAACGCTCAGTTGGGCAACATCAAGTAGCACGCTGGCCCACGACAGCCCCACTCCGAAACCAGAAAGTAATAAGCGCTGCGAAGTCGCGCCGCGCAAAAGTTCACCCAACTCACCACACAAAGCGGATGGAATCGACGCTGAACTCTGATTCCCATAACTCCCTACCGTCTGCATCGGCACTTTCGCAAGATCAATTTTTAATCGTTTCGCAATATTGCTCAAAATATACCGATTCGCTTGGTGGAAGACGAAATAATCCACCGAATCCAAATCCAGCCCCGCATACTCTAAGAGATCTTTTACCGCCTTGGGCTCCTCTACGATGGAGAAGTTAAAGATCTCCGCACCATCCATAAACAAATTCTCTGCTGAACGCACATTACCGACATCGTCCACCACTTCAGCGCGTGTTGCTGCTGAACTCGGCGCACGTTGACCACCTGCAGGCACAATCAACTTATCAAAACCCTTTCCATCCGTTTCGAGGCTAAACCAAGAATTAGACTCTACTCCACTGCGCTGAATCAGGGTTGCACTACCTCCATCACCAAATAAGGGCGCGACGGCACGATCCCGCGGGTTTACTATTTGACTAATCGTATCGCCTGCCAACAACAACACTCGATCGCAGCCGCCTGCACTCACCATCATATGCGCTAACCACAGACCATAAACATAGCCTGAACAGCCTAAATTCACATCAAACGCAGCGCAACTTTTCGGCAAGTCCAGGCGCCCATGCAATACAGCAGCATTACACGGTTGCGAATAATCCGGCGTCTGAGTTACAAAAATCATCGCATCAATCGAGTCAGTTTTCAGCTCTGCCCCGGAAAGCAAGCGACGCGCAGCGGCCTCACACAAATCGACAGCAGTCGTACCAGGCTCAACCACGCGGCGACGATCTAGCCCAATCGTCTTCTTCAAGCGCATAATTTGCTTCTCGCTCCCACCAAATAAATCAACTTCGTCATCAATACATTTTACCAGCGATGGTACACATGTAACAACTCCACCTAGCTGAACTTGATTGAAACTGCACTTAGCCATAACACCAACAATGCTGAGGATCTCACAAAGTGAAAGACGATTTTACGAAAATCCGCGCCTAAGCGAACTTCAATCGATCCGTGAGCGCCAACTGGTCGCGCAACTCGACTGACACAGGAATCTTCCAAGATGCCAAGCGATCACGACAATGCGTACGCACCAATCGCTTCCAGGTACGCAAATCTAGATCCGACGATGTCAGGATTGCGCAGGCAACCATACTGCCTGTCACTGGAGCAGGCTTGGCAAAGACTGCACAAGCATCTACGCCTTCAATCTCACAAATAACCCGCTCGACCTCAGCAGGATGCACCTTTTGCCCTCCCACATTAATCAATTGGCTCTGGCGGCCAATTACCCTCAAACACCCGTCATTCGCCACTTCAACCAAATCGCCCGTTCGATACCAACCATCAGATTCAAGCGACGATTCGTCAGCATTCAAATAGCCCAATATTCGAGAGCTCGTCTTTAGCCACAACTCATCCGCCTGAACACGCCAATCCACATCCAAATCTTTAATCCGAAAATACAAACTTTCACGACTACGACTTTTAACACGAATTGAGCCCGTCTCACTGGTGCCAAATTTTTGCTGAAAGTCCACGTGAGGAAACGACCTTACCAAGCGAGCCAATAGCCCCTCAGTCATAGGCTCAGCCCCATAAGCAATAAGCTCTAAGCTCGAGCAATCGTATTTTTCAGCTACATTCGCTAGCAGCATCAGGTTCAAAAAGGTCGGTGAAGCCGGCAAAATAGTTACTTGGTATCGCTCAATCGCTTCGCCCACGGCATGCGCCGTTCGCGACTCAGGCACCACCAAAGTCGACCCCGAAAAAAATGTGCGAAAGGCAGAATCCATGCCACCGACATGATCGGCCAACAATAACTGCAGCGTGACATCCGATCGCGCCCGCACCACACGATACCGATTCAAAAACGCGTCCAAGTCGTGTAACATGCCCTTCGACTCACCACTCGTACCACTGCTAAATAAAATAAGCCCGGCATGCCCGCGTTCCGAAAGCTGTTCCACCAGCCTAGAAGGCTTAGTCTCTAGCGGCTGCGCGCGCAACTCATGCTCGCTTAAAATATAAGAAACACCAGCAATACGTTGCGTTTCCAACAGCTCGGACTCAGGCATTTCAAGGGAAAGCGGCAATGCGATCTGCCTCAAACGCCTGATAGCAAAAATCGCAGCAAGCGCCTCCAAGGAGCGATTCATTCGCAGCGCAAACACCCTGGGCACCAAATCTAATTCAGGCAATAACATCGCCTCGAAACGGTCCACTTCGCGAGCAAAATCATTATACGTCCACGTACGCCCGCGCTCATAACAAGCAATCATTGCCCCACACTTGGAAAAATGGCGGTCAATCCAATTCACGAGTTAATTTATCCCGCCCAAGTAAAGTACTTGCCCCGTGAGAAAATCACTTTGCGGACGCAGAAAGAAATCAATCACATTAATCACATCTTCGACCCTTCCATAGCGCGAAATAGCCTGTCTTGCGATCAACGCTTCCATCTTTTCGGACGACACTCCCTTGATCAAATCCGTTAAGACCGGTGTCGGCCCGACCGCATTTACAGTAATCCCCAACGTTCCCAACTCGCGCGCCATGATCCGCGTCAAGCTCTCAACGGCAGCCTTACTGGCGGCATAAATAGCCTCACCTTCCAAATTCAGTGGATGTGCCACCGTCGTAAAATTCACAATGCGCGGTTGCTTACTCTTACGCATCAGCTTTGCAAATTCACGACAAAATAGAAAGGTGCCGACCACATTGGTCTGCAAAACATTATTTACCGTAGAGCCAGGAGTTAGCAGGCAATGATTCATCGAAGCAATACCCGCATTATTGAGTAATGCATCTACACTGCCACCTACCCGCTTTACATCGCGCGCCATGGCAATCACTGCAGACTCATCGCCGACATCAATTGAATAGTGACTGTAATGAGAACAATCAATCGACGCCTCGCCACGACTACAACCGACAACGCTCCAACCTCGGTCGAGATAATGCTCCGCCAATGATCGCCCAATCCCTTTACGTGTGCCCGTAATGACGATCTGCTTCATACTCCTATTCTCTCTAAAACCGCTTGAACTAATGTTTTAACAGTTAAAAATGGTGAATGTCGAGCACTCATCGCATTTTCATCCGCTAGCGTAATCGCCAGTCCAAACTTTTCCAAGACCGCATCTTCCACATCTGCAATCAAATTTACCAAGGCCATACTATCCAGCACCCCTTTGTTACTATACAAGGCGGATGCAACACTAGGTTGCTGTAATTCGGCCAAATCAAAATCATCGGCTAAGAGTTGAACAGATTCAATGACTAGAGCTTCGACTTCTTCGCAAGTAGGCATGATGGCGCATGTTAATATTAGTAGTCTACCAAGAAAACACGACTCAATTCAACAACGCATCTTCAAATCAAGCAAGAAATAAAAAACAAGGACCTCTACGCAAACAATGATCAAGATAAGCTGATTTTGCCCTGAACTTCGCAATAGCTGAATATTTGTTAACTTGCTTGTAAATGGGACCATGTCGAATAGGAAACACAACCGCTTTGATAACGCTCATTAGAGGAGCGAGTTTGTAGGATCAGGCGAGACGAGGCTCCAAAATCAACTGAAAACGTTCGTTTTCGCAATACCACCATCGACACGCTCAGGGCGGAAGTACTTGCGATTGCTTTGTGCGATTAGCCTGGATTGACAAATGATCGTCGCCTCGTGATTAGTTGCGATAGAACTGGGGCTAACAAATACAGCCTGACCAATGCGCAAGGTAGCGCACAGCAGTTGTGCTATCGCCAGCATCAACGCTACTGGATCGAAATGGGAGATCCAAGAAGCGAAAAGTGAAGTGGGCATGGTACAGTATCAAGAACGCGGCTGGTTTGGATAACACCAGCATATCGCAATAGTCACCTAAGCGAAGCTTTCGCCTTACAGCGATAAGTCGCTTATCGCAACTTATCGCCCCTTTTGAGTACACATGATATTGTAGAGTTGCTCAGTTACTTCTTGCTTACAAAGAAAAGCACAGAACAAGAAATCTTCCAACAAATGGCCAGGCGACATAACGCCAGACTCAAATCTATCGAGCATCACCATCGAAAACGAGTACCCCTCCCCAAAAATATCAAAGTTTAACAATGTATAAATAAAGTAACTTGAGTCACTTGCATTAGTAGCGACCCAAAAGGTCACTAGTTTCGTCTAGACTGTAAGGACTTAGTGAAGAGCCCGATATATTTATAGATAATATTATCTAACAATCCTACAACGCTATGGTGCTCATAAATCAAAACGTACAAATTCAACAAGACGCTCAAAAATATGACCGCAATGAAGCGCATGCGTCCGAAAGTAGTCAAGATCGCAATGTCATGCAGACCTACATGCGTGCCATTCATAAAACGCCATTACTAACGGCAGACGATGAGGTGCGTCTGGCCCATAAGGTGCAGGCGGGCAATCAGCAGGCACGCGAACAGATGATTGCGGCCAATTTGCGCTTAGTCGTTAAAATTGCCCACGAATACAATCATTTTGGCTTACCGCTGTTAGACTTAGTTAGCGAGGGAAACATTGGCCTCATAAAAGCAGTCGAACGCTTTGATCCCTCGAAAGGAGGCAAATTGAGCACTTATGCTGCATGGTGGATCAAACAATCGATCAAGCGGGCACTGGCCAACCAAAGTAAAACCATTCGCCTCCCGGTCCACTTGGTGGATAAAATCGCAAAAATTAGAAAAGCCAGCGCTGAACTTAAAGACGAGCTCGACCGCGATCCCAGCGACGAAGAGATCGGGTATCTAGTCGGTCTCTCTGCTAATAAAGTCGCTCACTTGAAATCTGTCAGCGTCCGCCCCTCCTCACTGGATGCGCCGGTCGGTGAAGACGGTGAAACGCCTTTTGGGGAACTGGTCAGCGATGAAAAACAAAGTACCCCACTCGATGAACTACAAAAAAAATCACTACACGAAAACATTCAATCCGTCCTGAGCCTACTAGAACCGAGGGAAGCCGAAATTATCCAGTTAAGATTTGGCCTCAACGACCACAATCCCATGACACTTGAAGAGGTGGGCGAAAAATTCAAGGTTACCCGCGAGCGTGTGCGCCAAATTCAAACCATGGCAATTCATAAAATGCGCCGTATTCTCAGCGAAAATGAACGTCAGCGCAGCAAAGACGACTTACTTGCGGAACGGATTGAGCAAAAAAAGATGCAAGTCCTGAAGGATTTTTTTGCACAACACAGCGCTTAGTG
>CAWVTP010000113.1:0-6606 GCA_963933035.1 uncultured Puniceicoccaceae bacterium | reverse complement strand
AAGGCCGAGGCCATTGATACCAATGGCGCGGGAGATATGTTTGCGGGTGCCTTTTTATATGCCATCACCTCAGGTCAAAGTTATGCCTGGGCCGCGGATCTTGCAAATGACTGTGCCGCAAGAGTCGTGGCACAATTTGGACCTCGCCTTGAAGTACAGCAGTTTTATGATATAAAGAACCAATTTGGTATTTAGAGTGCTTGGTAGGTTTTGATACAGGCTATTATCAATTGTTAGGTCTGTGTGCGTACTTCTTTAACCGTAACCGTTCTCGACTACTGAGGGTGCCTGCATTTTGCAAAAAACAGTTTATCTGAGAATCCAATAGTGGATGTATTATCTGCAAAGCTTATGGCGCTGCTTGGCCCTAAGGGTTGGGTCGGGCCTGAAGATTGTCAGCCATGGCAAAGGGATTGGTTGGATCAATATGGTGAAGTTCCTTTGGGTGTGGCACGCCCAAAATCAACCTCTGAGGTGGCTGATGTGCTCCGTCTTTGTAACGCTGAGGGTTTTCCAGTGGTTCCTCAGGGCGGAAATACTGGCCTTGTTGGAGCGGGAGTTCTTGGTGAGCCCGGAGGAGTAATTCTCTCGCTTAGCCGAATGAATGCGATCTCATCTCCAGACTTATCCAGTGGCAGTATCTCGGTGGAAGCTGGGGTTATTCTGGAGCAATTACATCAGTCTCTGGAAGTGACAGGCTTGATGTTTCCAATGCATCTGGGCTCTGAGGGAAGCGCGCAGGTTGGTGGATTGGTTGCTACAAACGCAGGTGGCAGTCATGCATTTCGTTACGGAATGATGCAAATGAGGTGGATTTGGAATGAATTTTTGTAGCACTAAAGCGCTTTTTTTGGATAGAGATGGTGTTATAAATCACGATTATGGATATGTGAGTCAAAAAAAAGACTTCGACTTTATTGATGGGATTTTCCATTTAGCTCGCTCTGCTACTGATAAAGGTTATCTAATCTGTGTTATTACTAATCAGGCGGGTATTGGAAGGGGTTACTATAGTGTGGAAGACTTTCAAAGTCT
Organism: uncultured Puniceicoccaceae bacterium; assembly: GCA_963933035.1. GTDB lineage: Bacteria > Verrucomicrobiota > Verrucomicrobiia > Opitutales > Coraliomargaritaceae > CAWVTP01. The sequence goes on along the minus strand of CAWVTP010000113.1, from coordinate 5,571 downwards.
TACTGATTGGATGTGCGGCCAATTCAAGGAAAAAAAATCCGAGATAGCAGAAGTGTACTACTCACCTTATCACCCTATTCATGGAATCGGCCAGTATAAGAAGGATGATTTCTCTAGAAAACCAAATCCTGGAATGTTGCTCCAAGCCCAAAGAGAGCTGGGTATTGATTTAAGTAAGTCAATTTTTATTGGAGATAAATTAACTGATATGGACGCTGGGATTGCTGCTGGTATAGGTAAAAATATACTACTAACGGCTGATGATGAATCAACCTGTAGGGAAAAAAACTATTTTTGCGTGCCATCTCTCAAACATTCAGAAATTTATTTATAGAAAAGAGTTGAATATTTGAAAACTTTATTTGTTCTAGCGGGTGGTTTTGGCACGCGGTTGCGGTCTTTGGTGGCTGATGTTCCCAAGCCCCTAGCTCCAGTAGATGATAGACCTTTTATTGCACACTTAATCACTCATTGGGCTAAGCAGGGAGTGACCGATTTTGTGTTTTTATTGCACTATGAAGCGCATCAGATTGAGCTTGTTTTGCAGCAACTTGCGGACGATCCAAAATTTTCAGATGTGCACTTTAAGACGGTTGTTGAGAACAAGCCGCTTGGAACTGGCGGTGCCATTTTAAATGCCATAGCGTATCTAGAGATGACAGATAGCTTTCTGGTTGTAAATGCGGACACATGGTTAGGGTCGGGAATTGAACTTTTATCGCGATCCTTGCCCTGTTCTTTGGCTGCAGTAAAGGTGCCCAACACTCAGCGTTATGGATCTTTAAGTTTTAAAGGAGCAAAAATCAGCCGCTTTGAGGAGAAGGCTAATTCCTCTGGTACAGGCTATGTTAACTCTGGGCTGTATCATTTATTGCCAGAGACATTTGATGGCTTCAAAGGTGGTGCTAAGTTTTCGTTGGAGGAGGATGTTTTTCCAGAGCTTGTATCTAGGCGAAAACTAGGCTTTGTGAAATTAGCATCTAGTTTCATAGATATTGGCATTCCCGAAGACTATCTTAAATTTTGCAACTGGATTGAATTAGGGCGAAGTCATGAGCTTTAATGCTGATAAATACCTTGTAAGTCAAAACGCTTCGATCAAGGAAGCTTTGGGAAAAATTGAGCAGAATCACCTTGGGTTTATCTTCTCATGTGATGAGCAGGGCAAGGTTTTAGGCCTTGCAACTGATGGCGACATTCGAAGATCACTTATTAAGGGTGCATCTATTGATGAGTCAATATCTAAATGTACAAATGCTAATTTCATCTCGGCTGATCGATTAACTCCGAGAGAAAAATTAATCAAGCGGTTGGATGGTCATATACAGTTTATCCCGATTCTTGATGATCTGGGAAAACTGACTTCAATAATATCAAAAGATTATTTGCCTTTGGATGACGAAAAATCGATTTATGTAAGGTCCAGAGCACCTGTGCGGATTAGCTTTGGTGGGGGAGGCTCGGACCTAACTCATTACTTTGAGAATAGTACGGGTGCGGTGATTAATACAGCAGTTTCAATCTATAGTCATGGGGTGATGCGTGTCAGAGATGACTCCAAAATTATAATTAACTCGCTAGACTTGAATGCGACACTCACAGCCAATAATCTTAAAGATGCGCTTTCCCAGGAAGGCCCATTTGGGTTGATTCAATCATTGATGCATGTAGTCCAACCGAAATATGGCTTTGAATTGTGTCTTAATTCTGACTTCCCTGTTGGCTCAGGTTTGGGTGGTTCCGCGACGCTGTCTGCTGTTGTGTTAGGTTGTTTTAATATGCTCCGAAGAGATCAGTGGAATCAGCATGAGCTTGCAGAAATAGCTTTTCAGGCAGAACGCTTACATTTAGGGATTGCTGGAGGTTGGCAAGATCAATACGCGGCTGTGTTTGGCGGATTTAACTTTATTGAATTCGACGCTGACGAAAATATTATAAGTCCTATTAGGTTACAATCAGACATTGCTCTAGAGTTAGAAGAAAGCTTGGTTCTTTGTGATACAGGAATTGATCATCATTCTGGAAATATTCATGATGATCAAAAAGAAACTATGACCTCTGATGTCGTTCAAAAATTGGTAGCGAAAAATGTTGAATTAACCTACTCAACTCGCAAGTATTTACTTCGAGGGGATCTGGTTAAGTTTGCCGAATGCCTTGATACGGCATGGCGACTGAAGCGCAACTTCAGCAGTATGATTTCTAATGATCACATTGATTCGATTTATGAGGGTGCACTGGAAAATGGTGCCCTAGGTGGTAAATTACTTGGAGCCGGAGGGGGTGGTTTTTTTATTTTTTACGTTCCTGCCTTTAAGAGACATACCTTAATAGCTTATTTAAAATCTAAGGATCTAGCGATTCAACCATTCCGTTTCGAGTCAGATGGCTTAAAAACATGGAAGTCTAGGGAATCTTAAAATAACTCTATTGGGAAATAGTAAGTATTATGAAAATTTCAAATTATAATTTGGACGAAAATAAAGTATTTGTGATTGCTGAGATTGGTAACAACCATAACGGAAGTTTTGAATTGGCGCTCCAGATGATAGATGCCGCACACGAGGCAGGGGCAGACTGCGTCAAATTTCAGATGCGAAATATGTCCTCTGTTTATAGAAAGAAAAGTCTCGCCAAACAGGGTGAGGATCTGGGAACCGAATATGTTTTAGATCTTTTAGAGCGATTTCAGCTATCGCAAGATGAGCATAAAAAAGTTGCTAAATACTGTGAAGACAAGGGAGTTCTGTACATGTGCACCCCTTGGGACTCAGATAGTATAAATATTCTTGAGGAGCTTGGTGTCCAAGCCTATAAAGTTGCCTCTGCAGACTTGACGAATTTGCCGTTGGTTGAAAACCTTATTGCGACCCGAAAGCCGATCATTTTGTCTACAGGAATGAGTTCGGTTGATGAAATAAAAATTACAACAAAATTCCTTAATTCAAGAGGAGCTGAGTTTGCGCTTTTACACTGTAATAGCACTTATCCGGCACCATTTCACGATATCAATCTTAACTGGATTAAAAACCTTAGAGATATTCATCCATTAATTGGCTATTCTGGCCACGAGAGAGGGATTGCCGTAACACTAGCCGCTGTTGGACTTGGTGCCAAAATTGTGGAAAGACACTTTACATTTGATAGAAGTATGGAAGGACCCGATCATGCTGCTAGTTTAGAAGCGAATGAGTTTAAAGCGCTTGTCACAGGTATCCGAGAGATCGAAGAGGCCCTAGGTGATGGGCTTGAGAGGACCATCTCGCAGGGTGAAATGATAAATCGTGAAAATTTGGCTAAAAGCCTGGTCGCATCCAAAGACCTAGTTAAAGGGACCATTATTGAGTCCCAGCATTTAAAAGTCCTTAGCCCTGGTCAGGGCTTATCCGCTCAAAACTATGAGCAGCTTTTGGGTCGGACAGTTCAGCGTGATATGTTGGAAGAAGAATACTTTTACCCTTCAGATCTGCAAGACGCAAGAGTTGAGCCCAAGAGCTATGAGTTCAACCGCCCATGGGGAGTGCCAGTTCGTTATCATGATTTTGCCGAATATAATGCCAAGATCAGTCCTGATATTTTTGAGTTTCATCTTTCTTATTCAGACCTAGATCTTAATGTCGATGAGTTCCTCAGTGGAGAATATGAATGTGGCTTTGTTGTTCATGCTCCGGAGCTGTTTTCTGGAAGTCGGCTTATGGATTTGGCTTCACCTGATGAAGAGTATCGTCAATATTCAGTCAAGGAGACGCAGCGAGTCATCGATATCACTCGCGCCTTGAAAAAATATTTCCCAGCTACCAAGCGACCAATGATTGTCGCGAATATTGGTGGCTTTACAATGGATGAATTACTGCCAAGCCACCAATTAGACAGTTACTATGAGCGTTTTGCAGACAGCCTGTCCTTACTGGACATGGAAGGCGTTGAACTGATTCCTCAAACGATGGCACCGTTCCCATGGCATTTTGGTGGGCAGCGGTATCAGAATTTATTCGTCCACGCAGATGAATGTAGACATTGGTGTGAGAAGCTTAATCTGCGAATGTGCTTTGATATTTCACACTCTCGATTGATGAGCAATCACTTCGGCGTCGATTTTTATGATTTCGCTGACAAAATAGCACCGATTACTGGGCATTTGCATCTTGGAGATGCGTTAGGGGTAAATGGGGAAGGCCTTCAGATAGGTGAGGGTGATATAGATTTCAAGAAGTTAGCAGGTATTTTAGATAAGCATTGCCCTGACGCATCTTTTATTCCGGAGATTTGGCAGGGGCATAAAAATGGGGGCGAAGGCTTTTGGATCGCGCTTGAGAATTTGGAAGCAATAATTTAAGGAAATATTCATGACAATCGACAGTGTAAAAGCAGAGATCCAGGCATCAATTGATGTCAAAACCACTCTCCTTAATAACGATGCTTTGATGCATAAAGTATTTGATTTAGCCGAGAGGTGTACGGCCGCTTTGCGAGCAGGTGGCAAGATTATTTTTTGTGGGAACGGCGGTAGTTTTGCGGATGCTCAGCATCTATCTGCAGAGTTCACCTCTCGGTTTTTATTCGATCGTCCAGGCTTGGCTTCACTTGCACTGGGGACTAACAGCTCCGCGATGACGGCTATCGGTAATGACTATGGGTATGATAATGTTTTTTCAAGGGAAATTGAGGCTGTAGCGAACTCGGAGGATATAATAATAGCTATTACTACCAGTGGTAATAGCTCTAATATTCTAAAAGCGTTAGATACTGCCAAAAAGAAAGGTATCCCTAGCGTTGTTTTCACCGGATCAGGAAGAGGTATGCTTGATGATGATGCGGATACTCTAAACATACCATCTACCGACACGGCAAGAATTCAAGAATGCCATATTCTAATTGGCCATATAGTATGTGGTTTAGTCGAGTCGACGATATTTTCTAGCTTGAGGCCTCAGTGATGGGTGATTGCGTTGCCATAATTCCAGCTCGGGGCGGCTCTAAAGGCCTGCCAGGGAAAAATACCCTTTTGGTGGCAGGTAAACCTCTTCTTGCCTGGTCAATTGAGCACGCTTTGCGTAGCTCAAAAATTGATTCAGTATGGGTGACATCTGATAGTTTAGAAATACTAAATATGGCGGAGACATATGGGGCTCAAGCAATCTTGCGGCCAGCTAATATTTCTGGAGATAAGGCAACCTCTGAGGAAGCCTGGATCCACGCTGTAAATGAAATTCAAAAACATAGTGAGGTTGATTTGGTTGTTTGTATGCAACCTACTTCCCCTATTCGCGGCAAGAATGATCTGGATGAGGCTGTGGTGATGTTTTCTAGTGGAAAATTTGATTCCATACTGTCTGTTACAAAGATAGAAGATCATTTTGAATGGTGCTTGACATCTGAGGGGGCTAAATCTGTCAATTATGATTTCAAAGAGCGTAAACGTCGCCAAGACATAGAAGAAAAATATCTTGAGAATGGATCGTTCTATCTCGTATCACCGGAACTTTTAATAGCAAATAATAATCGCCTTGGTGGCAAGGTAGGTCTCTATGAGCAAGAAAAATTTAAGATGTATCAAATTGATAATATTGA
>CAWVTP010000112.1:0-6672 GCA_963933035.1 uncultured Puniceicoccaceae bacterium | reverse complement strand
CCGAACCGTCTGCGTGATCTCACGCTGGTGATCAATCATACTGAACAAATCGGAGACTTTCTTGGGCTTGCGATATTTCATCAAAATAGAATACCAACAGGGCAAACGCTGTAAGGATTGGAGTTTAGTTGGCGGTCAGTTATTCGGGAGGTTTTCAGAGGCGCCCTTAAAGGCGTTTACCTCACTCGAGTTATCATTAATAGAAAACTTCGTAGTCAGTGTTCTTTGGCGCCGCGCTTCATAGAGGCAGATCGCCGCCGCTGCCGCTACATTCAGCGAATCTGCTTTGCCCAGCATGGGGATGCCAATGTGCTGTTGCACTTTTTGTAGCCAGGTCTCGGAAAGACCCTGGCTCTCACTTCCCAACAGTAGGGCGCTGGCTTGCTGGTAGTTGACCTCCCAGTGAGCTTGCTGGGCTTGTGGCGTGGTGGCGATCAACTGGATCGCTTGACTGTGTAGCCATGCGCTCAGTTGTGCGGAATCGCATTGAATAATGGTTTGTGAAAAGAGCAAACCTTGGGAGGCCCGAATGGCATTGGGATTGTAGAGATCGAGGATGCAGTCGACCATAATGATGGCATCCACGCCAGCACCGTCTGCGCTGCGGACCATGGCTCCCAAGTTGCCCGGCTTCTCTATCCCTTCTAAAATCAAGACGAGTGGCGCTTGCGGGAGTTGCAGCATCGCGAGTGTCGTCTTTTGGATGGGTGCAATGGCGATCAGTCCGTCCGGATGCTCACGAAAGGCAGCTTTAGAAAAAGCCTCCGGACTCATTTCGTACACGGTCACCTGAGACGCTTGCATTTTTTCAATGAAGGCGGCGTGTTGGGTGCTGGAGAAATAACTGGAGCAGAAGTAGAGGGCTGTCAGTGGATGTTGGGCAGCGCAGGCATGCTGTAGTTCCCGTAGTCCTTCGATAAAAAAGAGCCCCTGGCGGCTACGGTGTTTGCGGTCTCTGAGTTTGACGAGATTTTTGACGTGTTCGTTTTGTCGACTCTGGATGGGCGGGACTGGCATCCATGATGGCATGTCTGAACTGACGGAGAATAGCGAGCGGATAATTGCGCTGCGTAGTCGCTAAAAAGTATGCTGCCGACGGATAATTTTCTTGCGATCTCACTGGGGATACTGGAAGGGATGGAGATGCAAGTACCCAAAAATTTTGTGGCAGAGCCCTACGAATACCACCAAGAGATCGAATTTGAAATCGAGAGTTTGACCAATCTGGGCATGGGTTTGGGCCGTCAAGACGGCTGGGTGGTCATGGTGCCCTATGTCTTGCCGGGAGAGCGAGTGCGGGCACGGGTTTTCCGGAATTTTAGCAATTACTCGGAAGCGGATTTAATCGAAGTGTTGCAGCCCTCTGCAGATCGAGTTTCTGCCAAATGTTCATTGTATACCCAATGCGGCGGCTGTCAGTATCAACATATTGAGTATACCCGACAATTACAGGAAAAGCGTCGTCAGGTGGCGGAGATTATGGGGAAAGTGGGCGGCTTATCCTATCCTGTTGAGATGCCTTGTGGCTCGCCACAGCCCTACCATTATCGCTCGAAACTGACCCCGCATTACAATCGTCCAAACAAGGAGGGCCAGCAGCCGATTGGTTTTTTACATGCGGCTCGCCGGCAGCATATTGTGGATGTGGAACAGTGCCCGATTGCCATGCTCTCAATCAATGAGGCCTTGCCGGAGGCACGGGTGTCCGCGCGACGCGCTGGCGGGAAAAAGCGTCGACAGCGTGGGGGTACGCTGTTGCTGCGATCAGTGATGGAGGGCGTGGTGCAAGACCCGCAGGCAATTGTGACTGAGCGAGTGGGTGACTTAAGTTTTCAGTTTAAAGCAGGCGAGTTTTTCCAGAATAATCCTTACATATTACCGCAGATGGTGACGCATGTGGTAGAGGAGGCGGTGGCCGCTGGCTCGGATTATCTGGTGGATGCCTATTGTGGAGTCGGTTTGTTTGCACTGTCCGCTGCCTCGCAGTTTCAAAATGTTGCGGGCGTGGAGATCAGTGAACCGGCGGTACGTTGGGCGCAAGCCAATGCCCATATTAATGGCATCAAAAATACCCGTTTTGTGATTGGAAAAGCCGAGGCGATCTTTAGCGGATTGAAGTTTGATGCCCCGCAGACCACGGTTATTATCGATCCGCCGCGCAAGGGCTGCGACGAGAGCTTTCGTCAACAGTTGATGGCCTATCAGCCTAGATGCATTGTGTACGTGTCCTGTGATCCGGCGACCCAGGCTCGAGACCTAAAGGAGTTTGTGGCGGCCGGCTATCAGATTAAGAAGGTGCAGCCTTTCGATTTATTTCCACATACTCGCCATATTGAAAATGTGGTGAGTTTGGTTTGGGTTGGTTAAATCCGAACGATGCTCACCCAGCGGGTGCTCAAAAAGATAGTCGGTCTGCATCTCATCCGGTCTTGTCGCGTCGCTCGGTTGATACACACTCTCCGCCTTCAGTTGCTGAGCGCCGCGCGCATTCGATCACATAATACGGTGTAAAGTTCGTCGGGTGCCCTTATTAGGGTCTAAAAAAGCTCGGCCTTTTGGGGCCGAGCTTTGCTGTTTAAAAGTTCTAGGCTTCATCGGGCAACGCATCAAGCGTTTGCGATTGATGCGTTGCCCGATGCAGAGTGTTCAACTTATTTTCTTTTCGCTTCTTCGCGCTCCTGCGCCTCTTTGATCACTTGATCAGCGACATTGCGTGGGCAGGATGCGTAGTGTGAGAACTCCATGGAGAATTGACCGCGGCCGGAGGTCATGGTTCGAAGCGCACCGATGTAACCAAACATTTCCGATAGCGGCGCGTCGGCCTTGATGCGGATGCCGGTATTGGCAGGCTCTTGGGTTTTGATCATGCCGCGACGGCGATTGAGGTCGCCAATAACGTCGCCCATCTTATCTTCGGTACAGAAGACGTCCAGCTTCATAATTGGCTCTAGGATTTCCGGGCCTGCCTTCGGTAGCGACTGACGGTATGCTGCCTTGGCAGCAATTTCGAAGGCCACTGCGGAAGAGTCCACTGCGTGGAAAGCGCCATCGTCTAGGCAGATCTTGAAGTCTAAGCAGGGATAGCCCGCAAGGACTCCGCGTTGCGTCGATTTTTTGAAACCCTTTTCTACTGCTGGCCAGAATTCACGGGGAACGTTGCCGCCGACCACTTTGGACTCGAATTGGAAGCCCTCACCGGACTCTAATGGCTCCAGTGTGTAATCAATTTTAGCGTACTGACCAGAACCGCCCGATTGTTTCTTGTGGGTGTAGGAATCGGTGATTTTTTGGCTGATGCTCTCACGGTAAGCCACCTGCGGTTTACCCACCACAGCTTCGACGCCGTAGCTACGCTTCAGGATGTCGACTTTAATATCGAGGTGCAGTTCACCCATCCCCTTCAAAATAGTTTCGCCAGAATCTTCATCGGTTTCCACGATAAATGTGGGGTCTTCCGCAACCATCTTGCCAATGGCGGTACCCATTTTCTCGGCTTGGCCTTGATCCTTGGGTTTGACCGCAATCGAGATGACCGGCTCTGGGAATACCATGGGCTCCAGGGTCGCCGGTTTGGCGGGGTCACAAAGTGTATGCCCGGTTTGCACGCTTTTCATGCCCAGTAGCGCAACGATGTCACCCGCTTGGGCGGTATCGATTTCCGTGCGCTCGTCAGCATGCATTTCAATAATACGGCCAATGCGCTCATTTTTGCCAGTCGCAGTGTTGAGCACACTCATGCCTTTGGAGAGTTTTCCAGAGTAGATACGAGTGAAGGTGAGGGCCCCGTATTTGTCGTCCATAATTTTGAACGCTAAAGCTCGCAGTGGCTTGTTGACATCGACAGTGGCCACTTCACCGGTTTCATTGCCTTCCAGGTCCACTTCGGGTTGTGGTTTGACCTCTGTCGGGCTGGGAAGGTAATCGACCACCGCATCCAAAACATTTTGTACCCCCTTATTTTTGAAAGAGGAGCCACAGAATGTGGGGAAGAAATCTAGGTTGATGGTACCCTTGCGGATGCATTTTTTGAGGGTTTCCAAGGAAGGCTCTTCACCTTCTAGATAGGCTTCCATCGCCTCATCGTCTTGTTCAACCGCTGTTTCAATTAGCTCAGAACGGTACTCTTCCACCTTGTCCACCATGTCGGCTGGTACAGCTTCTTTGGTGTACTTCATGGGGTCGCCAGAGTCGTCCCAGATCCAAGCAGTACGCGTCAGTAGATCGACCACGCCCTTTAAGTTGCTCTCAGAGCCGATAGGAAGCACCATCACCAGTGGTTTGGCACCTAGGATATTTTTGACCTGATCGACTACCTTGTAGAAATCAGCGCCAATACGATCCAGTTTATTGACGTAGATCAAACGAGCGACTTCCGAGTCATTCGCATAGCGCCAATTGGTTTCGGACTGAGGTTCCACACCCCCTGAGCCACAGAATACACCCACGCCGCCATCGAGCACTTTTAGGGAGCGGTAGACTTCTACGGTGAAGTCTACGTGTCCGGGGGTGTCGATAATGTTGAAGCGGTGGTCGCCATATTGTTGCTCACTGCCGGGCCAGAAGCAGGTGGTGGCCGCCGATTGAATGGTGATTCCACGCTCTTGTTCCTGCTCCATGAAGTCGGTGGTCGCGGCGCCATCGTGCACTTCGCCCAGCTTATGGATTTTTCCAGTTAGCTTTAGGATCCGTTCAGTCGTCGTAGTTTTTCCTGCATCGACGTGCGCGAAGATGCCAATGTTTCTATACTTAGAGAGGTCACTCATGGTTTGGTTGAATGTAGATATTTGCTAGGATGTTAAATAAGATCGTTTGTTTGAAACCGCTTGCGATTTGTGGACTCAAACGCACAAAAAAGGCGGAGATTAGAAGTGAATTCAAATACTGCAAGGTCAGATTTACAGGAATTAGCCTGCAAAATTGTTCAGTCTTCACGCAAGCTGTCTCAGGTAGCCTGGCGGCGTTAGCCTTTTGTTTACTGCGCTCTAATTCACATGCATCGAGGGCTGTCGATCAAATGCGCGCCATGTAATTTTTGTGGCTTGCTGATTTAGCTGTTCAAGCTTGCCATATGGTCGGTTCAATTTTGACCGGGCCCGGTATTTGGCTGGCAGAGTCGTTGTCGAGTAGCAACTGACATATTTTTTTGCCCATTCGCTTCCCGGGAATATGAATCCAAGCCAGTGCCTCGAAGGGAGGCTCTGAATGTTCAAATAAGGCCGCGATCGAATCCGAAGCGCTAAATGATCGTTCTTCACTGCCAGCATTCAAAATTGTGTATGCGCTCAGCGCAGAGCTCTGATCGCAGATCACAAAACCCGTAACGCTAGGATGGTCGTCCATGAAGTGAAGCATCGTTTGCTTGCTATGCTGGATCCAGTCTTCCCTCTCCAGGATTGCGATCGGGCAGAACCAGTCTTCTCGAATAGGTAGCTTGGCTTCTGCGAGTGCTTTTTCATAGCCTGCGCGGCGTTCAAGGCTATTGTGTAGCTTAGCGGGGCCAACAAAGGCAATGTTTTTATGTCCTTTGGCGATCAATTGTTGTGTCAGTAATTCTCCCGCTTTTTCATCGTCGATGGAGACCAGTCGATTTTCTGAGCCTCGAGGGCATAGGTCGGCGAAAATTACCTGTGTGCCCTCGCTTACATAGCGTTGTACCCAGCGACGCATGGTGTTCGAATGAGATTCCGAGCGAATGGTTAGTGGGGATGGGACAAAAATAAGCGCCTCTAATCGTTGGCGCGCAATTGTCCGTAAAAGTTTTAATTCCCGCTCCGGTTCACTACGCGTAAAGTTGATGCTCAGCATTTTTCCCGCGTTCATCATGCCCTCTTCAAGTTCTAGTAGCAGGTCGGTGTGAAAGTCTGATGAAAATTCTGGTATGAATAGGCCCACTAAATCACTTTGTATTCGGGGAGATCCGATCTTACTGCTGTCGACCAAAAAGGTGCCACTGCGACGCTGGCAGCGAACGACTCCCTGAGCCTCGAGCTGCTTCATGGAGCGTTGGACCGTTAGTATCGATATGCCCAACTCTGCAGCCAGTTCGCGATTGGTGGGGAGTTTGTCTCCAATTTTTAGCGTGCCGCCTTCAATTGCATTGAAAATGTGGCGGATGACTTTGTGGGATAAATTTACAGTTTTGGCCTTGTTTTCCATTATTTAAATAAATCATATAATGATGGGTCTGACTGTGTCGGCAACTCTTTTATTTTAAGGCAAGTTTTTAGTATTATCACAGCTGCTTTTAAAATGATCTTATCGCTGTATCCCTGGCGGATTTTAACATTTTGCCGTCTGTTTACGAAACAAATGCTATTTTCTCTGCCTTCGCGGGTTTGTAATTTTTGAGCATGTGAAAGCTGATTCGTGATCGAGGTGAAGAGGCCTACCTCTTTAAGCATGGATTAGGTGCATAGTGATTTAGTGAAGTCCCAATAATGGGCGCCTCTGAAAACCTTCCGAATAACTGACCACCAACTAAACTCCAATCTTTACAGCGTTTGCCTATTTGGTATTCTATTTTGATAAAATATCGCAACCCCAAGAAAGACTCAGATTTGTTCAGTATGATTGATCACCAGCGTGAGATCACGCAGACGGTTCGTGGGATCAATAAACTCAATGATGTGATTGATTGGGAGTTGTTTCGTCCTGAGTTGGAGTCGTTGTTGG
>CAWVTP010000111.1:0-6764 GCA_963933035.1 uncultured Puniceicoccaceae bacterium | reverse complement strand
GCCGCCGTACTGATAGTCTTGCTGACCGATCCACTCTTTGAAGCCATTTGTTCTGCTTGCGAGCCAACTGACAGCCGTAATTTCATGTTGTTCCAATAGCGCGCTTATCTTCGACCAACCAATACGCGGACTTGCAGTGTAGGGGTGCTGCAAAAAGGTCCATAAATTGATGCAGCTGACTAGACGTGGACGATTTTGAGGCTGCATTTTAGAAGGCATCGTAAGCAATCTGATTCTCTTGAACACCTAAGTCTGCGAGCATCTTGTTGCAGGCTTTGATCATCATTGGTGGACCACATAGATAGAATTCAATCGCGCCCGGATTAGGATGATTTTTTAGGTAATGCTCGTACGTCACTTCGTGAATAAAGCCCCGGTAACCCTTCCACTGATCGCTGTCCAGAGGGTCCGATAACGCAATGTGAAAATTAAAGTTTACATTCTGCTCTGCGAGGTGTGCAAAATAATCGTCATAAAAAATATCCTGTTGCGAGCGCGCACCATACCAGAAGCTAACTGTGCGCTCGGTTTGATCATTTTCAAATAGCTGCGTTATGTGGGAGCGTAGTGGTGCCATGCCAGCACCGCCACCAATGTACACCATTTCTTTAGGCGATTTTTTTATATGGAAATCACCAAACGGACCCACTGCTGTGACTTCGTCACCTGGCTGCAAACTAAAAATGTAACTAGAACCGACGCCGGTTGCGCAGTCCTGACCAGGCGGTGGGGTCGCAATGCGCACATTGAACTTTAATTGATGTTCAGTTGTGCCATTGCTGGCTAATGAATAGTTGTTGCGGCGTCCAAGTTCTGGATTATGGGCTTTTAAACTATATAGCTTGTGTCGCTCCCATATCTCCTTGTAAGGGACAGGCACCACAAAGTCACTGTAGGCAATCGTATCGTAAGTGGGAATGTCAATTTGTAGGTAATCCCCAGGTTGAAAGTTTATTTTTTCAGCAAAATCAACAGGTTCCAGGACCAGTTCTTTAATGAAAGTGGAAACGTGCTGATTGCTGACGACTTTTAGATTGTAGCTTTTATCAGGGGAAGCTCCGTTATGATCGCCTTGGCTTGTATTTAACCAAATACGGCCCGCGCGCTCTTCAATTGGATAAGTGGCTAGCCCGCGGCAAATAGGAGCGCGAGCTGGAGAACCGTCTTTTAAGTTAAAACGACCATTGTGTTTGGGACACTCAACAATTTTGCCTTTAACTAATCCGTCTGCAAGGTGCGTATTGCCGTGAGTGCAGATGCCGTCAGTCGCATACAAATCGCCCTGATGATCCCGGAATAACGCAAAAGTTTTATTGCCGTGGTCAAAGCGTATGACGTCCTCATTGCCTAAGTCGGCCGCAGCGCAAATCTCCAACCAACCCTTACTGTCAGGGTCCAATTCTGTCTGATAGCGACCCTCTTGTTCAATAACCTTACTGTCTGGTAATGTGCGCTTAACGAAAAATTCAGGTTCTTTGACTTGGCGCAATACGGTGGGCAGAATTTCCTTCCAGGCGCTCAGTATAGAGGGGTAGGGTGGGGGGCAATCATCCTTTATGAGCGCATGCAGCTGAGGGAGTGCGTGGTAGGGAACGAGTGGGAACATGTGATGTTCTACATGATAGTTCATGTTCCAGTAAATAAACCGACTGATCGGATTCATGTAGACTGTGCGGCAATTTAAGCGGTGATCAAGCACGTTTTCAGCCAAGCCAGCATGTTGGGTCGAGTTGTGCACGATCATTAACCAAGTACCAAAAAATTGAGGCAGTAAGCACAAGAAAATGGGTATCCAAGTTTGCAGCAGCACAGCAGACGCCACAATGCACAGATAAATAGCGAGATAAATACGTGCGGTCCGATAGATTTTAGGGAACTCGCTTATAGACACAAAGGTCTTTTCATCATCGGTCATAATGCCAGCAGCATGTCTGATGATGCTGGGGTAATGGCTCCTGTAGGCACCAATTGCGACTAGGCTTAAAGCATGCTGCAAGAGGTTTGGTGGTCGTGAAACCTGGATTTCTGGGTCGCGGCCGACAATGATAGTGTCACTGTGGTGTCGCGTGTGGCTCCATCTCCACAGTGTGGACTCACGCATGACCATAAATGAGGCAAATTCATAGACGATATTGTTTAGTCGGTCGCTTTTGAAGGCTGTCCCGTGACTACATTCATGCCAGCGAGAATCCGAACTCGTTCCGTACAAGACTGCGTACATTAAATAAGGAATGATCGCCCATGCGGTGCCCCATAATGCAATTGTGCATCCACCAGTTACCAGTAGGGCCGCTAATAAAATGCAGGTGTCGCGAATGGCTGGGCCATCTTTGCGCTCTAGTAGAGCCCGCATCTTGGCTCTGGGAACTGGAGACTGATACCAGTCCGCCTCAGCGAGCCCGCGCTCAATTGCAATGCGGGTATTGTCTCCAGTTAAACTATAGTCTAGCGATTTTGGCGGGTGCAATAAAGTCCCTGGGGCGTGGTGGTCGTCATACATAAGCGTCTTGGTAAAGAGGATTCATTGAAACCATATTATAACTTGTTTGACTAAAAGTGTGAATGGGTGAGAGTCTTCATTATATAGACAAAATTATCATTGTTGTGATTCAATATATTTATGGCGGTATCGTGCAGTATCGGGTAGCCGAAAGTTTGAAACCGAGAGTTTTAAACGATTACTTGTTTGTGCACATTTTGCGTGGTTATCCTATTTACCTTGTTGATGGGCGGCGTTATCATTTGCAGCCGGGGAGCATTCATTTTGCAAAGCCAGGTGCGTATGAAGAATATCTTTGGGATCATCAAAGCTCTACTTTGCATTCATACATACACTTTAATTTTGATGGCTTACCTGATGATATTCCCCCAGTGGAAAAATGGCCACAAATACATGAGCAAGCGGCACCGGTATTGCGCTACACTATGGAGCAGATTGTAGCTCAGTTGGTGCAGGGACGTGGTCAGCCCACAGCTTTATCGCCCGCATTTTGCCGTTTGTTTGAAGTATTTGTTTCGCTTTATAATCAGCATATTGATACGCGTATTCAGTTGGAGTCGGAATTGCCATCCGCGATACAGAAAAGCCTATTCGCGATGCGCGAATCAATCGATCACGCCCAAACGGGTATGATCGACTTGCGGGCACTCGCCCAGCAGGCCGCTGTTACGCCCGGGCATTTGTGTAAAGTGTTTCAGCGCCATTTGGGGAGATCCCCGATGCAGGTGTATTGGCTGTTGCAATTGCAATTTTCGCTTTCTTTGTTAATCCGGTCTGGGCTGAGTATTCAAGAGATCGCATGGCGTTGCGATTTTTCAGATCCGCTCTACTACTCTCGTTATTTTAAGAAGAAGCTCGGAAAGTCTCCTTCGCGAGTCCGAAAGGAATTGGCCGCAGGGGTCCCCCCGCCCGAAGTCCCATTGCCGCAACAAATTAATCCAGCGCGTTCATGGAATTCGTAGGTCTGCTGAATCATTTCATCATAAGGTTTCTGTGATGACAGACGGTGTTGAACCCGGATCATGCGATCGTACGCGCGTAGTGTTCGCCAACTGAATGTGGAGCGAGCCTAAAAATATACCTGACTGCTGATCTAATAGTCAGTCTTGTGGCATTGCTAAAATTCCGAGCGATGCGACAAGACTGGATGCAAAGCGGTTCGGAGGCCTTTTGAGGACTCTCTTGCTGAGCACATTTCTAATGCGATACATTAAAAATCTGGCTAATAAAAAGTTGCTTAAAGATAAAATCTGATTGCTCGAAAAGTCTGTTTGCATTGGTCGGGTTGCATGCAATTTGAACGGTCAGGGTCGCTGCACGTGGCAAAGCCATACTGTAAAATGCATAGGTATTGTATAGCGTGAGCGTGGTTGCATAAAGGATATCTTAACAACTTTTGCTGCGAACGATTTCTAGCTGGAGTGTGTAGGGGCTGTGGCTGGCGTTTGCGCCCAGGATGACAAATCTGTGTTTGCTTATATGCAGTCACAGTGAGGGGGAGGATCTATTTAATAGTTTTACTGATGAAGTGCTCAACGGTTTGCGGCAGTATTGCGTGGAGGCAGACCTAGAGTTATCAATCTTTGGCTCTTCCGTTTCCAAGCTCAATAAGATTAATGTGCACAAAGAAATGCAGCGGCGTGGCGTGGATGGTGCGATTATTGTGAATGCCAACGAAGATTGTCGATTCCTTAAAGAACTGGCCAAGCAAGCTTTTCCGTTTTGTTGTTTTATGAGTTCTCCCCGAGGCTTTAGCGATCGCCGCCTGCAAGTTGATCACCAAGCGAGTGTCGAAGCCGCCTGCAAATATTTGATTCAGTTGGGCCATCGGCGGATTGCCTTCATCCTGTCGGACGCAAAGAATCGCGTCCACGGTGATCGATTGGATGCCTATCGTACGGTGATGGCAGCGCATGGGATTGAGGTGGATGCAGCTTGGGTACCTGAGGCGCCGCAAAATTTGGATGCCGTCGAGCATGGTTACCAGGCGACCTTGCAATTGTTGAATTCTGCTCAGGAGATAACGGCAGTCATTTCCATGGGTTATGAGCTTAGTTTAGGCATTGCGCACGCTGTCAATTCGCTGGGGCTGCAGATTCCAAAGGACCTGTCATTGCTCAGCTTTGATGACTCCCTGCATGCACGTTATTTTAATCCTCCCCTCACGGTCATGGATGTCCCCAATCGCAAGCTCGGATTTTTGGCGGGGCGTTGGACGCATCAGTGGATCCAAAACGGCGAGCCGGAAGCATTGCCATTGGCAGCGGGCAGTGCCGGACAGTTGATGATTCGTCAAAGCACGGCAGCGCTAGCTTCCCGCTAGTGCACTGTAAGACTGCATTGCGAAGGCATGTTAGCACGAGGGATCTTGCTGCTCGCAATGCAAATCGCTGTCAGCCGTGACGGAATTTGCTTATATAGCTTCTGATTGTGCTTGTGGTGACGGGTGGCTGGTTTTCTTTTGCCATGCGCATTGTCGGGGCTGGTTCTACAAACAGTTATTCGCTGCAGAATTGGTCCGCCAAGGATTTAATTTCAGCTTAGGAGCTGCCTTTTAATAGGACTTTTCGGATTAAAAATAATCCTTTTTGGGTTAAAAATTCTCCCTTTGGGGGTAGATTTAGTGGGCCATTTTTGCTAATTTAAACGACTTGGAGTTTTGTCTGTGCTACGATAAACTGTAACGCCGATCTGAAGCTGCCAAGCGATTCACAAACACGACACAAACATGAAACAGACAAAGAACAAATTATGGGCGAGTGCATTTTTGCCATTTGCTTTCGCTTCCTCAGCGCTGACGGGACAGTCGGCCGCCGAAGATGTGGCCCTCGACGAGACAGTCGTTGTCGGAAATACGCTAGCTGCTGATACCGTCAGCTCGCTCGGTACGCCGACCGCTGTGCTCGACGTGCCGCAGAGTCTTTCGATCACCACAGCAGAGGTGATTGATGAGCGCGGGTTCAATAGCATCGGAGATATTATTGATTATACGCCTGGCGTCAATCAGTCCCAAGGTGAAGGGCACCGTGATGCCGTCGTTTTTCGAGGGGTCCGTTCTACTGCAGACTTCTTTGTCGATGGTGTGCGCGATGACGTGCAATACTACCGTCCGCTTTACAATGTTGAGCAAGTAGAAATCTTACGCGGCCCAAATGCACTGTTCTTCGGACGCGGTGGTGCGGGTGGTGTTTTAAATCGTGTCAGCAAAAAAGGTATCATTGGACAGGATTTCAATGGCTACAAGTTTTCCGTTGATTCCTTCGGTGCGGCTGAACTGCAAGTAGATAGTAATTCTGCTGTTAATGAAGACGTTGCTGTTCGTATCAATGCCTACTATGAGCGCTATGAAAACCATCGCGACTACTATGAGGGTGATGGCTACGGAGTGAATCCCACAGTGCAGTTCAAACTATCGGATCAAACGACATTGAACGCATCCTATGAGTACTTGGATCACACACGCTTCATTGATCGCGGTATTCCAACGGACAACGGCAAGCCCGTCGATGCCCTGAATGGAGTGTTCTTTGGAGACAAAGATCTCAACGAATCAGAGTTTGAGGCACATGTGCTACGCCTTGATTTGGCTCACAGCTTCTCCGATGAAACAGCAGCACAGGTCACTCTTTCTTATGGTGACTATGATAAGGCCTATGCGAATTTTTATGCTAACGATTATAACGCTGGTACCAACCTTGTTGATTACAAAGGTTATGTCGACACAACCGATCGTTCTACTCTCACACTTTCTGGTTCGTTCACACATGAATTCGAAACGGGAGCCATAGAGCATGCATTACTGGTGGGTGCTGAGTACATTAACACCAGCAATGATAATGATCGTACTGAAGCAGTAGCCGCCAACTATACTGACCAACCAATTGGCGGTATTTCTGGAGTATTTACAAATTTTAAGGACAAAACTCAAGCCGAACTGGATGTCGTATCACTTTATTTACAGGATACCATTGCATTGACTGAATCTTTAGATTTTGTCTTCGGTGCTCGATTTGACAGCTTTGATTTGGAAGTCGATGTATTTGACTCCTCTAACAATTCTACGCCTGGTAGTCGCACTGATGAAGAATTCACACCGCGCGCAGGTTTTGTTTATAAATTAGATCAGGATCTTTCCCTGTATGGCAGTTATAGTCAGACATTTCTACCGCAGAGTGGTGAGCAGTACGCTAAAGTTGGCAGTAGCGGTCAGGCTCCCAATGAATATGAAAACTTAGAGCTTGGCGCCAAGTGGTCAATTAAGGAT
>CAWVTP010000110.1:0-6842 GCA_963933035.1 uncultured Puniceicoccaceae bacterium | reverse complement strand
CAGCAAACGCTACTTGAAGCACCTATAGTGTCATACCTTTTTTAAGTTGGTATTATACCTTCTTTTACTGCGGATGCCTGCGCAAGACGCGCTACTGGAGACCTTTTATTCGTTTATGGACCCACCAAGAGAGTTATTAAGGTTGCAGGGCTTAAGCCTAGTGATACTGCCGTTTATGACCTGGAGTTTTTTCTAGCAGAAGTCGTCAATTGCCACATTTTATGCGGACGGATTATACGGTTGCGGGCTTGATAAGCACAACAGTTTCTTTGTAGGGGGAATGGGAATCGTTCTAATGTCGCTACGGTCGTTGGTGTGGCGGCTGAAGAAAATGGCGAGATTGTTGTGACTGTCGCGAAAAACGAACAATCAACAAGTTTTGGCGCTATTGGTGTGCTCGAGCTTGTTAGCAGAGCGCTCCCAGTGAGCAGTTCTATACCGCCGCTTACGGCTACTCTGCTCTTTCCTCGTGAGGTTGATTCGGGTGCCTGGTCGATTGCTTTGATTCCGGATACGCAGTATTATTTGCAAAGCTTCCCACGGGCATTTTCTACTCAGACTACTTGGCTACAAGCCAATAAGTATTTTTTAATATTCGTTTTGCACTCCATGTCGGCGATATGACTCACAACAATGTAGCGATTGAGTGTAAGCGTGCCAGAAAGTCGATGTCGCTGCTCGGCCATCTCAAGAACGACTACCAAATGGCTAGATGCTTCCTCAAAGGAGCTGAAGAATCTCGGACTGGCCGCTACTACCTGGAACCTCAAGAAGTGGATCAACGAGCTTCTTTTTGCCTTCGTTTTATGCTTCGTTCACAACTTTCGGCCACGCGAACTCTATCATCAATCTGAAATTGGATCGGCGACAAGAGCCGCATAGGGATTTTTAAGGCATAACTAGCTTATATTCTTGTTGTTTTTGTGTGCTAGCAAGCCTTTTGATGCCTCCCTGCCCCCTCAGGGCGGGCGATTTTTCCGCGAAGGCCGCAGGCGTTTGGTTGTTCAGTGAGCTGTGTGGCCGGACCTGATTGTCGTCCTTCTTTCAGCGTTCGATTTAGTTTCTGGCATGGTCGATATTGCGCCACCAATTCTCGTTCAAGCACTCGTTGCGAACCTTGCATTGAAGCTCTCGACATCGCTATTTTGACTGGGTGTTCCTACTTGGATAAACGGGTGTTCGACCTTCTTGGTGTGGGCTCACTCCTCCAAGGCGGCACCTGCGAACTCAGGACCACTATCAGTGATTCAGCATTGAGTTTTTTTCGAAGTTCAATCAGTTGATAGCGTTAGCGGCAGAGGTCGGCTACTATTATCGAGGTGTTCACTTCCATCCACAAGGCCTCTCGGGTATCATCGACGCTATTGATTCAGGGGATTTTATGACCGTTTTGCGTACTGGTGTGCATAAAGTCGATACTCCGGCTTTGCTTAGACTGAGCACTGCGACTTCAGTTCAGGGCTGCGCTTCATTCTGGCTCGCTTGCGTTTGCGTTGACGATATGCAGTCCTTCCTCGCTGTGGAACCGTAGATACGCTTGTGCTTGTCCATGTGCCCATCTAGCTGCTACAGTCGCTGTAATCTACTGTGGCTCCAGCGCTTGCTCGGCTATCAGCTGCTAGATCCGGGCGTCCTCCTTTTCTTATTGCTTGAGGCGCTTGCGCTCATAGACTTTCATGCCGCTGTAGGCGCTCTTTCATCAATAGTCGGTTCCATGCGATCGATTTATGTACGAAGGAGGCCTGCCATGGCTATGGCCGTTCTCGGTTACCTTGAGGATGCGAATGATCGCTTCTTTGCTGTGATGTGTTCTCTTTGCCGTCGTTCTGTTTGCTTGATCCTAAAAGAACGCTCAATCGATTCGGGACTGTTTTTTTGGGGGGGCAGGTCGACTAGACATGTGCCCACTAAGCGGGTGCCCAAAATGGGGCCGGTCTGGTGCGTATTTGGTCTTAACGCATCGCTCGCAACTTAAGCGATCCAGGCAGATGGCAACCAATCAGGTTTGCAGTCGCGTATGTGTATACCCTTCCTCGGCCTTCAGTTGCAGAGAACCGTGCGTATGCGATTGAAATGCTGGAGGACTTAACATTGCAGGTTGACATTTTTTAATTTAAGTTTATAATATATAACTGTTTACGAATTATTTACATTACTCTATTTTATGAAAAATCTCAGGTTTTTGTTTTATTCCTTGTTTGCATTCACAACCTGCATGCTTCAAGCGGATTTGATTCATCGTTACGAGTTTGGTAGCAACCTGAATGATTCTGTTATTGAAGGTGCTGTAGATGGCGTTATCCGTGAAAATTATGTAGATAGTAATGGAGAACTCACAACTCACATAATAAACCCGAGTTACACTCTCAGTCAGCCTACTGGTATAATAAGCGGGGCGCCCACAAAAGCGATTGATTTTGATGTGGTACGTAGTGTTGATTCAGGTGAGGTTGGAGAAACTACCCAATCGAGTGTTTTTACAATCGATGGTAGTGTGATGGCGAGTTCTCAAACAGTAGCATGTTGGTTCAAATTTGATGCTAGGGACGCTTCTGGGGTAGTCGATTATCTATTTAGATCTAGCCAAAACCTTTGGGTTTATTTGAAGTCGAATAAGCAGCTTGCTGTGAAAAATGCGCATACTTCGAGTGGTGCTTTTGCCGTATCAGAGGTATTGACTGAGAATTCCTGGCATCATTTAGCTATCACATGGGTGCATACAGATGACCCACTCATCGTCAACGATGGTGTCACGTCCCCCAATACCACCATGTCTGTGTATCTGAATGGGGTTAATTTATCGGAAGATTCTTTAGTAGCGCACGGAGCATTCAACTTACTCAATGTTGGTAATTATAGCGATAGTGGCGGGCAAATAGCGAATCAATTTGATGGCCAAATGTATGATCTTCAATTTTACAGTGATCGCTTGGCTGGTGATGATATAACTGAGTTGTATCAAAATCCGGGGTTTGCTTTTCCAGAGTTAAGCAATTCTGCTCTGCTACTTGGGCTTGTGCTGTCGATCTATTTTATCGGTCGCAGGCGTTTTCAACCAGTCGTAGTGTAGCGCGCCGCCCACTGAATGGTTGGCCGGCACTGTCCTCTTGCGGTTGGTTTATCTCGACATTCTGCATTACAGGTGGAGGCCGGGCAGATAGAATGGAGATCCGCTCTAGGAGGTCGCTTGTGGGCTGCAGCTAGCAATTTATGCGCAGTGCGCCCCTACGTTCTCAGCGATCTGTTGGCTTGGATGCTCGTGCAGCTGCACTTCATTTAGGCGAATGATCGTTTCCATAATTGAAACTGCTTGTGCCTGGTATATCCGAAAGGATGCAAACTCAGTTTTAGGATGAGTAAATATTCCCGAGGATTTGGTATCAAAAATTGCAGGAATTTTTATGGTCAGTTGAGTTTGAGTTGTAGGTGTCAGCCTGTCGCTTAAAAGATAAAAAAGCTCTCTGTGCGGAATTATTTTTCAGGGCCATGACCATCTGAGCCTTCAAAGTAGATCCCATCAACATTCATATTTGTCGGGCTGCGAGGGTCTCCGTTGAGGCCAAAATAAATAATACGACAATTGTGACCAACACTCAATTTGTTGCGTACATCTGCAATCCTCACCTTCAAAAGATGTTCACTATTGGGGTTTAGGCCGTCACGTAGGGTGTATATCCTTTGTAAATGTAGTTTGGGGCTGTGTTTGGTGAACAAATCCTGTTGCACCCAATCGGAACCATCGATACTATGTTCAATAACTCCAGCTTTCGGTCCAGCTATCACCATCATTGCGACAGCAGAACCCTCAAACTTTAGCTCAAAACTGTCTCCGGGCTTGGTCCCGACCAATTGCGGGATTTCATTCCATCCTACGCGTACATGCCCTCCGTCAGATTTTGCATCATACGAGGTATCCATTTTAAAGCCGTCACAATTAATCGCAGTTTGCGGAGGAAACAATTGTCCTTCGTCGTAGCAGGCCTGGTCTAATTTGCCTGGCATCTCATGCGGAACTAAGGACGCAGCGGGTTTCTCTGCCCATGCGTCCGCAAGGAGGCGTTCTATGCCATCGGCATATAATTGTTGTCCAAACGGAGAGGGGTGTAGACCCACAATATCTTTAGCCCAAGTGAATTCGCCGCGTCTGATGCGTTCATAGATCTCACGAGTCAAGTCTAAGGTCGGCACACCATAGTGATCCGCGACTTTATCGAAACTGGAGATCACTTCGGGTGTGTTGCCTTGACTATAATCATTTAGTTTTTCAGGGCAGGCAAAGTGCATCATTAAGATATCGACATTGGGGTTGGCGCGACGAGCATTTTTAATAATGCCCTCCATACCGCGAACAGATTGATCTGCGGTACGCTTAATCGCCAGGTCGTTCACTGCAGCTTCTTCGAAAATCAGATCTACCTGCCCCTTTTCAATGACATCTCGCTGGAGTCGATACGCACCGTACATAGTTCCTGTTGAGCCCACGCCAGCAGGAATAAATTCAAACGCTGTCTCTGGGAACCGTTTCATCAAGTTCTTCATTACCTTTTCGCGCCAATCCATGCCCGTGATGGAGCCGCCCACAAATGCAACTCTGCCTTTTTTGGTGGTCTCAAAAATATATTGCGAATTCTTCAGTCCATCGCGCATATTAAACCAGTTCTGTTGCAAAGGGCCTTGATAGTTTTGCCATGGGTAAATTGCTGGCTGTGCTTTAGCTAAAATCTCATCGCTTAAACTTGGGCTACCAGGATTCGCATATAGCTGAGCGACAGCTGTGGCTGTCATCGCATGATTGTAGATCTGAAAATCATAGATGTTACCTACATACTGATGCTGCAGAGACTTATCATTATTGCGCATATTATCGTAATTACCAAGACGCAATCCACTTGCCATGTTGATATCGGCACTCAAGTCGGTGATTAAAGCAACCGACTTACCATCAACATAAAAAGATGCTTGTTGCTGGGCCACATCCCAGGTCGCCGCAATATGCACCCACCTGCCTGTGGACATGGGCACTTTAATCGAGCGCAGCTTTTCTCTTTTACCGATCTTTATGAACAAGCTATTTTTATTTTGCGAGATCGTAAAATAGGGCCTAATCGCAGCCAATAAATAGCGAAAATTTGTGATCGCTTCACTTTTTATCCATACACTTATGGATCCTGGTTCGGATAAAACTCTAGGAAAAGTTAAGCCGGACTTCTTTGCACCATCTTTCATGCCCACTCGCATGGACTGTAGCGGAGCGCCATCGATGGTCCCAGGAGGCACATCTTTTACGAAAGCAGGCGCTTCAAGAAAGGCTCCAGGCTTTGACGGGGTTGCATGGAGAGCGCCAATACAATCCATGGCCGATTCATTAAAAATGTAGCGATGTTGAAGTGCAGCATTTACGGCACTGGCCAACAACATGCTTGTCGCAATAACGATTACTTTATTCATATTCATTCAATTTTAGCTTACATATATTTGAGCGACGGAACTCATTTGTTCTGATGCTTTCTTTTCTGGAGGTGGGCGATTGCTTTGGTCGTCCAACGCTTCACCTGCTGTTCTCCTGTGAGTAAATCTTGATTCACCAAAAAGTGATCGACTTTAGTGAGAATGTCTTCGAACAGTTTGCGTCCGCCTTTGCTGATATGGAAAAAACCATGCTTTTCGCCTTGGTACACATGTGTGCTACAATCATTCTTAGCTATATCCATTGCAATCTGAAACGCATGGACCTGTTCGATCGGGACGCAATTATCGGCTGACCCGAAAAAAACGATGGTGGGCGGCAGGCCTGGTTGAATGTTATGGTGAGGAGAAATCGCTTGCCAATATGCTTTTACACGGGAGTGACCATAGCCACCATTGGGTCCGTTATTGTATACTGGATTAAAGAGCACGAGTGCGTTGGGCACACTTGAGATCAAAGATTTCGGCTTTGCATCGATCTGCTCGCACATTGCCACGGCAGCAGCGATGTGCCCTCCTGCCGAACCGCCGCTAAGGACGATCTTATTCGGATCAATCCCTAATTCTGCAGAGTGTTCCCTTACGTAGCGTATCGCTTGACGCCCATCTTCTACGCAATCTTTAGGGATCGCTTTATGGCGATTGTGTGTTCTATACTCAGCAGATATCGCCACCATCCCTCGTGAAGCTAAATAGCGACTGGAGCCATAAAACTGTGCGGTCGCTCCGCCCATCCAGCCTCCTCCAAAGAAAAAAATCACGCATGAGCGCTTATCATTGACTGAATGATCTTTAGGAAAAAATATGTCTAATTTGAGCGGAGGATCCACATCTGTACGATAGCGACTGATCACCTGATCTGGCTGGTATCCCAGTGTCCAACTATGACGTTCTCTTATGTGTTCATCAACTGCTATGATGTGAGTTTCCGCGAAGGCATCAAAGCAAAACATTATTAATGCTATCAAAAATAAACTTCTACTCATAAGTTTTGATATTATGATATTTTATGTTGGGGGTTCTGGGGGTGAGGTTATTGTTACTCGGTCATCTTCAGGATGAAGTCAACGATTAAAAGTTCCAAATTTAATGGGGAACGTAAAAAACCGTCTTCGTGTTTATCACTGGGTCAGGGCTAATTGCCGTTAAATTTATCCATGCGTGATGAAGATAAATTTTCGGGAAGTCTGGAACTAATGGAGCTTGTTTTAAACCGGCTTTTTCATAAAGTATTTGCATCAGAAATCTCGCCTTATGGTAGGTTTTCAGAAGTGCCCTAAAATTAAAACTTAGGGCTGGAGAAAGTGCTTACATTAGTGGCGCTCTCATTAAAAATGGTGGCAGTTCAACCGAGCTGGAAATTTTAAATAAAGTCC
>CAWVTP010000109.1:0-6890 GCA_963933035.1 uncultured Puniceicoccaceae bacterium | reverse complement strand
ACTTACAATCATAACTCTAATGCTCAAAAAATCCGTTTGCATAGTTTGGGTTTAAATCGCGCAAAGTGTCTGTAAATTGGCAACGATAAAAGTTTAGCTGCGTCCAGTCCAAATTTTCAAGGATTGGAGGAAAAATCGCTCTAGGGCTGCGGATAAATTAAAGTTGAGCTCTAACAGTTGGGTTACCTTTTCCAAGCTTTTGATGGCCTGATTGAGCGCCTGAACGGGTAAGCAATCGGGATTTTCGGCTTCAATATCACGCGCATATAGGACCGTTTCTTTTTCAACTTCACTGAGCAGCTGTTTGCGGAATCGACGTTCAATTCCGGCTTCGATGGCGCTTTTTTCTTCTGCACTCAAGCTCTCGGGCTGAGTGGATTTCTGTTCTTGCAGGCTCTTTTCGGAGAGTTCGCTCATGATTGCTTGAAAGCGCAGGTTGAGTCCGTAGGCGGCAAAAATTAAATGTGAGGCCTGTCCTTTTTTGGGGCCTATTATCAGCTGCCCTAGCCAATCGCGATATTGCTGGGTCCAAGTGATCCAGTCGGGATGAATTTGCTGTGCATTTTCTGTGGGGATCTTAAAGTTGAGACAGCGACTGCGAATAGTATCCAACAGATCGTAGGGACGGCAAGTAATCAAGAAGAGTGTTGATTCAGCAGCTGGCTCTTCTAGCGTTTTTAAAAAAGCGTTGGCCGATTGATGGTTCATGCGATCCGCCTCATATACAATGGCGACCTTGCGCCCCCCTTGATTGGCGGTTTTTTGGAGGTCGTTGACTAGGCGGCGCATACTGTTTTGGGGCCACTCGCCTTGGCGCCGTTCACTTTCAGAGCCTATTTTAATTAGCCGAGCACGACCACTGGGACGCAGGGTGAAGCAGTCTGGGTGGCTCAGTGCAGTATCTTTCGAGCTGCCCAAAAGATAGCCTGCAATGGCTTCCGCAATTTCGCATAGATAGCTGTAGCTTTCTCCGTGTAATAAAATCCCATGGCCGAGACGATTATTTTGCAGCGAGCGCTCTAGCACGTGAACGGCTCGGCAATCTCTCAGTTCGGAGGGGAGTGTGTGGCTAAGTTGCATGCAGCGTATTGGCAGACTAAACGGCGCTTAGTTTTGTGGACAGCACGTCCCAAATCGTCTTTTCCAGTTTTTCGATCGGCTGCTGGCCATCGAGGATGACAAAGCGATCCGGTTCATTGTTGGCGAGCTCTAAATACCCGCTACGGACTGCTTTAAAAAAATCGAGAGATTCTTGCTCGATTCGGTCGAGGGAGCCCGCTGCTCGCTGGCGTACACGCTTTAAGCCCTGATGCGGATCTAGGTCGATCAAAAAGGTAAGATCTGGCTTGCAGTTGCCGACGGAGAATTGATTGATCTGTTCCACTTGTGCGCTGGGAATGGCGCGGGCCACCCCTTGGTAAACGCTGGTGGAGTCCATAAAGCGATCGCAGAGTACCACCTCTCCACGCTCAATGGCTGGCTGTATGATTTGACGGCACAGTTGGGCACGACTGGCGGTGAATAATAGGAGTTCTGCCTCGGGGCTGATCACTTCTTGATCTGATTGCAATAAGCTGCGGATGGATTCGCAGAGCGGTGTCCCGCCCGGTTCTCTCGTAGTCAGCACCCGGTGGCCTGCCGCGCTTAAGCGGCGCGCCAGCGCTTTTATTTGGGTCGATTTGCCCACACCTTCGCCACCTTCAAAGCTGATAAAAAGTCCCTGCATACAATAGCTATGAAGCGAAGCTGAGCCGAAATCAAGTATCGGTTTAGGCTGGCTTTGTCGATCTATGCGTCTCCTGCGCTGTCAACAGTCGATTTGCCAGCGACAGCTCGGAGTTTGCTTTCGGGGGCACCTCTGAAAACCTACTAAGACCGAGACGAATACAATTTTGATTTTGAGCAAGGCGATTCTGTGCACAGGAGGGCTGGAAGCCCTTCGTGCGCAGATCAACGCAGCTCAGAACCAAAAGTGTTTCGGTCTGAAAGACTTGCCGCTTGCTGTGCGCTGGCGGCGTTGCTCTCGCCTAGGCGAGAGCAAATCGGTAATCTCGACACATGGGAGGTTTCCAGAGGTGCCCTCTGGTATAAGTTAGCCATAAGGCTGCGGCCAAGGGCGCGCCCATCCAATATCTGCTTGCGATTCGACGAATTTTTTGCTGGTGATTTCTGCTGGGTTGGTTGTGAATACGGGTCAGCTTTTATCACTATGTTGCAGACGATGAATTCACTTCCTATCTTTGATGGGCTCTTTTTAAAAGCAGCCGCGGGTGCGGATGTCTTTACTTACTTTGCGCAGTCAAACGCGGCCGGCAAGTTCGTGATTTTCATCCTTATTTTGTGCAGTATTCTTGCATGGACCGTGATGATTGGTAAAGCCCTGGAACTGGCTAGATTACGGCAAAATAATACCCGCTTTCAATCTCTATTGAGTGAAGAAACGCATATTTTAGGTTTGGATCCATCCAAGCCCATCAAGGGACGAGGCCCCTATTTGCGTATGACGCGTGAGGCATTGGGCGCTTTTTTTCGCTACGGAGGCCATCAGATCGACCGTGACAGCCATCGTGCCAGTCTGCGGATGGGGCATGTGGAGAATGCACTGCAGCGCGCATTGGCGGAGCAAGTCCTGCGCTATGAATCGAAGATGGTGATGCTGGCATCGATTGTGACGGGCGCACCTTTTCTAGGCTTGCTGGGTACTGTTTGGGGAGTGATGGATGCCTTTGGTGGGATGGCGGGTGCGGGAACCGCTAGTTTACAAAGTCTTGCACCGGGAGTTTCGGGGGCATTGTTGACAACTGTGGCGGGTTTGTTGGTCGCTATTCCTTCAGTATTTGGCTACAATTATTTATTACAGACCACCAAGATTGCGGTCATGGAATTGGAAAATTTCGCAAGTATGCTGGCGGATCGTATCGAGTTGGAGGCACAGGCTGCCTCGGAGGATGAATATGCTTAGGAGTTCGACGAGTGGCTCGTAATTTTCAGCGTAAAGATCGCTTAGCGGCGCTCAACGAAATTAATGTGACGCCCTTGTTGGACTTGGCCTTCGCCTTGTTGATTATTTTTATGATCACCACACCGCTTTTGGAGCAGACCATACAAGTCAATCTGCCGACGGAGTCGGTGAAGGCGCAGAGCAGCCGACCACAGCAAATTCAAAGTATTACGATCGATCAATCGGGAGCTTATTTTTGGGGGAGTCAAGCGGTCGATGCGCAAGCCTTAGCGAATTTCCTGGATGTGATCTCACTGGATCCGGAACCGCCGGTGCTCAGTATACGAGCAGACGCGCGCCTGCCTTATCAGGCAGTCATAGAGGTTGTGGACCTGATCAAGCAGCGCAAATTGACCAAGATTAGTTTGGATACGCGTGCTGAGTGATGAAAATTGACCTTAAGCGCAGGCCAGCCCTTTGGGCCTCGATTGCTTTGCATCTGCTATTGTTGTTATTGGCTGCGCTGTTTACATTCATTCGTTTCCCAGAAACGCCCGATTCCACACATGTATTTGAGATGCTGGCTAGCGATGGGGTGACGTCCGAATCACCCCAGCTCAGTGCCGCCAATCCGCCGAAACTGACAGAACCCTTGGCACCAAAACTTAAGCCACTGCCCACATTCGTGGCGCCTGAGCCGCCTGTTGTGAAGTCGACACCGGTTGCAAAGCCTCCACCAGCAGTTGCGGTAAAGGAAATGAGTTATGAGGAATTTAAGCGCCAGCATGCCATTAAGACCCCGCAGCCAAAAGCTAGAACAGCTAGCCCGAGTCCACAGAAAGTTCCGCAGCTGAGCACGGTTAATATTCGTAAAAATCTACAGCAAACACTGCAAAATTCCTCGACTCATAGCGCAGGTTCCACTGCAAGTACCGCGTCCGCTATCGATGCTTATGGCGCCCAAGTCAATCAATTATTGAATCGCGCATGGAAGAAACCAGCGCAACTCATAGGGGTCCGCTTGTCGGTCACGGTGGTTTTTGAAGTAACGGCAGCCGGGCAAATTATTCGGCCGCGGCTCAGTCCAAGTTCGGGGAATGCTGCCTTTGATCGCTCTGTATTGGAAGCTTTTAAGCAGGTGGGCTTTGTCGGGATCAGTCCCAATGGACAAAAAAACGTCTTTCAGATGACCTTTCGTATGGTGGATTGAGGACTCAAGCTTTGAGAAATTAATTTACAATTGAAAAATTGTATTGATTATTAATGTGTTACGATTATATAAATTCGATTCTTTCTTATACTTTATGAAAAAAATACTTCCTATTTTAACTGTATTGATCGTGCTTGTTTTTTTATTAATTGAAAATAATCAATTGAGGACAGATCTTTCTGAGCTTAGCTCAAGTGTAGATGGCTTGGATACTAAACATGAGGGTCGTATGCTTGCCTACGATTCCAAGCTGAATAAACTTGCGGAATTAGTGGCAGTTACGCAGAGCCAAATATCGTATAATGAGGATAACTCTTCGATAAATTCGGTAGTTGTTGAAGAAAAGTTAGACATTAGCGATGATGATAAAGCGGCTGAAATACCTTCTATGGTGATTCCCAGCGGATTTTCTGAATGTGCTCTGCGCCTTGGGCAGGTCGCACTGATGTCTTACGAAATTAGGGAAAGATACTCAAACGGCTCTGCTTCTTTGGATGATGAACAACATAAGCAGTTTGCCATGGAAGTCGATGCCCTTATGGCAGAGTTTACTTCTGTGATGTTGGGGATGGAAAATTTAGGGTTCCCAGATAAATGGACTCCAGATGCAATGGCTGATTTACTATCCGAAATGTACATAAGCTCACTTAATCTTGAGCCCGAAATTGGCTATAATCTACGACAAATACTCATGAATGCTTATAAGTCTGCAGAGGAAATGGACTTGAAAATATCCCAAAAACCAAAGGAGACCATCGCTGCGAAAGAATGGGCCGAGCAGCGAAAATCGCTTTCGCTAGATACTTGGAAGCAAATAAAACCCTTAATTTCCGAAGGTCAGCAGGAAATGTTTATTGAAATGCACGCTTTACCTTCAGAATTTTTATTTAACATTATTGCTTTTAAAATGCCGATGAGTGGTTCAGATGCACCTTAGAGATTGCTGCTTCCACATTTTGTTAGTATTTTCGATGATGTGTTCGCTATCATACAGCGACTCAGTGGGGTGAGTGATGGCTAGCTGGCTGTAGTAAAAAAGCGGCCCTCTGAAAGAAGGCCGCTTTCGATTTTTTAAAGCAAATGGGTTGGCTTACTCAGCGATTGCAGTTTCCGCCGCTTCCGTGCTTTCTGCATCTTGTGGCTTGCTGTCTTCAAGGGCTGCTTTACGGGAAAGGCGCACTTTGCCCTTCTCGATGCCAAGGCATTTGACCACCATTTCATCGCCTAATTTGCAGATGTCTTCTGTTTTGTTGACGCGGAAGTCGGCCAATTCAGAAATGTGTACTAGGCCTTCCTTGCCGGGCAAGCACTCCACAAATGCGCCAAATTCCTTTACGCCACGCACAATTCCACGATAGGTTTTACCCACTTCGATTTCCGCCGTGCAGGCTTCCACTTCTTGGATGGCGCGATCCATAGAGGTTTTGTCGGTGGCGAAAATGAGCACACGGCCACTGTTGTCCTCATCAATATCCACTTGTGCTCCGCTAACTTCCACGATGCGGCGAATATTTTTACCGCCTGGGCCAATCAAAGCACCGATCTTTTCCGGATCAATCTTGATGGTGTGAATGCGCGGCGCATGTTCGCGTAAATCCTTACGAGACTCCGGCATGTGCTGAGACATGGCGGCTAAGATTTCATCGCGCGCGGCGCGGTTTTGCTTAATCGCCTCCAGTGTGATGTTGAAGGGCAGGCCAGTGATTTTCAGGTCCAACTGGAAGCCAGTAATGCCTTCCGGGGTTCCCGCAATCTTGAAATCCATATCTCCGAAGTGATCCTCTGCACCTAAAATGTCGGTGAGAAGCACGTGCTTAGTGATGTTGCCCTCAGCATCTTTTTCTGTGATCAATCCAGTCGATATGCCGGCACAGGGAGCAGTAATCGGCACACCGGCATCCATCAAAGAAAGGCAGCCACCGCAGATGGAGGCCATCGAGGTTGAGCCATTGGAGCTCATGACTTCCGAGACGACGCGAATCGCGTAGGGAAACTCATCTTCTGGAGGAAGGATGGGGAGCAATGAACGCTCTGCTAGGGCACCGTGTCCAATTTCGCGGCGTCCAGTGAAACCAAAACGTCCAGCCTCACCCACCGAGAAGGGGGGGAAGTTGTAGTGCAGGATGAAGGATTTGCTTTTAGCGCCACCAGTCAGCCCATCTATATCTTGTACATCGCGGCTCGTGCCCAGCGTAGAGATGACCAGCGCTTGCGTTTCGCCTCGATTAAATACTGCAGAACCGTGAACGCGTGGCAGTACCCCGGTGTCGCAGGAAATGGCTCTTAGGTCGGTCGACTGGCGTCCATCGATACGAGTACCGGTGTCTAGAATCTTCTGACGATAGAGTTTTTCTTGGATTTCATCAAAGGCACGCGCAATATCGTCGGGATTGGCTTGCTCCGCGCCTAGCTCAGCTTCTAGGGCCGCTTGCGTTTCTTTAGTAATCGCTTCGATGGCTTGTTTACGAGCAGAGTAGCTATCGTGCTGGAGCGCTGCTTTGACTGATTCGGCTGCGTGTGACTCACAAAAGTCGAGCACCGCTTGGGGTGTTACGACCAGTTCAAAGTCCTTCTTGGCTTTTCCAGCGAGCTTGGCCAATTCCTTTTGGGCTACAATCAGCGGTTGAATCGCTTGTTGGCCATACTCCAATGCCTGATAGAAACGCTCATCGCTAATAAATTCGGCAGAACCTTCGATCATCAACATTTCGGTTTCCGAGCCGACATAGATAAGGTCGA
>CAWVTP010000108.1:0-7036 GCA_963933035.1 uncultured Puniceicoccaceae bacterium | reverse complement strand
CTGTCGGACACCTACTTTAAGACGTAGCCAGTTGCGATTTGTATCTATCAGTCAGCATTTGATCTGAAAGGTCATTCTGTCGGATCAACCACTGACTACGACAACTTATAACACTACTTATACTCCGTTTGAGAGTAGTTTTCTATCACCCCTCTATGATATTGTACTAAATTTCCTTTTTTCGAACTCTATCGCCATTCAATTTCTTCAGCTGCATCTAACATGTTTAGAAATAACAAAAGAAATCATCGTCAATCAGTACCCAAGATACACATCGACTCGACTCATCTTTGTCACTCGCAAAAACCTAAAGATTTCATCCCTTTACCCACCGACATTCCGATGATTCTAGGGCGGCTTTCTACGTTAAGTGGAATGATGATCCAATTGATTAATGATAAATCAGATATGGCAGTTGTACTCTCAGGAGAAGAAATTGGGCAATCTATCAACTCCACCAATGACATTCTATTTTTAGGCATGCCTGAATGTCCAGAGATTGCCTTTGTTCATGCATCACTCGCCACCTGTTCGTGTTGCGGCTCTCCGGGATCAATCGATTTTTTTAACACCGATTGCGTCTGTGTAATGAAAATTTTCCTAATGCCAGACGTTTGTCCCGATGAGCTAATAGATATTATATCGGAACTAGCAAACAACCCGTCTTGCAAACTCTTAGCAAAGGATCGAAACACATCCATACAAACAAGTTATAATTTACCTAACAACGCTCATACATTCGATATGCTACCCTGCGGATTCCTGAAACTTTTAATTGATTATGGAAACTTAGGACAAGCCCTAGAATATACATTTTACAATCAACAATTACGCCTTAAGCGAAACCTTCTTATTCAACAAATACAAGATCTTGGCTCAATAACACAGTGCATAGGAAATGATGGAGGCTTGAGTATTCACTCAAAGAGCATCATGCAGTTTATACGCCATAAAAGTGAAGTTGATGACAGTGAGTATTTATCACTTATGGGGGCAGATAAGCTAAAGATCATCGACGTTAGCTTACCTAATTCAGCGACTTATGGTTTCACTTGGTCATTAGCATTAGATCGAATAGAGGAGCAGTATTCGACAAAGTAATTAATATCTCATGAAAAACCCCCCGCATGTCGTTATACTCGGAGGAGGATTTGCTGGCCTATCGGCAGCTAAAAACCTAGCCAAAGCCGAGGTCAAGATCACACTTGTTGACCGCCAGAATCATCACTTGTTTCAACCGCTACTCTATCAAGTCGCCTCTGGAGGACTCTCTGCAACTGAAATTGCTCAACCATTGCGACGCATATTAATGGATCAATCAAACGTGCGTATCATCATGGACGAAGTAAAAGAAATCGATCGTGAGGGCGAGTACGTACATCTACGAAAATCTCCGCCACTAAATTATGATTTCTTAATTTTAGCACTCGGACTTAGAACAAGCTATTACAAAAATGACATTTGGGGAGATTATGCCCTAGGACTAAAATCACTAGACGAAGCAACCGAAATAAGGAGGAAAATTTTATTCGCCTTCGAGCAGGCTGAGTGTGAACAGATTGAAAATGAAGCCACAAAATCGATTGAATTTGTTGTTGTTGGAGGTGGACCAACTGGCGTTGAATTAGCAGGTGCAATCGCTGAATTGTCTCACAAAGTATTAAAGCAAGAATTTAAAGCAATTGATACTACACAAACAAAAATACGACTTTTAGAGGCAGGCCCTCGACTTTTACCTTCGTTCCACGAAAATCACTCAAGATACACGCTAAAGGAACTCCAAAAAATGGGAGTGACTGTTGAACTAAACGCTTTCGTAACAGACATAACTGAGACAAGCGTGACATATGGAGAAAAGAAAATCCAAAGTAAATTAGTCATCTGGGCAGCAGGATTAGAGGCAGGAAACGCCCCGCGAACACTCACAGGAGTACAGCGAGATCAAGCAGGCCGAATTATTGTAGAGCCAGATTTGACGATCCCTGGCAATGAGCGCATATTTGTAATAGGTGATTTAGCAAAAGTTGTGGATAGTAGCGGTCAAATTGTACCTGGCGTTGCTCCAGCTGCCGTACAAGCAGGCAAGTATGTAGCCCAACAAATCATCAGGCAATTCAATGACCAAAATAAAGTCGAATTTGAATATCTGGATAAAGGCAGCATGGCAACAATTGGACGAACGCGTGCTGTATTTCAATTTAAAAGCTTACTGGTAAATGGCTTTGGTGCTTGGATTTTATGGCTCATTGTACACTTATTATTTTTACTAGGAATGCGCAACAGGCTAGTTGTTTTTCAAAACTGGTTGTGGTCCTATTTTTCTTGGCATTTGGGAGCCAGAATAATTACACAAAAACCTTTTTTTAAAACGGTTGTAAAATAATACTATTTTACAACATTTGAATACGAATTTAAACTGATTTTATCGCATGAGCCTGTATCCACACTTGCCTGACAATGCACCTTTCAGTGAGAACCAACGCAGCTGGCTAGGGGGCTTTTTTTCTGGTCTAAACTCGCGAATCATCGAAACAGAGCCGACTACAAAAGATGAAACAGGCACTCAATCAAGTAGCAGATTAGCCATACTCTATGGTACGCAAACTGGCAACGCGGAGGCCCTAGCTGAAGAAGTTTCAGATCTAGCGTACGACAAAGGCATCCCGTCTACAGTGTTTAGTATGGACGAATTGTCACCTGAATCATTTGCGACACATGAACGTGTATTATTAATTACCAGTACATACGGAGATGGTGAGATGCCAGATAATGCTCAAGCTCTCTGGGATAGTTTTGCATCTACCTCAGCTCCTAAACTGGACCACTTACATTTTTCTGTATTAGGTTTGGGAGACACAAGTTACGATCTATTCTGTCAAGCAGCGATCGATTGGGATCGTCGGATTGAGGAATTAGGAGGCACTAGAATTTTAGATCGAGTCGATTGTGACTTGGATTATGAAGCGCCATTTGCCATATGGAGCAACAATGTTCTTGATGCAATTATCCAGCTGAACGGTAACAAAAATGCACCTTCTATTCCAGAAAAAAGTAAACCCAAAAAAACAAAATCTAAATGGACAAAGCAAACACCTTATCCAGCAACTTTATTAAGGAATAGCATCTTAACAAAGAATGCATCCTCAAAAGAAACACGCCATTATGAAATTTCTTTAGCCAATTCAGGGATGGAATACAACGTGGGAGATGCACTTGCAATCATTCCCTCCAATTGCTCAGAGCTCGTAATGGAAATTATCGAACGCTTAAAGCTCAAGGCAGACACCAAAATCCTCCTATCTGATAATCCAAATTCATCACTATTTTCAGCGTTAAAAGATGATTTTGAAATAAAACTTCCTTCGAAAGAATTCGTCAAATCGATTGCTGAACGCAGTAAAGACCGTAGGCTAACGCAATTACTTTTACCCGAAAACAAAAGCGAGATGAGTCAATTTATGTGGGGTAGGGATTTAATTGATTTCCTAATTGATTATCCACAGACAAAATTTACAGCCGAAGAGTTCATCACCCTACTTAAACCTCTTCAACCACGACTTTATTCGATTTCATCAAGCCAAGCAAAGCACCCGGATGAAGTCCATTTAACTGTTGCGAGCGTGCGTTACAAGAGCTTGAATAGAGCTAGAAATGGGGTTTGCTCCACCTTCTTAGCTGACCGAATAACGGCCGACACGAAGATAAAGTGCTATCTAGTTCCCAACAAAAACTTTGGACTGCCAGAAGACGATTCTTTGCCAATAATTATGGTAGGACCTGGTACTGGCATCGCTCCTTTTCGCGCGTTTCTAGAAGAAAGGGACGTGCGTAACGCAAGCGGAAAAAACTGGCTCTTTTTTGGTGAGCGCAACCGGGATAGAGATTTCCTCTATGAAAATGAGCTCCATTCATGGCTCAAAAGTGGACTTCTGAACCGACTTGATCTCGCCTTCTCACGAGACCAAGAAAATAAAATTTATGTCCAAGATCTTATGACTAAAAACGGGCTTGAACTGTATACCTGGCTCGAAGAAGGTGCTTATTTTTATGTTTGTGGAGACGCCCAACACATGGCCAAAGATGTCGAGACTTCACTCTTAAATATCATAAAAAATCACGGAGCCTATTCCGATACCCAAGCTCAAGATTATCTAAATAAATTAAAAAGCTCTAAACGTTACGTGCGCGACGTTTATTGAGACTAAAAGACGCCCAAAATTTTAAATATCGTCATTCATCCGAACTCTGCGGTAAAAATTTAGCAAAATTCTCCGCGAAAATGGCTTTCCGCTCAGTTGTGGTTAAATTTAGGTCATGCAACACATAGTCTATATAGGGCTGCATGTCGGCATCTTTTTGATGCCTCGGGAACAGTTTTAAAGGATAATCAGAACCAAAAATAATTTTATCTGCGCCCACAGTGTCGATTACCTGACGAAACACCGCTGGGGCATATAGTAAAGGGCTGGCACTGGTATCGTAATAAACGTTGCGCAAACGCTTTTTGAGGCGCTGATTATTTTCAAAGAAAGGCAAGCCTCCCCCCCAATGGGCTAAGATGAGCTTCAGCAAGGGGTGTTGCTCAGCCATCACCACAAAATCTTGCAGCGGAGTTGCAACGCGATCGCGAAGCGAAGCGCCAGCAGCTTCTGTGGCGTGCAGATTCACCGGCCATTGCTGCGACACGCACCAATCTGCCAAAACCCTCCAATACGGATCCGCGGCAGAAAAGCCTTGCACACCTGGATGCAATTCTCCCACCCCACAAAAGCCCTGATCTCGAGCGCGCTCTAGCTGCTCCACCACTTGTGCATTGGGCAGGACTGCCGCAAAAGCGACGAGCCGATCAGGAGCCGCTTGCAGCCAATTTGCCATCAATTGATTGTGCCACAGACAAGTCGCCTCATTTTCCCAATACCAACCCAAGAGACAGGCTTTTTCCACCCCGGCTGCGTCCATATGAGCCAGCATCTGCTGTAGGTCAGACCAGCCCTGAATCGAAGCGCGACCGATCGGCGCTACCAGATTGGCCCAGTGAGGCTCGCGCTGCTGCTGCGCCCAAGCACGTGCCGACTGCTCCAGCTCGCAGGGGAAACAATGGGTATGCGCATCGTAAATAGAAGCTTGGTGACTCAGCATCGCCAGATCCTAACAGCAAAATTCAGCAACTTGCAATGCGGAAGCCAGTGAGCCTTGCAAGCTGGGGACTTTTCGGTTGACGCAGCAGACTGATTGTTAACTGATACACACCTATGATCGAAACACCCAAAGACGTCAGCGCCATCCCTGAGGATGCACAAACCACCGCATCCGGGCTTGCCTACAAAGTGCTTAAAGCCAGCGATCTGAGCGAAGCCACACGCCCTAAGGCCGCCGATACCGTGACCGTCCACTACAGTGGGTGGACCACCGATGGCAAACTTTTCGATAGCTCTGTCCAGCGGGGACAGCCTGCCAGCTTCCCACTCAACCGCGTCATCAAGGGTTGGACCGAAGGTCTACAGTTGATGCAGATTGGCGAAAGCGTCCGTTTTTGGATTCCCGCAGATTTGGCCTATGGCGAAAACGCTGGCGGCGGTCGTCCCAGTGGGCTGCTGGTATTCGACGTTGAATTACTGAGCATCCAAGCCGCCCCGGAACCTCCCGCAGTTCCCAGCGATGTCGCTGCCATTCCAGCAAATGCGACGACAACGGCCAGTGGTCTCGCCTCACGTGAACTATCAGCAGGCAGCGGCCAGCGCCACCCGAAGAAGCAAGATACGGTAACGGTTCACTACAGTGGATGGACCACTGATGGACAACTTTTCGACAGCTCCGTAATGCGCGGCGAACCGGCATCCTTTGGCCTCTTTCAGGTGATCGCGGGCTGGACCGAAGGGGTGCAACTCATGGTCGAAGGCGAAAAACGACGTTTTTGGATTCCCGCCAAACTTGCCTATGGTGAAAATCCGCAAGGAGGCGCACCGGCAGGCATGCTGGTCTTCGACGTCGAGCTGCTTAAAATCAAATAATCGCTGACTACATCAGATACCACGGCACTCGCCAGGCAGTCTAAGGTGAATCTATAACAGTGACAGCATGGCAGTTCTATGGAGCCAGTGGGTTGAGAGCAACCATTACGAAGTTCGGCAAGCGGGTGCCAGCCTGAGACTGTATCGTAACGGCGTCAATCACTCCCAATGGAATCCGAATCGCCCCTTAGCTGGGGGCATTTGGGATTTAATTGCACTGCCCGCGCTCTTTCGTCCAGAAAGAAGCCTTCAAGATGCGCTCATACTCGGCTTTGGCGCAGGTTCGATTGCCGCGCAATTAAAAGCATTTCAAGCTCCGAAACGGATTGTCGGGATCGACTTAGACCCCATCCACTTATCGATAGCCGATGGTTTCTTTAACTGCAGCGAAGATTGCGAGCTGGTGGCAGGCGATGCGGTCGAATGGGTTTATGACTGTCCAGAAGAGCAGCAGTTTGATTACATACTCGACGATTTGTATGCAGAAGAAGCAGGCCTACCCGTTCGTTGCGCCCCGCTCGACCTTGACTGGTGTCGGGCGCTCGCCCGCTTAATACGTCCCGAGGGGATTCTAGTTTTTAACCTGATCGAACCGGCCAAAGTTCCACACCTCCCATTTTTAACGGATGCGAACTTGCGCAAGCAATTCCCGGAGGCCCTACAGTTTAGTTTAGCGGGCTACGAAAATCGCATCTTGGCGATCAGCCGCAGCCGGTTAGATACAGCGACTTTTGAACAAAGAGTCCGTGCGATTTGCCGCGCGCATCCTCGCTGTTATGGCGTTAGTCAGCGTTACCAGATAGATACACTCAGTACAAAGATAACTTAAAATACCAAGAAAGTCCCAATACAAATAAGTCAGCGATTTCTATTGACCTAAAATTATGGAGCCCTTGCTTAAGCATAAGCAGGAGAGATGACAGAGTGGCCGATTGTGCATCCCTGGAAAGGATGTGTGCTGGAAACGGCACCGAGGGTTCGAATCCCTCTCTCTCCGCCATTTGGCAAAGCCAAATCAAATTATT
>CAWVTP010000107.1:0-7096 GCA_963933035.1 uncultured Puniceicoccaceae bacterium | reverse complement strand
AAGCACCTAACTCACCTTAGCTGCTCTCTTGCAGTTCAGAGTTGAATCCGCCTACGTAAAAATAGCTTAAAGGGCACCTCTGAAAACCTACCAAGACCGAGACGAATACCATTTTGATTTTGAGCAAGGCGATTCTGTGCACAGGCGGCGTTGCTCTCGCCTAAGCAGGGATGGAAGCCCAACCGTTGGCGAGAGAGCCTTGCCTGCATCACAGCAAATCGGTAATCTCGAAACATGGGAGGTTTCCAGAGGTGCCCTAAACTAAGTCAACGACTGTTCCGATACGGGTGCCCATCGGTGCATAGACTTCGCGGCCTGGCGCACCTTGATGCAAAAGATCGGAGTCAATTTGTAGACGCCCCGCAGCAAATAGCGTGGCCACGCAGGAACCTCCAAAAGAGAAATAGCCTTTTTCATCACCCTTCGTCACACTGCCTGGATGGTAGGTGCTATGCATACCACCTACGCAAGTCGCTCCGATCTCCATCATGGCCACTGAGCCAAATTGGGGAGAATCAATTAAGGTCAATGCGCGACGGTTTTGCCATAAGATGGCCAATGAGCGACGCAGGGCTAAGGGACTCACAGAATACAAAAAACCGTTAATCGTCTGGGGCGCAGCACTCTTACCGGATACCGGAAAGTGATAGCGATGGTAGTCGACAGGACATAGCCGGGAAATGATCAAACTGCCCCCCTCAAAGCGCTCAGCCAATTCTGGGTCGGCGAGAAATTCACCCAGATCAAAGCGCTGACCTTTTATATAGAACTGATCACAATTGCTGACATTTTCAATAATGAGATGACGTCCATCCGCAGGAAAGACAGCCACCTCACTCCCAGATGCAATGGGACGAGCGCTGGCTTTTAATCGGCGATAAAAGAATTGATTAAAAGTTGCGTAATCGCTGACGGAATCAGCAAATTCCTCAGCATTGAGTCCATACTGCTGAATAAAAGGGGCTATTTTTTGTTGGCTCCGAGAACGGTCCATCCGCCAGCCGTACCAACAGGAAAAGGCAATCCGCTTGACCACTAAGGCCAGCGACAGGCGCCCCAAGGGATTGGCGTAGACCCAGCGCAAAAATGCTTCTCCGTAGACTTGTTCCGTCTCTAGCGTTTTGCGTGTACGATGATAATACTGTATCGGCGCATCCAATTCATTGGGCTCATTCATGCAAAATCCATACAGTGCGAAAAAGTTGGCTGTCGATCCTAGAGTCCGCTTCGCGCAAAAAAATCGATACGACTGGCTATAGCGCAGGTACAATTCACTCGCGCTCGACTCCCCCTTATAGAATTCTACATCAGCGGAAAAGCCACTGTTTCAACTTTACATCCAACCAAGTCAAGAGGCGCTGTTTTTGATAAATATTCACTGGGCCACTGCAATAATTCGCGAGGTAAATAACGGCGACAAAGTAGCCTAGGCTCTCCCAGCCAAAGAGCTCAACACTCATAATGCAGCACGCCAATGGCGCATGGGTGGCCGCAGCAAAAACAGCCACCATCCCCAAGCCCGCCAATAGATCGATCGGCAGGCCCAAAACGACGGCTAAACTATTGCCCAAGGTCGCGCCGATAAAGAAAAGGGGCGTCACTTCCCCTCCTTTGAAGCCCAGACTGAGGGTGACAATGGTCAACAAAGCCTTACAGAACCAACTAAAGGGATCCGCACCGCCGGCCTGAAAAGCCGAGCAAATGGTGACCGCTTCGGGATCTGGCGACTGCACCCCCAATCCTAGGTAATCCAGACGCCCTAAGCAATAGCAGATCAACAAGACCCCCAAGCCTCCCATGACGGGGATCAACCAAGGCGGCCGAATCCATTTTGTTGCAGTAACTTTGATTTGCTGTCCGCTCCAAATAAAACTCCGCGCGACCAGACCAAAAGCTAAGGCCACCAGCAACAATTTTACCCAAAATAATGCATTGAAAACGCTTAACGCAAAAAGCGGCTGCGCAAGCGCTTCGATGTGATAGCTGACATGTTGAATCGGAAATAGATGGCACACCCAATCCGCCAAAAAGGCCAGCGCTAGGCACAGCAGCAAGAAATCGCAGCGAAATTGACGCGTCCTCAGGATTTCAAAAGCAAAAAACGCCCCCGTTGCCGGAGTCCCAAAAACAGCTGCAAACCCGGCTGCCATTCCAGCTAACAACAGGCCTTTGCGTTCAGTAGCATTCAAGCGCATGGAATCCCCCCAAGCTGCCGCCAAACTGCCGCCCATTTGCAGCGCCGTCCCCTCACGCCCAGCAGAGCCGCCAAAAAGATGGGTCATCAAGGTCGTCAACAAAATCAGTGGAGCTAAGCGTAAGGGCACTTTAACTTGGGGATCCTCGACAGCCTCCAGTAAACGCTGATTCCCCGCAGCTAGAGAAGCCCCATAGCGCGCATAGAGCGCATAAATCGCTATACCGGCCAGCGGCAAACAGTAGATGAACTTGACGTGTGCATGCCGTAAAGCAGCCACGAAATCCAAAGCCCAGAGGAAAAATGCCCCAAGAGTACCCATCAAAACAGCCACAGGAATGCCCCACATGAGCAAGCGCAGCATTTGCCAGCCCTTCTCTAAGTTCAATTGATTCATGCAGCGACCTCCCTCATGATATTCGGAATCTTAGTGATGAGCTGCAGACAGCTTAGGCGCAAACTCATAATACAGACCACTCGGCGCAGCGTCTGAAAAATAATTTACAGAGAAGCGTAATTTCGCTTGCTCTTTGAGCCTGCGATGCTTTTGCTTCTTAGCTTCACTTCAACTTTTAGAATCATGTCGCAACACAATAGCTTTAATGCCACCGGAGGTGGCGGGAAAAAGAATCGTACCGTTTTGAAACGCTTTGAGCGTGTGGATCTACTGCGTAAGCGTGGTCAGTGGGCCGATGGTGCACGTGTGGTTGGTCTAAAAAAGACTAAACCTGAAGACTAGAATTTCAGTATCAAACACCCGACGGAAACGTTGGGTGTTTTTTTGTACCCAGCGATTGAGCAGGGCAGAAGCCGCTAGCAGCTATTTGGTCGAACAAGCACCCAGCGACAAAATCGAGCTCGCAGCCAGCTGCTACCCTCTACCGATCCGAGATTGATTACCCCAAACGATGCTAACTGTTTTTTGAGCATTAGGATTATGATTGTAAATGTGCTCACCAAGGATGCTCAAAAAGTGGTTCGGCCTGCTGCGCATCCGATCTTGTCACATCGCTAGGAAATTAGGCGACCAAGGCACATGGCTGCCTACCAGACCAGCGGTCACGTACGTTTATACGTCTTCTCGGCCTGCAGCTAGCGATCACCTCACCCAAGCTATTACATGACAACAAATTACATGGAACCGCCCGGGGAAGCGCGCAGAAAGTCATCCAATTCATCCATCCACGCAGTCCGTTGTTCAGCATCCACCAGTGCGACCTGAAATCCATTCTTGGCCAATTGCACGAGCTCTTGCGGCGTAAAGTTCAAGGCCTGATGCAGGGAGCAGTATTCGTCGACCAAACAATTTCCGAATGAGAGCGGATCATCTGTACTGACGGTACAGGCGATCCCAGCATCCCCCAAAGCGCGTATCGGATGCTGTGCCATTTCGGGTACGACTTGTAGTTTCACATTACTGATGGGGCAGACATCAAAGCTGACGCCTTGCTCTAAAGCCAATGCAATAACAGCGGGGTCTTCAATTGCGCGCACACCATGTTGGATACGACGCACGCCGAGTTGCTGAATGACTTGTGCAACATTGGCAGCTGGTCCGAACTCCCCAGCGTGAGCTTTCAAACACAGTCCCTGAGCGCTCGCTTTGCACCATAAGTCAATCGTCCAGTCTTCCATCGGCAGCGTCTCGACACCGTGCAGATCCAAGCCTGCTAAGCCAGACCAGTAGATCGATTCTTCGAGAATGGGCCGCATCGCTGGTGTAGCGCCATTACGAGCCATCCCCATAAAGACTCGAACTTCCATGCCAACAGGAGCTGCTGATTGGATAGCAGCAATGATCCCCTCCCCCGACAAGCCTAGAAACTCAATCATACCGGCATGAAAGGAGGTTTCTACGTAGCGTACGTTTTGTTCCGCCAGCTGAGCAAATAGTTGTTTAGCCGCAAGGTGATAACGTTCCTCCACAGTAAACCACCGTGAGGCTTTCGCAATCAAATCCGTCTCAAAAGCCTCAAAGCTCGGCCATCTAAAATCGGGCTGCCAACTCGGTGGTTGCAGGGAAAATTGCTGCGGGTCGAGCGTCTGCAGCAAGC
Organism: uncultured Puniceicoccaceae bacterium; assembly: GCA_963933035.1. GTDB lineage: Bacteria > Verrucomicrobiota > Verrucomicrobiia > Opitutales > Coraliomargaritaceae > CAWVTP01. The sequence goes on along the minus strand of CAWVTP010000107.1, from coordinate 2,848 downwards.
TGTACGGAAGTGCGCCCTCGATATGCAGATGGGTCTCGGTTTTTGGCATAGCCTGAATCCATGCCCGTATTGCACTATCGTCTGATTGAATCATACCAATCAACAGAATTACAGTAAAAATGCGCTGCTGTCTACTTATTGTTCTATAGACTGAGGCCATCTGATCGGCTTAGCCAGCCGAGCTCAATGAATAAGCACTCGCGCGCTATGCCCACAATCCACTTACCGCGACTTGCAGTCAGGAAATTCTACACATCCAAGCTGAGCTCGCAGTCGATCTGATCATTTTTTTAGAAAAAACTTGCCTGAGAAGCTCAAAGCACTACTTTCTGCGTTTTTCATTTTAACAAAGGAACACCCATGGCACGAATTTGCGCAATCACCGGTAAGCGTCCAACCAAAGGCGGACGTATTATCAGAAAAGGTCTTACCAAGAAAAGTGGTGGGATTGGAACCAGTCTCGTTAAGAACACCAAGCGTCGCTTCCGCCCGAATGTGCAGCGCATTCGGGTTCGCCTAGCGAGCGGCCAGGTCAAGCGCATGTGGGTTTCCTGCAAGGCGATCAAGGCTGGTCTGGTGACGAAGGCTTAAAGGTTCAGTCTTTCTGAAGCCCCGATATTTCGGGGCTTTTTTGTGTCCAAACATCGACCCTTTATTCCGAACGATGCAAACGAACTTTTTGAGCATTAGGATTATGATTGTACGTAACTTCATTTCAACCAAGGAAAGGGCTCAAAAATCTCGTAGTTGAGCAAGGTACGTGGCTGCCTGTCAGACCAGCGTTCACGTACATGTATACGCTCCCTCGGTCTTCAGTTGCCGAGAGCTTTGCTCATCCTATCCTATAACCCGGGTTTATTGGGATCGCTTCAACTATTAGCGCACTGCCTCACTCGCTTCGCCATGCTCAAAAAAAAGTCTGTTCCACCCGAAGTTATCAAAACCCGGTATCCGGGAGAGCTTCCCATCTACAGCCAGCAGGCGCGTATCATGGATGCCATCCGGCAGCATCCCGTCATCATCATCGCGGGTGAGACCGGCTCTGGCAAAACAACCCAAATCCCCAAATTTTTAATCGACGCCGGCCTATCTCAAATGGGTTGCATTGCCTGCACCCAGCCAAGACGCGTGGCAGCACTCTCAGTGGCCAAACGCATCGCGGAAGAACTGGAATTGCCCTTTGGCACAAAGATTGGGGCGAAAATTCGTTTTACCGACCAAAGCAATCAGCAGACACGCGTCAAAGTGATGACGGACGGCATACTGCTGAACGAAATTCAAGAAGACCCCAATTTATCCCAATACAGCGCTATCGTGATCGACGAGGCCCATGAGCGCAGCTTAAACATTGATTTTATACTGGGGCATCTTCGCAACTTGATCACCCGCAGGGCCGATCTAAAAGTGATCATAACATCGGCAACCATCGACACCGCGAGCTTTTCCCAAGCTTTCAATCAAGCGCCGATTATCGAAGTTTCAGGCAGAACCTACCCTGTTGACTTGCAGTATCGTCCACCGGAGGAACTTTGCGATGCCAGTGGGACGTCCTTAAATCTGGAACAAGCTACCCTCAACACCATCGAGCATATTCTACAAAACTATTCGAGTGGCGATCTTCTGGTATTTTTAGCCAGTGAACGTGAAATCCACGATCTTAAGGCAAAATTAACGCCAGTAGCTGCCCGTGGCTGCCAGATCCTGCCGCTCTATGGACGTCTGATGAATGCCGAGCAGCAAAAGATCTTTCAAGCCGGTAGCGGGCGGCGCATAATCCTCTCCACCAACATCGCAGAGACCTCCTTAACCGTACCCGGTATTCGCTTTGTGGTGGATACCGGGCGAGCTCGGATTAGCCGCTACAGTCCGCAATCAAGGACTCTGCGCTTACCGATTGAAGCCATTGCCCAATCCAGCGCTAACCAAAGGATGGGGCGCTGTGGGCGCACCCGTGAGGGCATCTGTTTCCGCCTCTACGGTGAGCAAGACTTTCTGGAGCGTCCCGAATTCACAACACCCGAAATTCACCGCTCCAACTTGGCATCAGTCATCTTACGTCTATTGGCTTTTAAATTAGGAGACCCGATCAACTTTCCTTTTATCGACGCTCCCAGTCCCAATGCAATTCGGAGCGGCTATCGCCTTTTAGAAGAACTGGGAGCCGTCTACCGTCTCCCCAATGCCAGCGACGCCAGCCCGAAAAACTACAAACTCAGCAAAATTGGACGTCAGCTTGCTGCCATACCCGTCGATCCCACCAGTGCCCGAATGCTCGTTCATGCACGGCAAGAAAAAGTACTGCAACCAGTATTGGTGATTGCTGCTGGACTCTCGATTCCAGACCCCCGCGAACGACCCGCCGACCACCTTGAGCTCGCCGAGCAGCAGCAAGCCATCTTTCGCCATCCAAAATCTGATTTTTTGAGTCTGCTCACGATGTGGAATCACTTTCAGCAATGGCAATCCAACAGCTCGCAGGGACAGGTACGCAAACGTTGTAAACAACACTTTTTAGCCTATCAGCGGATGCGCGATTGGCAAGACTTGTATCGACAGTTAGCAGCCATGATGGGGATGGCAGGCAGCAAGCGTCGCGAGCCGACAACAATCGATGCACCATCTCTCGATCCCATTACCGAAGACTCCGAACTCTACGCGGCCATTCATCGCAGTATTTTGGCTGGTTTTTTAAACAATGTAGCGTACAAAACTGAAGGCCATCAGTATCAAGGAACCCGCAATCGTAAAGCCAGCCTCTTTCCCGGATCGAACTTATTTGACAAAGCCTCGGCCAAAAAACTACGCAAAGCCCAGCTGAGCAAAAAAAAGGCAGCCAGCATCAAAACTA
>CAWVTP010000106.1:0-7109 GCA_963933035.1 uncultured Puniceicoccaceae bacterium | reverse complement strand
ATTGCCAACAAACAACCAGTAACGCATAAATATACAGTTTTTAGATGCCCCCATATTACAATCATAACTCTAATGCTCAAAAAATCCGTTTGCATAGTTTGGGTTTAAGCCGGGCTTTTTTGTTAATATACAAAGAGGTGAGTCCCCCGCATGTGCCGTATAAGTGGGATTTCTTAAGCCTTTTGCGTTTAAAGTGGGCACCTGCGGATCGTCATTTGTCTTCCGGTTTACGGCTGGACAGCCAACAATCAGCGATCAGCACCCGGGTTTAAGAAGAGTAAAGGACAGAAATCCGTTTAAGCTCGAACACCGCAGGGGACACTCGTTTATAATTCGGCAGATGAGGAATGGCAACTGAAAAGCTAACTTTAGCCTGCCGCGCCCTGAAATCCAATTGGCTTAATGATACAGCTCATTGTAGGGCCGGATCCGCTGCACAATTTTTTCGGCGATAGCGACGAGATCAATTTCAGGAAGTTTTTGAATTTTTTGCGGATGAAGTAGCGACAAATCATAATCATAGATAACGGCTAGCATAATCAAGGCACTCAGCCGAATCACCAATTCCCCACCATGGCCAATCTGGTCATTCACCAATTGTTCGCCAGAACGCTTGCTCCCGGCGCGCGCGCCGGGATCAGGATGCATGACATACTGGACGCCCGGCAAATCATCTTGCAGTAAACGGCGCACCAGTTCGTTCACGCCGAGACCGTAGGGACAAAATACAACCTGATTTTTGGGATAAGCTGCACGTAATGGCTCAATCACTTGCTCAAAAAAGAAATCCATCTTGGCATCCATTTCCGATAATTGGACCAAATCTGCATCATGGATATAACTCCCCCATGGCACCCCCAATACCAAGCGAATATCAGGGTTCTGTTGCAAAGCCGCATCCATCCAGCGCTGGTAATCCTGCAAGGAGCTAGTTTCTGGCGAGTGATAGGTCAAGGCCAACACATCAACTCCGCCTGCTTGCAAATGTTGCAGGCCTTGGCTGCGTTTCGCAGCCGCGTCCCACAGATACTTGGGAGAGCCATTGATCCCCCCAGCAGCCACAATGTAGGCTTGATGGTCGACAATGGTGGAATCAGGAATTCGATTGACCAGTTCTTGCGCCACCGGATTGAAAAAGCTATGCCCCATATACAAGCCATTTAAACCAACAACAGGATTCTGCAAGCTAGCCGCCTGACTACTAGAAGCGGTTTTCAGTCCACTTTTTTGAAAAGCTCTTTGTCGCTTATCTGGCTCAGTCGTTCCCCGTTTACGATCGCGAAAAGCCTGGGCCTCTGCTAAACTCAACTGGCCATCTTGATTCAAATCCGCCTCTGGAAAACGATGCAAAAGCTGCTGCAATCGGTCTCGCTCTGCAGCGAAAACCACGAAATTTTGGGTGATGAAACCAGCCAACAGCAGCCAGCACCAAGAGCGTACAGATCGAAGCATAATTTGAGGAGGGGTTGGGATTGGGGTAAGCAGAGGGCGAATAGCCCATCGACCACATTAAAATACCGAATAATGATATCCTTGTCAAGGCAGTCTGCCCAGCTTCTGCGCAAGCTCAAGGACCCGCGTCACGGGCGCACCGAAAGCCAAGGTTACTGGCGGCCGAATCTGGGGGATTCGACGTTCGTGCACCCAGCCGATAACGATTGCAATAACTATGATGACACAAAAATGAGCCGCCTTTCATGACGCGCTTCGAGCCCGTCGGTGGCCCAATGGGATTGTCCCGCGTCTTCGTACAAGCTTCACGGTGCCAGTGTGGACTGAACCAATCGGCACACCATTCCCAAACGTTTCCCAATAAATTGTAAAATCCCAGCTCATAGCGCCGAAAAGATTTCGCGGGCGCAGTCCATTCATAACCATCCGCTACGGTGTTCTTATCTGGGAAGTGCCCTTGCCAGACATTGCAATAGTGCTTCCCAGCTGGCTCCAATCGATCCCCCCATGGAAAAAGCTGATTTGCTGCTGCCGAGCCGCGGGCAGCTCGCTCCCACTCCGCCTCGATTGGCAAGCGTTTACCCGCCCAGGCCGCGTAGGCAGCCGCATCATTCCATGAGACATGCACCACTGGATGCTGCATGCGCTTGACAATATTCGAACCCGGCCCCTCGGGCTTACGCCAATAGGCTCCCTCCACGGCATACCACCATTGTAAATCGTGTACGGAACGCTCCATTTTCAATTTTCGTTTTTTGGAAGCGGGCAATTGCTGCATAAAAACATGTGACCAACCAAAGCGCTCGGAATCTGTCCGATACCCAGTCGCATCCACAAATTGCTGAAATTGTGCATTGGTGACCGTCGTTGTATCTAAATAAAATGCATTTAACTGCACCTGCCGAACTGGACCCTCGCCATCCGCTGAGATTGCCTCCGCACCCTCATAACCCATGAAAAAGGAACTCGATTCCACCCGCAACATCCCGTCTAATCGCGTTTCTTGGGTCGTCTCAACGATACCAGGCGACTCGCGTGTAACACCTCTTTCAACCGCCTGATTGCCAACTATACGAGCCGGGGTACAACATGATTGAGCCTTTTTCATCACGCGCGATTTAAGCCCATTGTTTATTTACTGGCAAGGATACAAGTGTCCTCTCACTTACAAATACAGCGACTGCGGATAATCCCAGATCCATAAAAATGCAGTTCGCGTAATCTGGACTTAAAAGCTAGGCTGCGCTGACCGTACCGAGACGAATAAACTACGCTTGAAGCTTGCTAGCCCCCTGAGACCTCGACTGAATGACACTTTCACTCAAATTTAGCTATGACTCAATTTCGTCCCTGCATTGATCTCCACGCAGGCCAAGTCAAACAAATCGTTGGCGGCAGTCTGGAGCATCCGACTGCCGCGCTGCAAACCAACCACGTCAGCAGTCATCCTGCTAGCTACTTTGCAGAGCGCTATTTTACGGACCAACTGCTCGGCGGCCATGTAATTCAGCTCGGCCCTGGCAATGCTGCAGCAGCGCGCGCTGCACTGGCGGCCTACCCTCAAGGATTGCAAATCGGCGGCGGCATTCAGCTACAAAATGCGGCAGATTGGCTCACCGCCGGTGCCAGTCATGTCATCGTCACTTCCTACCTATTCGATGCCGAGGGCCACTTTTTAACAGATCGATTGGCCGAGCTGGTCTCCGAAATCGGAAAAGAAAAGCTGATCATCGATCTGAGCTGCCGCCGCAATGAAAACGAATGGACTGTTGCGATGAATCGCTGGCAAAAACCGACAGAATTGTCTATTACCCCAGAGACTTTGCACTCGCTGGCTCAATCCTGTGATGAATTTTTAATCCACGCAGCAGATGTGGAAGGAAAATGTCAAGGTATCGACACCGAGCTGGTCGCCTATTTAGGGACACACTGCCCCATTGTCTGCACCTACGCGGGTGGGGCACGCTCGATTGAAGACCTCGCCACTGTGGAACGTTTAAGTCAGGGGCGAGTCGATCTGAGTATTGGCAGCGCGTTGGATCTGTTCGGAGGCACACAAATTGCCTATGCGGACTGTTTAAAATGGAATCGACGAACCGAACATTCCCATGCCTGAACTCAGTACCGATACCAGTAGTGAAAGCACCGCGATTGACTCCCTCTATCGTATCAGTAGCTTACTCTCGGATACCGATGATCCCAAAGTTGCGCTGAATTTCATTGTCAAAGAAATCGTACGCGTCCTACGTCCTAACACTGCTTCCATCTCTCTGCTAAACCCTGATAGCCAGCGCTTAGAGCTGGAAGTCACCGAGGGCTTGCCAGCCAGTGCGGTCAATGTCACCTTGGAAATTGGGCAAGGACTGACTGGTTGGGTGGCACTACATGGCGAAACCCTGATCGTACCAGATGTCCGCAAGGACAAACGCTACGTCTGTATCAAAGACAGTATTCGCTCAGAAATGGTGGTGCCAATGATCGACCGCGGCAGCATCATCGGTGTTGTCAACGTCAACAGTGAGCAAGTGGGGGCCTTTGATGCGCAATCTCATAAAATCCTCAAACTCCTCACCAACGAGGCCACGCGCGTGGTGACTCAACTGTGGCTGATCCGACAGCTCCGGACCAAGGCCAACCAGCTCGAAACCTTGGTCAACGTGAGTCAAAACATTGTGGGCGAACTTGCTAGCGACGATATTCTGCGCGGACTGGCCAAAGAGGGCCGCAAGTTAATGGATTGCCAATGCTGCGCAGTATTTCTGCTCGATCCCGACCAGACGCACCTAGAACTGCACTCCATGGTTGGCCGACAAGGTCCCGTGGACGTTATCAACCGCCTGGCAATTAACACCAGCGCGATGGGCACCGCCATTGTGCGGCGTAAGCAAATTGAGGTGAGTAATTTGGCTTTTACCGAGGAAAATGACTTCCAGCACGTCATCCAACAACAAGGGCTGGTCTCGATGTTAGCATCGCCCATTATTTACAAAGAGCGTGTCGTAGGCGTGCTGAATGCCTATACTGATCGACAACAGCGCTTCAATAATGACGAGAAAAAAATCTTCACCACCCTATCTCGACTGGGAGCAATCGCCATTCAAAATGCTCGGCTCTACTCCCGTATTTTCAGTTCGGAAGAGGCACTGCGCCGCAACGAAAAACTGACGACGCTGGGTATGTTGGCAGCAGAGATTGCCCACGAGATTCGCAATCCGCTCACCGTCATCAAACTCCTGTTTGATTCGCTAGATCTCGAATTTTCTCTCGAAGATGCACGCCAGCGAGACGTCGAAGTAATTGGGGAAAAGCTAGATCATTTAGAAGAAATTGTTGGCCGAGTTCTGAACTTTGGTCGCAACCGCGATGGTCTACATGCCCGCTATGACCTGAATGCCTTGCTGGAAGATACCCTGCGCTTGGTACGCCATAAGTTGCAGCAACAGAAGATTGGTTTGGAGTACACACCCCATACCGCACCCATTTTTGTCGATGTGCATAAGGGGCAAATTCAACAAGTTGCCCTCAACCTCATCCTCAATGCCGTCCAAGCGATGCCGGACGGAGGGCACATCTATATCAGCACTCAAGCAAAACCTGAAATGGCCGCCTTTACTGTACAGGATAGTGGTCCCGGCATCCCACTGGCCATCCAGTCCTCCATCTTTGAATCTTTCCTGACCAATCGTGCTGATGGCACTGGATTGGGACTTTCGATTAGTAAGCGCATCATGCGCGGTCACCGCGGCAATATCGAGCTCATCCAATCCGATCAGAATGGCAGCTGTTTTCGCGCCTGGCTCCCGGTCAGCCAATCGATTCAAAATTAATGGCTCATTCCCCACAATTGACCGCTAGCCCTAGCAAGTGGCGCACCTTCTACCCAGGCGCACTGATGCTCAGCATTTATTTTGCATCCGGCCAATCCACACTCGCGAGTCCCAAATTTGACTGGCTCCTTACCAGCGATAAGGTTGCCCATTTTTGTATTTTTGGGCTTTTAGCCACGCTCGTGTTGCGCAGTCCACGAATGCTAAAAAGCGGTGGCTATGCCCCCCTGATCACCATTTTTTTAATCAGCTGCTTAGGCGGGCTCGACGAATGGCGCCAATCCTTCACGCCGGGTCGTCAGGTGGAATGGGCCGACTGGATCGCCGACAGCATGGGCGCCATCCTCGCTTGTACACTGTATCAATACTGGCCATTTTATCGCAGACTCTTGGAATGGCAGCCATCATTTAAGCGCGCGCATCCAGCTAAGCACTCCAGGATTGACTCTGCCGATACAGCGATCTGACTACAGCTTTTGCCATTATGAAAACTATGTCACCGATTGAGGAACTGCGCCACTCCTGCTCGCACGTGCTGGCTGCCGCTCTGTTGCGCCTATATCCAGACACCCAGCTCGACATTGGACCGCCCACCGAGCAGGGATTTTATTACGACGTCGACCTCGACCACCAACTGGATGCCAGCGACCTCGAAAAAATCGAGGCTGAGATGCAGCGGATCATTAAAGAAAATCAGCGCTTCACCCGCATCGAATGCTCACGTGAGGAGGCCCATGAAAAGATTCAAACGAGCGGTCAAAGTCGTTACAAACTTGGGCGACTCGCAGACATTCCCGACAACGAGGCCGTCAGCTTCTACCAAAACGGTGAGTTCAGCGACCTCTGTGCAGGTCCGCATGTGAATTACACCAAAAAAATAAAAGCTTTTAAATTACTCTCCATCGCAGGGGCCTATCATCGAGGGGACGAAAACAATAAACAGTTACAGCGCATCTATGGCACCGCCTTTGCCAGCAAGCAGGAGCTGGCCGATTATTTGGAGCAACTCGAGCAAGCGCGTGCTCGAGATCACCGCAAGTTGGGCAAAGAACTAAAGCTCTTTCACATCGAAGAGGCGGTCGGCTCGGGCATGGTACTCTGGACACCTAAGGGCAGCATTATTCGTCAAGCCTTGCAGGACTTCATCCTAGATGAATTACGCAAGACTGGCTACGAGCAAGTATTCACCCCCCACATTGGTAAACTCGACCTCTTCCGCACCTCTGGGCACTTTCCGTATTACAAGGATTCACAGTTTCCTCCAATTGTTGAGCCAGGAACGCTGGAAAACATGGCTGAAAACGCTTTCACCTGTGCAGAGTTCTCACAACAACTAGAATCGGGTGCCGTAGACGGCTTCTTACTGCGGCCCATGAATTGCCCGATGCATATCAAAATTTTTGATAGCCAACCGCACTCCTACCGCGATCTGCCAGTGCGCCTAGCCGAATTTGGTACCGTCTATCGCTGGGAGCAATCTGGTGAACTCAACGGGATGACCCGGGTGCGTGGCTTCACTCAAGATGACGCCCATCTTTTTTGTACCGAAGATCAAATTGGTGAAGAAATTCGCGGCTGTTTGGACTTAGTCAAATTGGTTTTTCACACCTTAGGGATGCTCGATTACCGCGTTCGCATTGGCTTGCGCGATCCCGACTCCTCCAAATATGTGGGCGATGCCGCCCAATGGGACAAGGCAGAAGCCGCGCTGCGTGCCGAGGCACAGCGCTTAGGCGCCGATTACATCGAAGAGCCCGGTGAGGCTGCCTTTTATGGTCCCAAGATCGACTTTGTGGTCAAAGATGTGATCGGGCGTGAATGGCAACTGGG
>CAWVTP010000105.1:0-7110 GCA_963933035.1 uncultured Puniceicoccaceae bacterium | reverse complement strand
CAAAATCCGCATAATATAAATAACCCAAATAATCTAAATAATCTAAATAATCTAATGATACATATTAACGAAACTTATGGATATGTAAACATTTTTTTCACTGCTGACTTGATCCCAGCGGAAGACGTCTTCCTATTGATGTATTATGATTGGAACTAAAGATGGCCCTACTGGTGAAATTTGCTTCGACCTCCCTTCTCCTTATGAACCGCACGGCAACGGCTTACTCCACTTGCCACGCTTTATCGCTAAGTGCCAAAAGCACTTAAAAGACAGCTTACCCAAATCGTATCAAAAAAACTTCTGTCGCGGCTTTGATCGCTTCCTATGCCTGCATTTAGGTATTGATCCACAAACTATACTATCATGTGTTCAAACAGCGATTGAAAATTCTGTGGATTTGGGACCAATTCTCAGTCAACAACTACCAGACAATTTGCGAGTTGCTGAATGGAATCGTGAACTGGTCCACAAGGGCCAAACCGAGGCAGGGCAAGCTTTTCTGGCGGAATCACTGACCAAAATGGGAACACCCGAAAAAATTGGTGAAATAAAAAATGTTATGGATATGATGGATTTTGACGAAGGAAGAATTCCTGGATTCTCGGACCATCTGCGTGCGGCTTGGACAGCATCCCAAAAAGCTGGCTTAGTATAAACTTTCAGCTCCCAGCGCAGCCAACGAAGGTCGACTAAGCTTTCAGAGTAAAGCCGTCAGGAATAACCGTATCCTTGCAAACAACCAGCACACCGTCTCGAATAGCGATATCGACACCTTGCCCAAAATGATCCGGCAAGCCTGTGGGATCGAGTGTCACGTGATTGCCAATTCGCACATTTTTATCGAGTATTGCATTTTTAATATGACAATATTGTCCCACTCCTAAGTCAGGGCGATCCAGCTGTCGATTTTCTTCAAATTCGCTGTCCCCCTCAAAGCAATCCGCCCCCATCATCACCACATTATCTAAATGCGTTGCCGGGCGAACGACGGATCGAACACCCAGCAGAACGCGCGTCAATTTTGCTTGTGTCAAAATGCAACCGTCGGAAACGATGGATCGCGTCATCGTGCCAGAATTAATTTTTGCAGCTGGCAGATAGCGAGCTCGTGTATAAATACGGGCTGCTTCATCAAAAAAGTTAAACGGAGGCACCGGATCCGTGAGTCGCAAATTCGCATCAAAAAAGGCGCGAACCGTTCCGATATCTTCCCAGTAATCATCAAAGACGTAAGCATTTAATTGTGCTTGCCCCAAAAGGCTGGGGATGATTTCCTTGCCAAAATCTGTTGCGTCTGTCTTAAGCGCATCAGCCAATACGGACGCATTGAAGACATAAATCCCCATTGAAGCCAAACAATAGGGCTGATCCCCAGGTGACTTCATCCGCTGCAATACATTTTGTCCCACGGATAAGCCGGCAATCACCTCAGGATCGCTGGGCTTTTCAACGAATTCCTGAATGTTGAGTGCATCATCAACACGCATCAAGCCCAAGCCTTCAGCTTCGGTAGATGGCAAGGGTTTAGCCGTCACCGTCACAGAAGCCCCGGAGGCATCGTGCTCGCGAATTAGGTCCTGCAAATCCATGCGATACAGTTGATCACCCGACAAAATCACATATAAATCATCATCACCGCCATGAAAGTGATGCATATTTTGTCGCACCGCATCAGCAGTACCTTGATACCAGTGACTACTGGTATCGGTTTGTTCCGCTGACAAAATATCAACAAATCCACCACCAAAAGGATCAAATTTATAGGATTCTTGAATATGTCTATGTAATGATGCCGTGTTAAACTGCGACAATACAAAGATCTGGTTTAGGCCCGAATTGAGACAGTTGCTTATTGGAATGTCAACGAGACGATATTTACCCGCCAATGGAACTGCTGGCTTGCAACGCTCTTTGGTGAGTGGATTTAAACGCGAACCACGTCCGCCTCCCATAATAATGCAGATAACATTTCTTTTTTTCATAAAGCTTTAAATTCAAGAAAACAAGCTGACTTCATTATGCTTGCCATAATTTGATAAACTTAAAAGCCTAAACTTCATATGTGTGGAATTGTTGGTTACATTGGTAAAAATAGAGCCGAGCGTGTGATGATTGATGGCCTGAAAAGGCTCGAATATCGAGGCTATGATTCTTCGGGTTTAGCCATCTATCGTACGAACAAAATAGATCAGACTAAGCGAATCGGTCGGGTTGCCAATTTGGAGCGTGCCATCGAGCAAACTTCGAAGCCAGATGGAAATTTAGGCATTAGCCACACCCGCTGGGCTACCCATGGGAGCGTCACACAAGCAAACGCCCATCCACATACCAGTTCAGATAGTAAAATCGCATTGGTTCACAACGGAGTACTGGATAATTATCAAAGTCTAAAAAAATCCTTAATAAAAAAGGGTTATGCATTTGAATCGGAAACAGACTCCGAAGTTCTCTGTAACTTAATTGCCTACCACTACAGCCAATCCAGTACAAAAAACCATCGAGAGAATTTTTTAGCGGCCGTCCGTAAAAGTTTAACCCTAGTAGAAGGGACTTACGGCATTGCTGCGCTCTGTGTCGATTGCCCAGACCTATTAATTGGCGCAAGAAAGGGATCACCACTGATTATTGGCGTGGGACGGAATGAACATTTGCTAGCAAGTGATGTCAACGCCATCACCCATTGCACCCAAAATGTCGTCTATCTAAATGACAATGAGATCGTTACAATCGACAGGGATGATTTTTCCATTTCGACGCTGAATTCCAAAGATGTGACTGCGGTCGTCGAGCAAGTCTCTTGGGACACCAGTGCCGCTGAAAAAGGCGACTACCCGCACTTTATGCTCAAAGAGATCTTTGAACAAGCGTCCGCCTTGAAAGACGGCATGCGAGGACGTTTTTCCGATGATGATAGCTCTGCATTTTTTGGGGGCCTCAACCTCACTCCGCGACAACTCAGACAAGTCGATCGTATACTTTTTATTGCCTGCGGGACAGCATGGCATGCCTGTTTAGTTGCAGAATATTTAATTGAACGCTTCGCGCGCATTCCAGTAGAAGTGGAATATGCATCAGAGTTTCGATACCGCAATTCTCCATTAGATAAGAATACGCTCGTCATCGCGCTGAGCCAATCTGGCGAAACTATCGATACCCTAGCTGCACTCCGTGAAGCCAAACGCAAAGGTTATCGCACTTTGGCCATCAATAATAGTGTCGGCTCTACCATTGCACGGGAAGCTGATGGGGGCATTTACCAACACGCTGGACCCGAGGTGGGGGTCGCATCGACCAAGGCCTTTACCTCTCAGTTAATGTTATGTGCCATGCTAGCGCTTTATTTTGGTCGTTTGCGGCATTTGAGCTATACAGATGGAGTCGAAATCGTGCAGGCTCTCAAATCGTTGCCACAGGCCATTGAGGAAACACTCCAACTAAATGAGTCGATACAAAGTCTCGCAAAAAAATATGCCCATTTTGAAAACTGCTTATTTTTGGGACGGCAATTAATGTTTCCCATTGCATTGGAGGGTGCGCTAAAACTAAAGGAGATCTCCTACGTACACGCTGAGGGCTATCCCGCCGCAGAGATGAAACATGGACCGATCGCGTTGATCAATGCCCAGTGCCCAAGCGTATTCTTAGCGACTTCTGGAGAGATTTTCAAAAAAAGCCTTGCCAATGTACAAGAGGTCAAAGCGCGGGGTGGTCCCGTCATCTGCATTGCCTCAAAAGATTGCGAAATACCAGAAAACCTTGTTGATGAATGCATACTGATCTCGAGCTGCCACGAAATCATCAAACCCATCCTGATGACGATTCCCGTACAGTTACTCAGTTATTACATTGCACTAGAACGCGGCTGCGATGTGGATAAACCAAGAAACTTAGCTAAGTCGGTTACAGTAGAATAGAGACTACCCACACGATGATAGGTGACGTCAGCTCCCAGTTCGGCCAATTAACGATTGTGGACTGGGGTCCAACAAACTATGCACAAGCACTAGAGCGACAACTCGCTTTAGTGGAACAACGCAAAATTGACGCGATTAGCGACCATTTAATTTTTACCGAGCACCCACCCATATTCACGATTGGCAAACGATCCAATGCTCAGAGCAATTTAATCTGGGACCATGCAAAGTGCGCCATAGAAGGAATTTCAGTTCTGCAAACGAATCGTGGCGGTGACATTACATACCATGGTCCCGGGCAACTGGTATGCTACTCGATCTTGTCGCTGAAAGCGCAACCCGACTTGCATCGATACCTCAGAAACTTGGAAGCAGTCGTGATCCAAACCTTGTCACAATTCGGGCTTCAAACTAAACGCCGAGAGGGCAAGACAGGCATCTGGATAGACTCGCGCAAAATTTGTGCCATCGGCGTGGCCGTACGTTCATGGGTAAGCTATCATGGGTTTGCCATCAATATTGATCCGGACCTACAACACTTTGCAGGTATCGTGCCCTGCGGAATTACCGATGGCACGGTGACCTCATTGGCCAAAGAATGCCAGCAGCCGATCCAGCCTGATGACTTAAAAACAACTTTAGCGGTTGAGTTCCAACGTAGATTTATGCTTAATTCGACTAATGAATAATCGCAAACCGGATTGGCTTCGAGCGAAACTGCCCACAAGCCCAGAGTACAAAGCTGTTAGAAAGATCGTCGATACCCACGATTTAAACACAGTTTGTAAAAGTGCTCAATGCCCGAACATGGGAGAATGTTGGTCGCGCGGCACCGCTACTGTGATGATATTGGGTAATATCTGTACCCGTTCCTGCCGTTTTTGTGCCGTCAATACCGGACGCCCGACGGAACTAGATCTCGGTGAGCCAGCCCGCGTGGCGGCCTCGATCGAACGCATGCAGTTAAAGCATGCCGTCGTGACCTCCGTGGCGCGTGATGATTTAAAAGATGGAGGCGCCTCCGTATGGGCCGCCACCATCCGAGCCATCCATAACCGTACTCCCGAATGCGCTGTCGAAGTGCTCACAGCTGATTTTCGCGGACAACAGGAATACCTAGATCTGGTTTTGGATGCCTGCCCGGACATCTTCAACCACAATTTAGAGACAGTTGAACGCTTACAACGCCCAATTCGTAAAACGGCTCGCTATGATCGCTCCCTATGGGTGCTCGAACATGCTAAATCACGAGGATTCATTACCAAGTCTGGCATTATGCTGGGCATAGGCGAAGAAGCGCACGAGATCGAGCAAGTGCTTCGGGATATGCAAAAAATCGGCGTCAATATTTTGACAATTGGCCAGTACCTACAACCATCTCCCGAGCATCAAGCCATCGACCGCTGGGTCACGCCAGAGGAATTTGATCACTGGAAACAATTTGCACTCGACATTGGCTTTGGTGTTTGTGAATCAGGTCCGCTCATCCGTTCATCCTATCACGCGGATAAACAATCTGAAAAATATGATGTACGGGCACGTAGAGCCAGTTTATTGGCCAATTCAAGCCCTAGCTAAACAACATAGCTTTTGAGTGGCTCGGGGTTCACTAGTTTTGAAGCGGGCAATTGCTGACTCAACTGCTGGTAAAACCACCTACGCGCTTCGTCTTCCCCGTGTGTCAGGACGATCGATTTCGCTTGAGAATTGACTGCATAATCGAGCAATTGCTCACGATTGGCGTGCCCACTCAAATCAAATTGATCGATAGAAGCCTTGAGCGGGGCAGCATAGTCGAGTGTCTCAAAAAAGTATGTTGCTTCTTGAGTTTTGAGTAAGCGACCACCGGGTGTATCAGGATCGCAATAGCCCACAAAACAAATACCATTCTGCTCATGCGGCAGCAACGATGCCGCAACCTTGTAAGAAGGCGTATGTTCCACTAGCATTCCACTACTGACAATATAAATGCCTTTATGCTTCAAATCCCGTCCCGGACGCAAATTAAAATCCAACAACCGGACCTTCAAGTCTTCGATAACTTGCACATCAAAATCGACAAAGCTACGGTGAATCTTGTCAAAATAATTACACAGATCCATCCCCAGACCTGCAGCAAAAATAGGAACCGCACGCAAATGACCCTTTTTTTGAGCTCCATGAATGCATTTAAAGAGCTCTTGCATGCGTCCGAGCGCAAAGACTGGAATCAAACAAGACCCCCCGCGGGCTAAAATAGTTTCGATTTGCAAGAGAAGCCTCTGTAGCTCATTTCCTCGACTGCGATTAGCATCCGTTGAATGCCCTCCCCGCGTGGTCTCTAAAATTAGTAAATCTAGCGGAGACTTTGGCAACTCCGCGCCTTTGATAGTGAGCTGATCATCAAACAAAACATCCCCAGAAAAAAGAACGCGCTGATCTTGGTAAATAAACTCGACGGCCGCCGCTCCGATCACATGCCCAGCCGGATGTAAAATCACTTCGATTTGCTCGCCATCTTTATAGTAAATTTCACCTCTATGAAAGCGCTGAGCCACCATTTGTTTGCCTAGATTTTGAACTGCACGGTGGTTGAATAGTGGATATTCACGAATCCCGAGTTCTTCTCTTTGACGACGCATGACATTAATTGAGTTCCGCAACATTCTGGGCGCCAGCACCCGATTGGGAATACTCGTGATTACAGGTGCCTCAGGATTCAGGGCTGCCACAACGGGCAAAGACCCTAAATGATCCAAATGGCAATGCGTCAGTACAATCAGATCCAGATCATGCACTTCTCCGGGCCGAAAATCGGGCATCGCTTGCGAACCCACCTCTTTCGGATGTAAGCCCGCATCCACTAGCAACTTGAAAGGCCCTAACTCCAAATAATGGCAGCTAGCGCCAATTTCGCCATGCCGATTGAGATCGATGTAGTGCATGCTAAATTAAGATCTTACTCATGGATCGTATGCAAACCTCAATATTTAAAGTATGCAAATGCAAGGTAGATGACACCCCAAACAATCAAATATTTAACGGTACCATCGAGCAGCAAATTTTAAAGCACTTACAACACGCTCCATTACCAGCGCATCCATACAGCTAGTGAAAAAATTGAACCTACGTATTTAAGGGCATTCAGCACTTAAGGGTACCTCTGGAAACCTCCCATGTGCCGAGATTGCCGATTTGCTGTGATGCAGGCAAG
>CAWVTP010000104.1:0-7201 GCA_963933035.1 uncultured Puniceicoccaceae bacterium | reverse complement strand
GAATGTAGCCGTAACCAGTAGCAGGATGCTGGGCCTGAATCCCGATTGTCACCAACGCTGGTGATTGGGCGGCAGCCTGAAATGCCGCCTGCAAAGTTGCTAGCAGCGCAGCCGCATTGTGAATGACCGCGTCGGCCGGCAACATGGCAAACACAGCGTCGGGATCTTCGCGGCGCACCAACAAAGTCGCCAAGCCAACCGCAGCCGCCGTATCACGCCCCATCGGTTCGCCAATGACTTTAGCCGGATCTAATTGTGGACACACCTCCAAGGTGGCAGCCCTTTGTTCTAAATTGGTGATCACAAAAATGTGATCCGCATCCACCAACCCCTCTAGACGCTCTACGGTTTGCTGCAACATTGGCACTTCGCCAACGATCGGTAACAATTGCTTGGGTCGCTGGGCACGACTCTCTGGCCAAAAGCGCTCTCCGCGCCCACCAGCCATGATCACTAAATAAGGTTTCGACATGATAGTTGATGGATAAAAATAGCGTCTTCAGTAACGAAGGAGCACCATACTCACCTGCGCAGTTCACACAAAGCGTGCAAAATGGCAAGTCTGATCGATTAAGGCTCTGCGCGTAAGCGCGCATCAGCTTCAATTAAGTCGAGAACAGACTGCATGGTTTGAGCCGCCTGTGTTTTAACACTCGGCAGGGCCGATGCGTCTGCAACATCCGTACGGCCAAATACGTAAAACTTAATTTTTGGCTCCGTCCCGGAGCCGCGTACGGCGTAGCTATAGCCATTTTCCAGCTCCAAGAAATAAAAGTCCTGCGGTGGAATGTTGTCGCCATCAGCGTCCTGAATCAGCGCTTGTCCAAAATCAGTAAATTTTTTGACCTTAATATCGCCAATCACCGAAGGTGTCGCGAAACGATAGGACTTTAAGATCGATTGGATCTTCTCGCTACCAGCGGCCCCTTCGTAATATAAGTTAAGGGTCCGTTCTTGGTAATAACCATGTTCTAAGTACAAGGCATCCAAGTACTCGATAAAGCTCATTTCTTGGGATTTCAAATAAGCCGCCAACTCACAAAATAAAATCGCTGCGGCATTGGCATCTTTATCGCGCACGCGATCTGTCGCCAGATAGCCATAACTTTCTTCACCCCCAAAAACAAAATAAGTGGAATACTCGAGCAACAGTTCTGCTTTAGTCCAAGCATCACAATGATCATAATCTAGCGCCAGCCCCTCTTTTTCTGAAAGTCGCGCTCTCATGAGGTCTTCATACTGCTTTAGCTTCGCCCCGATCCACTTAAAGCCCGTCAAAGTGTTAATCGTCTTGATGCCATGCGAGCTGGCCACTGCTTCTTGCATCGGACTCGTCACAAAAGTTTTGATCAAAGCCGCCCGCTGCGTCCCCTCTTCAGGTAAGACATTGGCCTCTTTCAGAGTGCTCATCCGATACTCTGCTAATAAGGTCCCAATCTGATTGCCGGTCAAGAGGACCATTTCACCGTCTGGGCCTCTGACGGCAACGCCCATCCGATCCGCATCCGGATCTGTAGCGAGTACGAGATCCGCACCTACGGCATCCGCTTTAGCCACCGCAAGCGACAAGGCCTCCGCATTTTCTGGATTCGGCGACTTGACGGTAGGGAAGCCACCATGAAAATCACTTTGCTCGGCCACTTCAATAACATGAACGCCCAGTGCTTTTAGCGCCGGAACTGAACTAATGGCCCCGGTTCCATGGATAGAGGAAAAGACCACTTTAGGGGCTTGCTGCTGAATGATAGCCGAATCTAAAACGAGGTCCTCCAGCAATTCTTGATAAGTTACATCCCAGCTGGCATCTAATGTCCGGACCTGCTGCAAATCAATACTTAGAAATTCTGGTAATTCCTGCAGGCTGACTGCATTAACCTGTTCGACAATTTTTTCGGCATGTGGCGAAACGACTTGTGCTCCATCATCAAAATAGACTTTAAATCCATTATCATGCGGTGGATTGTGACTGGCGGTAATGACGGCGCCACAATGCGCCTTCAACTCACGTACCGAAAAACTCAATTGGGGCGTCGAACGAGGCCCTTCAAAAATAAAAGCATCGCCGCCTAAGCGCGTCCAAGTGGAAGCAGCTAGCTCACAAAAATGGCGCGAGAAATGACGTACATCATGTGCAATTACAAATTTGGGGCGTTCCAAGATCTTATTCTCATTCAAATAAGCATGGACATAACGAAATAAACCAATGGTGGCCCGCACTAGATTGAAATCATTCAAGACATTGGATCCCACCGCAGCATATTCAGGTGCCCCCAGCGGACTCATTAGGCCTTTTTCCACCTGAGTCATCACCCGCCCTATGGTACGGCCACGGATCCCGCCCGTACCGAAGGCTAAGTCTTGGTAAAAGCGATCATTCAACTCCTCCCATTGTGCCTGCTCGACCAACTCGGCAATGCTCTGGGCGGTCCAGGCCGGCAAATAGTCGGCTGCCAGCCATAATTTTAGATTATCGACCGTGGATGGTCGCAGATGCCCATCTTGGTGGGCCGCTTCAATAATTTCGACTAAACTCATAGTTTTATAGGTTAAAAGTATCGCGGGTAGCCATGATAAATGGGCACACGCTGGCATGCGTGATAAAGGCTTGCTACAGTGAAATCAATTCCCTTTTCAGGGCTAGACTTAAGACTGTAATTGACTTGATTCACAGATAGATTGCGATGGCAGCAAAATCAGGCTATAGATTCAAATAATGCAGCACTCAAAATCGTCCCAGCAGCAATGTTCGGTTGCTGCGGCAAGGACTGCCAACGTGCAACAAAATCCAGCTCATCCACCGCAAAACAAGGACTGATTTCAAACTCAAACACTGGCAGGCCAGTGCTATCGACGGGTAGTTTTACACCAGCAGCCTGTACCCAACGTGCAAACTGGCGCAGTTGATCTTGGCGACTGCTTATGGGCGAATCCGCACCCTCCGCATTTTTGACCGGGCTAAATTCATCTCGGCGTATGGTTTCGATAATCAGCGTTCGCTGAGCCAGCGGCAAGGCATCAAATACGAATAACTCAAATTTCACTCCATTAGCCTCAGTGGGCTGGATGTGCTGACCAGCAGAATTGAGGTAAGGAATTTTTTTATCTGCGCGATGAAAGGGCAACTGATTCCCACTACCCGCAACCTGCTCTACAAAATCGCGATCAAACAAGTGGATCGCAATACTGCCGCCCTGAAATAAGAGCCCACCCTCGCTCGTCTGGGCTGATTGCAAGGACGGAGGCAAATCACTATATTCGACCACCATCTGTTTGCCAGAGTGCTCACAAAAGACACCAACCTTTTCAGCCGCATGCGCTTTTTGCACCATCTTACTGCTCAGCTGTGATTGCTCCAAGAGGTGAAAGCCGATGAAATAAGGATCGATACAAGATACCATGGGATTATCGACCTGAAAATAGCTAATCACGTCCACACCCATCGTTTTCAATGTATCCAGCGCACCGCTACGAACCAGTGCACGCAAGGCGCCCCCATGTCCGTCGGGGGTTTTCGCAATTTTATCAGGTGCCTCAAGTAAAATCTTACCGCTATAATCAACTGCAGGCACCAAGCCCTGAACGATAAAATGTACCGAATCAGGCGACAAGCCGAAATAAGCTGCCTGCTCGAAGGCCTCAACGGTCGCCTGATGATTAATTTCACTGGTTAAAATATACCAAGGAATTTGCGCACTAAAACGCTGAGAACTGCGCAACAATTTCTCCGCAAACATTTGAAATAAAGTTTTTTGACTCAGCGGACTGATAGGGAAAGTGCCCTTGGGCCCTTCAAAGCCTAATCGTGTGCCTTGACCACCCGCAACGGTAAATGCCGCCACTCGCCCATCTGCCAGAGCTTGAACTCCATGGTCCCAAGCAGACTGCCAGCGGCTGGGATCGCCCCCATTCTTAGGGTGCGCGCAGTAGGCTGCTGGCCGGAGCTCTGCAAAGTCAGCTGAGCTGCAGCGCCCCTGATTAAGTACGTGTGTCTGAACCAATTCATGCAACTCGAACAAGTCAACCGCGCTTGCCTGCTGCAATAGATCGAGTCGTTGAGCGGAATCTAACTGCTCCCAAAACTGAAAAACTTGTCCCTGACCAACCTTCTGAAATTGGGCAAAGTAGCGCTCATAATCTGCCAGGACGAGTTGATTATTCTTGTCTTCACATTGGTGCATACTCATTGCTTATGGAGAATGTATGCGGAGCAGCAAGCTAGATTCATGAAATTTATTGAGCACGCAGCACCATGGTGAAAACTGATAGATTCAATGATCATGCGCCCCACGACTTTCTCACGGACTCATGAGGTCTTCATCGCTTTTTTAAAATTAGGCCTATACGCATTTGGTGGCCCGGTAGCGCATATTGCGCATTTTAGAAGCACATTTGTGGAAAAGCGACGATGGCTGTCGGACCAGCAGTTTAGCCAAATGATTGCCATCTGCCAATTCCTGCCAGGCCCTAGCAGTAGTCAACTTGGTTTTAGTATTGGTTTAATACGAGCTGGTGGCTTCGGCGCTTTGGCAGCCTTTATTGGCTTCACACTACCGTCTGTCCTGCTTTTGTTACTCTGTGCACTCGGCATAAAGCAACTGCCCGGACATCTGCACCAAAGTTGTATAGATGGCTTAAAACTGATTGCTGGCATCGTGGTGGCCCAAGCTGTCATCAGCATGTTTTTAAAGCTCTGTGACCAAGTTTCCAGTAAGCTAATTGCGCTTCTATCGATGCTGGTGGTACTTACATACAGTGGTGCAAATCAGCAGATCGCATGCTTGGCTTTGGGAGCACTTTTAGGTTTCTTCTGGCTTAAATCCACGCCTCTAAATCAACTAGAAGCCAGCATTCAAATACCTTACGGAAAACGCATAGGACTGCTCTGCATTGGTTTATTTGCGGCCCTATTTGCCGGGTTATCGATCCCACAAAATCATCATGCGACGATTGCCGAACTATTTTATCGAGCAGGGGCGCTCGTTTTTGGTGGTGGGCACGTTGTCTTACCACTTCTGCAAACAAGTCTAGTCGATCCAGGATTAATGAGCCCAGCGACCTTCCTCTCGGGCTACGGAATTGCACAAGCATTGCCTGGTCCGATTTTTTCGGTTTCTGCCTACTACGGCTATCAAGTTGGTATCAGCGAATCCTGCGCACTCAGTATGGCATCGACCGCACTGATCGCTATTTTTCTGCCTGGATTTTTATTAGTCGCGGGAATTTTGCCTTTTTGGAACCGCGTCTATCAACTCCCACGAGCCTATGCGCTATTGGGTGGACTCAATGCAGCAGTCGTTGGTATACTGGCCGCGACGCTGTATAATCCAATTTGGAAGCAATCCATGCACAGCCTATTCGATGTCAGCATTGGGATCGTCGGCTTGCTAGCGATCCGATATGCTCGCCTACCAATTCCATGGCTAGTGCTCAGCATCCTATCGATTCAGCTGATCTTCCGTTAAACCCGAACTTTGCAAACGGACTTTTCAAGCAATCAGATTTAATCTATAGGCAACTCTATATGAGAGACATTTATAATGCACAGCATTGAAAATGTGCTCACCCAAAGGCTGCTAAAAACTGGTCCAATCTCCTTTGCATTCGATCTTGTCGCATTGCTCGGATCATAGGCGATCAAAGTACATGGCTGCCATGGCTGCCTATCAGACTAGCAGTCACATATGTTTAGCGCTCCCTCGAACTTCAGCTACTGAGCACTTTGCTCATTTCATAATATAATCCGGGTTAAAAAAGCTGCACAAGCTAAGCGCAGTTTGGGTAGCATGGCTCATGGTCGTTTTCCAACGTTGCGCATACAGCTATTGGCCTGCACGCAAAAAATACTGGCTACTGTACATAACAGTAGCCAGCATGGAAAATCAAGTCCACGAACACGGACCCAATGGGTGGCGCTAGTTCGCTAAGTCTCGTTGTGGCAATTCGCTAGATTCAACTGCAGCGGTTGGTAAGCCTGCTTCAACACTGGGCGTTTCCGCAGCCGGAATCGCTACGCCTTCAACGAGTTTTGCAGCCTCTTCTGGCGACAGCTTATCATGATCAGCGCCCAGCGTATCAATTCTCAAGTTGCGGTACATTGGCAGACCACTTCCAGCAGGAATTAGGTGCCCCATAATCACATTTTCTTTGAATCCGTTAAGATCGTCAACCTTACCCAAGGTCGAAGCATCCGTCAACACGCGCGTCGTCTCTTGGAAAGAAGCCGCAGAGATGAAAGATTCCGTCTCCAATGATGCCTTGGTGATGCCGAGCAGGACAGGCTCCCCTTCAGCAGCCTTACCCCCAGCCTCTTCAATATGATCATTGGCGGTCATGAAACTGTAACGATCCACTTGTTCGCCCCAGAAGAAATCTGAGTCGCTTGGATCCGTAATCCGGATCTTTTTCAACATTTGAGAAATAATCACTTCAATGTGCTTATCATCAATCACAACCCCTTGTAAGCGGTAGACCTTTTGAATTTCTGAAATCAAATAATCTTGTACAGCGGAGGGCCCTAGAATTTCAAGTACCTCATGGGGATCCGCACCACCTTCAGTTAGATGCTGCCCCTTATGCACAAGATCGCCCACCTGCACCACCAAGTGTTTTCCATGCGGGATCAAGTGAGCTTCCTGTTCCCCACTTTCAGCATCAGTAACAATCAGTTTCTTCTTGCCGCGCAAGGTACCATCCAGCGAAACCACACCGTCAATTTTGGCCATTTCGGCCGCCTCTTTTGGACGCCGTGCTTCGAAGAGCTCAGCAACCCGCGGCAAACCACCCGTGATGTCCTGAGTCTTGGAGGCCTGACGGGGCGTCTTGGCCAACATCGTACCGGGAGCAATTTCATCCCCCTCATTCACAGAGACCTGAGCGCCTGTTGGAATCGCATAGGTGGCGATTACTTTTTCCGATGCGTCAATGATCTCTACCTGAGGATTTAAGTCTTCTTTGTGTTCGATGACCACAGTACCAATACGACCGGTCGACTCATCTAACTCTCGCTTGATGGTCACACCCGGGATCATGTCACTGAAGCCAATACGGCCAGGTTTCTCAGATAAAATGGGGATATTATGCGGATCCCACATGGCTAGGATTTCACCCTTCTCAATCATCTCCCCGTCAGCCTTGGTCAATACCGAGCCGACCACAATCTTGTATACTTCAATCTCGCGATCATCCTCGTCCAAAACTTGAA
>CAWVTP010000103.1:0-7339 GCA_963933035.1 uncultured Puniceicoccaceae bacterium | reverse complement strand
CGCAGATATACCTCGATCTTGCCCTGCATAACAAGAGTGAACTTGATCCGCCTACGGCTGGAAAAACGTCGACCTTCAGCCTTACGCTGTGCCTGTTTGTGCCGAATATCGCGGCTGACAGTGCCGAATATCGACCTAGACTCTCGGCTATCCAAGCCTGTTTATACTATCCATTAACTTTTAACGGTAAAATAATAGAAAGTGTTTATGTTTTTTTTGCATGGGACGAAAACGACAATTATTAGATACACATAAGCACGCCGACTAAGTGAAGAAGCGCTTGAATAGTGAACCCTCTGGAGTGATCAAGGAACGACTTTTAGCCGTAAGCTTAGGTTTAAAAGGTGATTTATCGCTAGCTGAGATTGCCTCGCAGATGAGTCGCTCTCGTGCGACGATACAGACATGGTTCGACGCTTATCGCGCCGAGGGAATCGAAGGGCTCACCCCGAGCAAAGCACCGCGTGGATTTGCCGGTGCGCTGCACGATTGCGCACAAAATGAATTACGTCAGAAATTGGCAAAAGGCAGCTTTCGCTGCGCAGAGGACGCACGCATTTGGCTAAAAAAGCGGCACAACATCACCCTTTCAAATAGCCGCGTCGCTGCCATCCTGATAGAAATCTCATAGGAGTGAGAAACTGGAAAAGCTTATCTCGATATTAAAAAATCGACGCTCAAATAATACGTAAACCAAACAAGCACACTCAATCAGCTCAAACCAATCTACAGACAAAAAAGCGCCCTGCCATCCCAGGTTGAACTTATCGGAATTTTATCAAGACCAACAAGCATTGAAAAAATAATTAAATCAACGATTGACTACTTCTAGTGGCAGGGAATAATCCATTGAATGTCAACGGAAAAGAACAATCCTAATCGCTTCCAACTAATCATGCGAATAGAGACTGGTTTAAAATGGATATGTAAAAGTCTCTTGTTCGTCGCCACGCTGTTCGTCGTCTTTGGGAGGACGGCCTACGGTACCAATGTTGAGTTACATGTTCGAGGTTGGGGCTCCAACAACAAACCAGTTGAGGTAGAAGGACGCAGCGCGTGGCAAAGCGAGAAATGGCAGAGCAATACGCACCGTCATTTCTATTTTGATATTCAGAATCCGCTTCTAAAGAATGGAAATCCTGAATCGCTTGAAATCACCCTGTCCTATCTAGATCAATTCAAAGCACCTGTTTCGTTGCAGTATATTGACCGCACAAAAAAATTTAAAAGTGTGAAAGCGTTTCAGGCTACCGGTTCAGGGCGATGGGAGGCGCACACCTGGAAAATCAACGACGCCCTTTTTAACAGCGAGTGCGGATCGCACGATTTTCGGATCACCTTTGGTGTGGATGCAGATATCGTCATTGAAGAGTGTTCCATTTTGGCGAAACCGAAATTTAGCACGATTTTGCCTGATGTTTTTTCGAGTGATATGGTCTTGCAACGTGAAGCCATGATACCGGTGTGGGGACTTGCGGAGGACGGCACAAAAATTACAGTGACGTTTGCCGGAAAAACAAAAACGACTAGGGCAAAGGCAGGAAAATGGGAAGTGGTTTTTCACCCGATGAAAGCCAATACGCAACCACAGCAGATGACCATCATGGGATCGGACGGATATAAAAAAGTTCTGAGCAATATTTTGATAGGTGATATTTATCTTGCGGCCGGACAATCAAACATGGAAATGAAACTTAAGGAGGTAGTTGAAGGAGAAGAAGCGATTAGAGATTCGCATAATCCAATGCTTCGCCTGTTTACCGTTAAAAAGTCGCTCTTAAACAGTGTACCCCCATTAGGTACTGTTTGGAAAATATCAGCGCCGGATTCATCGGCGAAAATTAGTGCCGTTGCTTATTTCTTTGCCAATGAAATTCAGAAAAAAACGGGCATTCCCATTGGGATTATCCAATGTGCGTTTACAGCAACGGTGACCGAAACATGGACGGGTCCGTCTGTGTTGAAAGCAGGTTTCCCGAAATGGGAAAATTACCTGTCAGCCGCGAGAAAGAATCCAAATTATCCGCGCCAGAATACTCCCTCTAGGCTATATAACCGAATGCTCACAACCGTAATGCCTTTTTCTCTCAAAGGGTTACTTTGGTATCAGGGCGAGGGCAATAACTCTCGTCCGGAAGAACAGAAAAAACTGTTTCCTTTGATGATGGAAGATTGGCGCCAACAGTTTCGGAATGAAAATCTCCCCGTCTTTTTTGTGCAACTACCACGCTACGAAAATAAGAACTGGCACGCATTCCGTTGTGCACAGCTCGAAATTTCAAAAACGCTTCCGAATTCGTTTTTGGCCATCACCATCGATCTCCCGCGCGACTGGGATTTGGGTGACGGAAAATCGGTTCGACATCCCGTTCATCCAGCAACAAAAAAAGCGATTGGACATCGGCTGGCACTTCTTGCCCGGGCAAACCTTTACCATGAAGAGGATTTGGTTTATTCTGGGCCAGTTGTTGAACAGATGACGGTCAATTCGGGGAGGGCAGTTCTGACGTTCAGTCATGTCGGCGGCGGATTGGTCGCATTGGATTCCAAGCCATTGCGCGGATTTTATATCAGTTTTGACGGTGAAAATTTTGAAAAAGCTGAAGCAAAAATTTTGGGCGACACGGTTACAGTTTTAGCAGAAAGCGTGACTGCGCCGGTAGCTGTCCGCTATGCATCTGGCGGTGATATGGGGCTTACGGATTTGGATGTCAATTTAGGGAATACTGCCGGCTTGCCGGCCTCTCCATTTACCATTAAGTCTGTGAGTGAAAAATGATGGAGGCTTCGGAAAAAGGGACATAAACGGAGTGGGGATTTTTTTCGATATTTGGGCACCCCTGCAAACCTCCATGTTCCGAGATTGCCGATTTGCTGTGATGCAGGCAAGGCTCTCTCGCCAACGGTTGAGCTGGAAGCCCTGCCTTGGCGAGAGCAACGCCGCTAGCGCACAGTAAGCGGCAAGTCTTTCAGAACGAATTACTTTTGATTCTGAGCCGCGTTGGTCTGTGCACGAAGGCTTACAGCCCTCCTGTGCGCAGAGTCGCCTTGCTCAAAATCAATAATGCTTTCGTCTCGGTCATGGTAGATTTCCAGAGCTGCCCACTTGGATAAAATGACTCAAACGAGATCTATCCATGTATTCATGGTTTGCACATGAACCACTATAAAAACTCACCGAAGATGGACAAAGCTGATGCACGCTGTCTAACGGCTCAAAATGCGACTACGGCTGAATGTATAAGCAAGCACTAGAACTCACCACTTGGCTCACTATCCCTTTTATAAGCGTGTATAAGCGGTCGCCGGCGAAGCCGGCTCTTGTCATGCCCTTTACAAGCCCCTCAAAGGCTTGTAAAGCTATCTTTGTGTGCTGGATTATTAGCGGCGGCCCTTAGCAAGCTTTTGCGCGATCAGATAGCGAACAGTGCTCTCTAGGCGTTCAACCTCGTCTGGGTCGGCCCCTTCTGCAGCAGCCTGACTGAGCGCTTGTTCCGCTCGCGTCTGGGCAGATTCCACTGCGGCCAAATCAATGGCAGCCACGTCGATCGCGGCCTCTGTCAAAATGGAAACGGTATCGCCCAAAACTTTGGCAAAGCCATGATCCACCGCGACAAAGTCAGTTTTCTCATTCCGAATGATCTGCACCTCCCCGGCCACGACTTGCGTCACCATGGGGACGTGCCCGGTCAAAATACCCGTTTCACCACTGGAGGTGGGCAAAATGACCTGAACCGCCTCGGTCGAGAGTACCTGCTCGTCAGGTGTGATAATTTCAAGCGTCAGCATGGCCCTAGTCCTTAAGCTTTTTGATTGGCCTCAAAGGCCATATCAATGCTGCCCTTCATGTAGAGATCATTTTCCGCCAAATCGTCGCACTCACCGTTCAAGATCATTTCAAAGCCCTTGATGGTATCCGCGGTCGAAACGTACTCGCCTGGCGTACCGGTGAAGATCTCAGCCACGTGGAAAGGCTGAGATAAGAATTTTTGCACCTTACGTGCCCGATAAACGGTTTGCTTATCTTCTGGTGACAGCTCGTCCAAACCAAGAATCGCAATGATGTCTTGCAGGTCCTTGTAACGCTGCAGAACGTTCTGGACGCCACGCGCACATTTGTAGTGGGCTTCACCAACGATAGCCGGGTCCAAGGCATTCGAAATCGAAGCCAAAGGATCCACCGCAGGATAGATGCCCAACTCAGCAATCGAACGCTCCAAGACGATGGTGGAGTCCAAGTGCGCAAACGTATTGGCCGGTGCGGGATCTGTTAAATCGTCCGCAGGCACATAGACCGCCTGGAAGGAAGTGATCGAACCCTTCTTGGTGGAGGTGATCCGCTCTTGCAGGTTACCCATTTCTTGCGAAAGGGTCGGCTGATATCCCACTGCAGATGGCGAACGCCCTAGCAGCGCCGAAACTTCAGCACCCGCTTGTGAGAAACGGAAAATATTGTCGACGAAGAGCAGCACGTCTTGATTCTTTTCATCACGGAAGTACTCCGCCATGGTCAAACCCGACAAGGCAACTCGCATACGCGCACCGGGTGGTTCGTTCATTTGACCGTAGACCAGCGCTACTTTGGAATTCGAAATATCATTTTGATCGATCACACCCGCATCGGACATTTCGTGGTACAAATCATTCCCTTCTCGCGAGCGTTCCCCCACTCCTGCAAAAACGGAGTAACCACCGTGTGCCTTGGCAATGTTGTTAATCAGCTCCATGATCACAACCGTCTTACCCACACCAGCTCCTCCAAAGGCGCCGACTTTCCCCCCCTTGGTGAAAGGGCAAATGAGATCGATGACCTTGATGCCGGTCTCTAAAATCTCCGCATCGGTGGCTTGATCAATCAACTCGGGCGGCTGACGGTGAATTGAGCGACGCTCCTCGGTGGCCACTGGCCCCTTCTCGTCTACTGGATCACCCGTCACATTAAAGATACGTCCTAAAACCGCCTCGCCAACTGGCACCGAGATCGGAGCACCGGTACCGACTACTTCCATACCGCGGACTAAACCATCGGTCGAAGTCATCGCCACAGCACGGACCAAACCATCCCCCAAGTGCTGTTGCACTTCGAGCGTGATCTTCATGGCGACCCCATCGATGGCATAATCGATTTCAATCGCATCATAAATTTCTGGAACACTGTGACTCGGGAAAGCTGCGTCAACCACAGCGCCGATGACTTGTACTATTTTACCGTTTTTACTCATGGTGAAAATTTAGGCGGTTACTGTTATAAAAATAAAGGTTTAGTTGGAAGATGCTGATGCAGCAATCTCTAGAATTTCTTGGGTAATGGCGGCTTGACGCGCCTTATTGTAGTCGAGCGTCAAATCGTCGACCAGCGTGGACGCATTATCCGTCGCCGCCTTCATCGCTACCATCCGAGCGGAATACTCAGATGCGCGCGACTCCAATACCAATTGATGGATCAATACTTTGACGTAGAGCTCGGGCAGTGTTTCCAGTAGTTCCTCCACATTCGGCTCGAACACCATTTCGCGCTCATCCTCGCGCGACTCCAGCGCAGGACTGTCGCCCACCTGCTTCTTCAGCTGATCCAATACTTCAGTCAGATCAGTGATCGGCAGCACAGGCTGAATAACAGGTTCTTGCACCAATACGTTGACGAAGCGCGGGTAGGCAATTTCTAGCGTATCAATCTCGCCCGCCTTGTAGGCATCGATCAGCAACTTCAGCATCGGCCGCAACTCGGCGAATGCCGCCTTGTCGGAAATAGTGAACTCAGCGATCAAATCCCGCCCCGTGCGCGCCAAAAATTGTGAAGCCTTTCTGCCAACCGCAATGTATTTGGCGTCGGTTTTCACCTCATCCACCAATTGACGAAAGAGATTGGTATTGAGGGGTCCACAAAGGCCCTTATCAGTCGAAAGAACCAAAATACCGCGGGTTTTTACCACGCGTTTTTGGAAAAAAGGATGCGTGATCGATTGTCCTGCAAGTGCTAACTTCTCGCCGACAGTATCCAAAAGGTCAGAGAGCAGCAAAGCATAGGATCGACCTGCGACAGCCGCATCCTGAGCCCGCTTCATCTTGGACGAAGACACGAGCTGCATCGCCCGCGTGATTTGTCGGGTATTTTTGACCGACTTGATCCGGCGGCGAATATCGCGAAGATTGGCCATAAAAACTTAGTACGTTTAAATCAAAGCGCCTAGGCGGTAAAAGCAGTGGACCATTCTGTCAAGGTGCTCTTCAGCTTATCCTCTGAGTCACTGCTGATCGCCTTTTCAGTACGAATGGTATCCATCAATTGAGCACCCCGAGTCTCGAGGAATTCTCTCAGGTTGCTGGTGGCTGCTACAATTTTGCTGACTTCAATGGAATCGAAGTAACCATTCTGTACCGCCCAAATCAGCGAAGATTGCACTTCGACTGGAATAGGATTGAAAGCCGTTTGTTTGAAAAGTTCAACCACACGAGCTCCGCGCTCAAGTTGCGCCTTGGTCTTAGCATCCAAATCCGATCCAAATTGGGCGAAAGCTGCTAGTTCGCGGAACTGAGCGAGTTGCAGTTTCACCTTACCCGCAACCTTTTTGATCGCTTTAATTTGAGCCGCTGAGCCCACCCGAGAGACCGATAGTCCTACAGACACCGCTGGGCGAATTCCCTGATTGAACAAATCGGTCTCCAAGAAGACCTGACCATCTGTGATCGAAATCACGTTGGTCGGAATGTAAGCCGAAACGTCGCCAGCCTGGGTTTCAATGATTGGGAGCGCCGTCAGAGAACCATTTCCGTTGTCTTCATTTACCCGAGCAGAGCGCTCTAGCAGACGTGAATGCAGATAGAAAACGTCCCCTGGATAGGCCTCACGTCCAGAGGGACGCTTGAGGACCAAAGAAATTTGACGGTAAGCCACCGCTTGTTTGGAAAGATCGTCATAAACGATCAAGGCATCCATACCATTGTGCATGAAGAACTCACCCATCGAGGCGCCTGAGAAAGGAGCAATGTACTGATTGGCAGGATTGTCGCCAGCCGAAGCACAAACAATGATTGTATACTCCAGCGCACCCGCTTTTTCGAGAACCGAAATGGTGCGGGCAATGTTAGAGTTCTTTTGGCCCACCGCAACATAGATGGAGTAGACTGGACGGAAGCCCTCTTCAAAACTGCCGTCTTTCTGCAAGTGCTGATTGTTGATCTTCGCCTGATTGATTATGGTATCAATGGCAATGGTGGTCTTACCAGTTGAGCGGTCCCCAATAATCAACTCCCGCTGTCCACGGCCAATCGGAATCATCGAATCGATCGACATGATCCCGGTTTGCATGGGCTGATCCACCGACTTCCGCGGGATGAT
>CAWVTP010000102.1:0-7518 GCA_963933035.1 uncultured Puniceicoccaceae bacterium | reverse complement strand
CAAAATTAATCAATTTTTTGCTTGTTTTAGAGGCGAATTGTTAAAGATGGGCTAAAAGACTCTAGTTGTCTACAGTTGAAAAACTTGCAATATAACACGACTACCAATTCTTGCTAGCAGCCCCACTTTTTTTCGATGACTTAAATGCTCATGGATTGAGGCGACGCGGTAGCGACTTAGGTGCATAAAGGAAGTAATACCCCAAAGCCTAATAGTCACCACGGGGCTCAAATCTTTCATTCACTCGATTCCGTATGAAACCGATACGCTTGCACGCGCACGACTACTGATTTGGAGGTGGGTGTACCACTTTCTTTAGCAAAGGAATCGATAGGAACCAGAACATTGGCCTCGGGGTAGTAAGCGGCAACACAGCCACGAGGTGTACCATAGGGAATCGCAAGAAAAAGCTCCGCCGTACGAGTCTTGCCTTGGTAATTACTGGTGATAGTCAGCGGTTCTTCTGCCTGAATTCCACGCTCGCGCATGTCGTCAGGGTTCATAAATATGATGCGGCGCTCTCCCTTGATCCCACGATAACGATCATTTTCACCGTAAATAGTGGTATTAAACTGATCGTGACTGCGCAGCGTCTGGAGCAACAATTCCCCCTGTTCCAGTTGAATTGGATTGAGAGGGTTAAGCGTAATTTGAGCTTTGCCGTTGCGCGTATTGAAAACGCGCGCTTTAACCGCATTGGGCAAGTAAAAGCCTCCACGCTTTTGTACACGTTCTTCAAAATCTTCAAAGTCAGGCAAAACGGCTGCAATCCGCTCACGAATCAGCCGGTAATCCTCACCAAAAGCCTTCCAAGGCAAGCGCGCATTTTCCACCAATGTCGTCTGCGCCATGCCGCAGATGATGGCCACTTCACTCATCAAATGGGGGGATGCAGGACTGAGGCGTCCCTGCGAACTTTGGACTACTCCCATTGAATTTTCTACCGAGACAAACTGCGCGCCCGTCGCACGCTGATCTCGCTCAGAACGCCCCAGGCAAGGTAAAATGAGCGCCTGCTTACCGGTCACCAAGTGCCCCCGATTCAGCTTAGTGGCAATCTGGACCGTCAACTCACAGCGGCGCATGGCTTCCGCGGTATAATGGGTATCGGGAGCGGCTGCCAAAAAATTTCCTCCCAACCCAACGAATACCCGAACTTGGCCTGCATGCATAGCCTGAATCGCGGCCACCGTGTCATAGCCATGCCGACGGGGCGCTTGAAAGTCGAATTCTCGCTCTAAGGCATCCAAAAAAGCATCGGGCATTTTTTCCCACACCCCCATACTGCGATCACCTTGCACGTTGCTGTGTCCTCGCACTGGACACAGCCCGCTGCGCGCCCGCCCAATCTTGCCCGTAATTAAGTGCAAATTTACTAGTTCACGGATTGTTTCTACCGAGTTGTGGTGCTGAGTTAAGCCCATCGCCCAACAACTGATGGCCTCTTCAGCCGCGATAAATTTTTTCGCTAAAGCCCGGATTTGCGCCTCCTCCAAGCCGGACTGCTCCACCAGCGACGACCAATTGACTGCATCCAACGAATCGCACAGATCCGCATACCCCTCGGTGAACTGCTGTACAAAAGCATGATCCACCACCGTACCTGGAGCGGAGCGCTCCGCCTCCAAAACACACTTCAGCAGTCCCTTAATCACTGCTAAATCTCCGTTTGCGCGCACCGGCAAGTGTAAGCAGGCTAACTTGGTCGCACGCCCCACGATCCCAGATAATTTCTGTGGATGCGAGAAGGCCTTGAGACCAGTCTCATCCAGTGGATTGATAGTGACAATTTTACCCCCATTGAGTACGGTACGCTCCATCGAAGTCAACATGCGCGGGTGATTGGTTCCCGGATTTTGCCCCCACACCAAGAGACAATCGGTGCTTTCGATATCTTCTAGTGTGACAGTCCCCTTTCCAATGCCAATGGTGGCATTCAGGGCCGCTCCACTGGACTCGTGACACATATTCGAACAATCAGGAAGATTGTTGGTACCGTAAACACGCGCAAACAGTTGATACAGAAAGGCTGCTTCATTACTCGCCCGACCGGAGGTGTAAAAGACTGCTTCATCAGGATGCTGGACCATCTTGAGCTCTTCTGCAATCACAGCCATCGCAGCCTCCCAAGTGACTGGTTGATAATGATGCGTCCCAGCTTGCAAAAGCATCGGCTGTGTAATGCGGCCGACGTCGTTTAAGTAAAAATCACTTTTTTCCGCCAGTTCTTCTATCGAGTATTGTTGAAAGAACTCAGGTCCGATCCGTTTTTTGGTACTTTCGGTAGCGATCGCCTTGGCTCCGTTTTCACAAAATTCAAAAGTAGAGCGCTCTTCGTCTGGATCTGGCCAAGCACAACTGGGACAGTCAAAGCCGCCTGCTTGGTTCAACCCCAACAAGGCTTGCGCGCCTCGAGTCATACCTGCTTGCCGCTGCGCATGTAGCAATGAGTTCACGACCGCTGGGACTCCAACGGCTTTTTGCTTGGGTTCAGATCGTTGTAGGTGAGCTAGTTTCCTGGGGGGCTCGGCATCTGCTTGTGACATTTTTTTAGAAAATCGTAGTAAAATTTATTCGGTAGTGGCCAGACACGCGGCGTTACTGAGCAAGCGCTCCGGACTGCTGTAGACATTAAAGCGCCCATCACGAGCAAAGCCCAGTAAGGTCACATTAAAGTCTGTCGCCAAACTGACTGCCAAGCTGGAAGGCGCGCCGACTCCCATCACCACTGCAATGCCGGCCATCAGAGCCTTTTGAATGATCTCATAACTAATACGGCCACTGGAGCACAGTAAACAGCGCGACAACTCAATTTTAGAATCTACTAAACAGGCTCCAATAGCCTTGTCTAATGCATTATGCCGTCCAATATCTTCTCGAACGCAAATGAGCGAGCCGGTTTCCATAAATAAACTACTAGCATGCAGGCCCCCAGTAGCCGAAAAAGCTTTCTGCTGGTCAAACATTATTTCCGGCATGCGATGCAAGACTCCGCACTCAACTTGCCGAGTGCTGGTCAACTTTAAACTCTGTGGTAGAGCCAACTCGCGCAAACGACTCGAGCCACAGAAGCCACAACTACTCTGCATGATATCCGAACGTTCCAATTGCGCCGCCCGCGCGTCGATTGCCTTATTCAAATCAATGATCGCTTGAGTTGGAGCCGCCTGCGGACGCTCGCCAGCATATCGAATACACGAGATTTCGTGGGCCCCCAAAATACGGCCTTGGCTAAACAAAAGCCCCCGAATTAAGTCGTCATCATGCCCTGGGGTTCGCAAAGTGACAAAGGGCTTGTCCTCTACAAAACCATCGTGCTCACGATAACGAATCACCAGTTCTAGCGGATCCTCAATCGCCAACTCGTCTGCTTGAGGCGCCAATATTTGACTGCCAACGACTCGCTGCTTAATGACTTTAACGGACGGGCGCTTCATAATTGTAGCCCCTAGTCTGCATATAACGGGCCAAATGCAAACATGTATTGCTATTTTCTCATAGCACTCCTGAAACCCGAACATGAATTGAAATTTCTAATTTGCCGCGATGCTGGCAACGCGCTTGTGCCACCGTTGCAGCACAAGGCCGCACCAAATCGTAAGCACGACGACCTCAACATAGAACGCATTCACCCGAGCGATACAAACGGACTTTTTGAGCAATCGAATTTTGTCTGCAAACAACTCTACATCAGATATATTTACAATATATTGCATAGACATCTGCCCCCAAAAGGTGCTCAATAAGTCCTTAAGTGACCAAGGCACCTGGCTGCTGATAGACCGGCAGTCACGTATATATATACACACTCACTCAATTGCCGATCACCCGGCTCAGTCTATTGCATAAATCCAAAATACAATCCTTCAGAACAAGGCATTAAAAACATTTATGCTACTATCCTCCAAGCCAGCCTTGAACAGCATAAACTGCTGACGGAATTAGTTGCCATTAACCAAGATATACGCTATAATTATAGCACACACTATCTGGCATTCCCCCAAGCCCTATCAGTCAGATCGCCCCAACCCAAAATGCTGTTTTCCCTACCTAGGACACTCTGGACCATTTTGCTAATCCATTTTTTGGCAGGCTGCGCTTATTTCAAACAACCCAGCATTCCAAACTACGCGCCTGCCATTCAAAAAGCTGCAGCACTGCGACTTGAAGCTAGAAAAACAGAAGCACTCGAAAACAGTTTAGAAGAAAAAGCTGCCATTTTTGAAGAACGCATTCTTTCTAAATTCAAAGCCCCTAAACATCACATCTTTGGGGAAACACGCTATCCAAACAAAGCGCTCACCATCGATTTGGAAGCAAGCGCCTTGATGCTGGCCACGATGTTAGCCAAATACCAATGCACGCATGCTGCCAAGGATTTGAGAGCGATCGGACAAATTTTAGACGGACTTGAGCAACTCGACGCCTTAAACGGACTCGATGGCTTTCTCCCCTATCAAGTGAATGCTGAAACGCTTCAAATTACCAATGGCCGGACCCACTCCAATGCGTACGCCCAACTAATGTTCGCATACGTCCTGATCGCTCAAACAATGCCAGACAGCCCAGCCCATCAAAAAGTCTTAGAGCAGGTCGAACGCATCGCTCAATATTTCCTTCGCTACGAATTTGTGATGCACGATGCCATGGGGCTCCCGATTGAGTTTAGTAACCTCAAACCTAGGCGCTGGCAATTATCGCGCAGTCGCAATTTAGATTTTTTAGTGATCGCGGAATGTCTGCGCGGACTTTTACCCCCCAATAGCCCCCACCAAGCGGAATTAAAGCGTCATATAAAAGAAGCCATCCGCGTCGGCTACCTCCAAAAGATTCAAATATTGTCTTTCCAATTTTTGGACATCCGAATTCCAACCGATGGCTCAGACTGGCTCAACATGATTCGACTAAAGGCGCTCACCGACATTTCCGATCGCCCTGCGTATGCGAGCGCATTTGCTCGCCTATATCGCAAGCAATTCAAAGAGAAAAATCCTTTTTTTGCTATTCTTTACCAAGACAACAGCCAAAAAAGCACAATTCGGCATTATTTGGATTCCTACCCACTGACGCTAAACACGCAGTTAATTTTACCCGCAGCAAAGATCGAACTGAAAAAGCGCCCACCCCTGATTAAGCACTCGCGCACGGTGGAAGCCGTCACACCCGCCCCAATTTACCAACGCCCTCCCAGCGATAACATCTGGAAGAATAACCCCTTCAGAGTACATGGAGGAAATATAGCCACGCACCCAGTTGAGTTTAGCGGAAGCGACTTCATACTCGCTTACTGGTTGGGTCGAATGTACGGGCTTATAAAGTAAGCCAATACACTCATCAACTAAAAACCGATCGCCGCAGTCCTTGTATTCAACTTAGTCCCTGCCAATCAGCCCCGCAAAACGCGTGCGCTCTAGGCGGATATTTACGCATTTTAGTGTGCTTGCCAGGCATCCATAAAACTAAGAACAAAATCCTGACTCCCGAGAATAGCCCCATCGGTGAAATAACGTACTTGGCAGCTCAGTACAGTGGACCTAGTCAATTTTATATTCGCTTGTTCTAACATCTTCAGCGCATTGCGATGCTCTATGGGGCTCAAGCTCACAGAGCTGGCTTGTTTACCGAAAATCAAAGCACGGTGCATCTGTACAGCATCAGATATAGAAGTGCACCCCCGCAAACTGCCATCCGCATAGGCCCCCAGACGGCACGAAGCCCTTTAGCAGCACGCGGCAAGCCTATCAAAACGAAGCACTTTAGCAGCACGCGGCAAGCCTATCAAAACGAAGCACTTTTGATTCTGAGCTACGTTGGCCTATGCACGAAGGGCTTACAGCCCTCCTGTGCGCAGAGTCGCCTTGCTCAAAATCAAAATTGCTTTCGTCTCGGTCATGGTCGATTTCCAGAGGTGCCCTTTATTAACTTTGTCTTCCTAAGTACTTAGCAAATGAACGCATCACCCACAAGTGAACCAACGCTTGCGTGATGGAATACAACCACCAGGGCAAGGTTGGGGCAAATCCGTGGATCGATGCAATTGAGCAACCAAGATCTGCAAAGACCCGAAACTCAAATCGACCCGGCGGATCCACTCTGCGGGATAAAATCCCACCAGAAATGTAAAAGGCGCAACGATTCGGGTCATTCAAGGTGTACGGTGTGGGGGTTAGCTCCAACAGGACGAGTTTTCCAAATAAAAAAACAAAACGCACCACTCCAGTATCTTCATCCCGAGTTGCGTAAACAATCCCCGCATGACGATGCGAAAGCCAGTTGCCATACTCTGAGGCCAAACGTGGAGCATCCCAAGCTATTGGCAAGGGCATACGTTGTACTGAGCGAACACGGCGATCTTTTTTGATCATAATCCGATCGGCGGCTTGCGTCTGACTTCTAGGGTTGGGCAGTGCTTCACCATGAGCACTAACAGATTGCAGCAATGAATTTTCAAATGAGACTAATTCTATCCGAATGCGATCTAGTAATGAATTTGGACGGGCCACTAAATCATACTTCAAACTCTCAATTAATGGCCCAACTAAAGCCCGCGGCACTCCGCTCAATACAGCAATCCAACGTTTAGAGAATCGAAATACATTCCAAGGTAATTGAATCGTGTAAGGCGAGCGCCCTAAAAGCCTTGCTGTCTCTTGAATCATCTCACGATAAGTCATCGGGACATGCCCGCCTAAATCATAAGTACCCCCACGTAATTTTTTATCTAATAAACAGAGTCGAAATGCGGAGCAAATATTTTTGATATCAATTGATTGGGTTTGGTTATCCGCCCATGCTGGCAAAACCATTACGGGCAACCTGCGCACCAGATTGACCAGCATCGAAAAAGAAGAGCCTCCAGGCCCAAAAATTAAGCCTGCCCGCAACACCGTTATCGGAACGGAGTGCGCGCGCAACGTCTTTTCCACTTCAAGTCGACTTCTCAAATGTGGTGATAGCCCACCATGAGGGCTCTGAGGCATCAATCCACTTAAGTAAACAATATGTTTCACCCCAGCCGACTCGGCGGCCCGGATAAAATTATCTGCAAGCAATAAATCCGTCTCCTCAAAGCTTGCTTGCAACAAACGGCTAGATGGGGCCATGGAATGCACCAAGTAAATGGCATACTGACATCCCTGTAATGCTTCAGACAGCTTTGGCAGTGAATATAAGTCGCAGGCCCGCCACTCTACCTGATTTTTACCTTGATTCTCGCCTACGATGTGTGCGCTGCGAGAAAGCGCTCTAAATCTAAAATGCGCCTGCAAACTTTGTATTAAATGAGTCCCCACAAAACCACTCGCACCAGCAACGGCAAGCAAAGGCTTCTGAGAGTCTGCATCAGCGTCGATCATTTTATCTAAATTACGTATTCGAATAGATTAGTCAAAAGAATCTATCCGAGATGCTTAATTGATATCACCGGCGTACCATTGAACGGCAGTTACAAAACTACGAAGCACTAGGGCACCTCTGAAAACCTCCCATGTGCCGAGATTGCCGATTTGCTGTGATGCA
>CAWVTP010000101.1:0-7522 GCA_963933035.1 uncultured Puniceicoccaceae bacterium | reverse complement strand
TTTTTTCTACGCCTGATGCAGACTCATCAAAGCTATTTAAATAAAGTTACCCTGCGCGCTATCGAGAAATTGATCTTGTCCGCTCTTCGCAGACTCGCTTATTGTATTCATTGGTGGTTTTCTTTTGGTTTTTTCTCACCGATAGCTTGGTCGCTATCGGGAGGGAAACCACCTTAGACTTTTAACAATTTAGGGGACGCTACCGGCCATTGGCCCAGCAAATAGGTGCAGGCTTTCCCCCAGTTGGGATTTAGGTCGTGTTCTCAACAGGAGTTTTTTTTACGGCTTTTTCGATGATGCGTTTCAAAACGATAGCGCTGTACGCTAAACGTCTATAAGCTAGGAGTTTGGGGCTGTAACGCTTTTTATCACAGTACGATTCGTCTCGATAAAACTGTCCGATCAAACGCAGTACCATCCGCACAAATGAGGGTAATTCTGGTTCGGCTTCGACGAACTTGCGTCGTACATATGCCCAGCAGGCAATGCACTTTACCGGTTTGTTCTTAAGGACAAAGCTATCATAGGGCTTCCTGAAAAAGGTAGAGCTAAAAAGTCGTCATAATTTCTCGTATGGATTCAGTTCTTATATTTGTGAGCTGTAGAGATTTTATGCCGAGCACCTATTCAAATTGGATACAATCTGTCTGCTGAGGAAGCAGCCTAGCCCTTTGAGCCGGTTTTTACCTTTTTCAGGAAGCCCTATCATAAGCACCATAGACATCCGATTGCAAGATGCCTTCAAAGCCCTGCGACCAGCTGTTCGCTTCATCATGCGCACGGCCCAGACGCTCCACGAATGCGACGACCCTTCCGGTCATATTTACCAGATTCTAAATAAACGTCCGTATCGATTGATTCTATCTTTGCAAAATAGTATGGATTTTTCCGAGGTACAGAATGACGACCGTTGGACGCTTACGTCT
The DNA here is from genome assembly GCA_963933035.1 of uncultured Puniceicoccaceae bacterium. Lineage (GTDB taxonomy): Bacteria > Verrucomicrobiota > Verrucomicrobiia > Opitutales > Coraliomargaritaceae > CAWVTP01. The sequence continues at coordinate 6,596 of CAWVTP010000101.1, read as the reverse complement.
TAGAACCCTATGTAGATTGTTTAAGCGTAGAGGCCTCCACTCAATTATTATTAAAAAGACAGCAATTTTTTGATAGATGCCTTCGCGTGATTTTCGTCATAAAGGCTGCTATCACGATGAGGTGTTGAATTTTGATGTTCTTTGTCCAAAATCCAAGCTGTAGCTCCAAGCGAGTTATTGTCTTGCACATCACGATCCGACATTGATGATTTGTAGTCGTTTATTCGTTTAATCACAAGCATATCGGCCAATTCTTCAGTTGTAAAATCTTGGAGAACCAATTTTATATACTTAACAATACTGTCGACCAATTTAGAGTCTTGTTGAATAATTAAATTCTGGGTAATAAGGTCAACGTGCTTTTTTGTTGGATTTTTCTTGTCGATCGACAATTGTTCACGCGCAATTTCAGTTGCTTGTACTAGGTAAGTGTAATGCTTGAGCAGTTTGAACATCTTCGGTGTGTCAGTCTCTCCGTGTTCAGGAGAAATGCCATTAAGTACTGGCTGACTTGTTTTGTAGGCTGTAGCGAGATGCTGAAGTTCTTCTCTTGCTTTCGAAATGGCTAACTCTTCAACAATCGTTTTTTTGTCCATTGTATTGAGAATTCCTTCAACTGTCTGTGTTTTGAACAGCGCAATAGGAGTTGCGAATTTAAAGTATTCTTTAGCTTTAGGCCATGTTTTTAGTAATTCTGCCGCTTTAGTGGAGTCCGTGCGTTTAACATGCTCATGCAACATGCGCACAATGATCATTTCGTGAGCGATTGCTTCATTTGTATTTTTGTTTATTGATTGCAAGGATACAGAATCTGAAGCGCAGAACTTCTCAAGGCGATTTTCTGGATCGTATTGATAGGTATTGCCGCCAGACATGCCATTGCAAAATCCCTTTCCGAATGAACCTAAGTTTAGAACTGTCCCGCTCGTCATATATTCGCAACAGAAATCACCGACTCCTTCAACGACTGCTAATGCTCCAGAATTTCTGACAGCAAAACGGTCGCCTGCTTCGCCGTTTACGTATAGTTGTCCTCCACTTGCACCGAATAATGCAAAATTGCCGATAAGAACATTTTGCCCTGATTCTGTTATTTCCTTTTGGGGGGACTTTATGATGATGACGCCACCACAAGCGCCTTTGCCAACACCATCATTGCAGGTGCCGATGTGCTGGAATAGCATACCATCATTCATCCAGCAACCATACGACTGTCCTGCAGACTTACTGCTGTGTAGTTGAATACTTTCTGGTGCCAGAAAACGACGATTTTTCTTACCGACTAGTATGGCCGGGCAATTTTTAACTTGCTCGTCACTTAACACGTATTGTAAGGAACGCTCAATGTCGATCGCTAATTGCCCACCGACACTTTTAAATCTATTTTCAAGCGCATAGTTAGGACCAGCAAAGATAAGTTTTTTTTCCTTCCCCGTAAAAAGTTTTTCTTCAACTGCTTGAATCAGCTCATCATCGATACGGAAATTTGCTTCTAGATAACGTGGGTTTTTAATCTCTGGTTCATCCACCTCATCTAGAAAATCGCGAAAATCCAATGTTCCTATGGTAGATGGATGATCCACTAAATGAAGCATACTAGTTTTTCCTCTAATTTCTCTTAAGCTTTTATAGCCTAATCGGGCGAGAATCTGACGGATGTCGTGAGCTATATTTAAGAAATATTGAGCCAAAGCTCGAGCATCACCTTTAAAAAATTCAGGGTTAGTGGTCAATCCAGCTGGGCATTTCACATTACAGTTTTTGGCCATAACGCATTTGAGCATCATCAGTGCTGTAGTTCCGAATTCAAATGAGTCGGCTCCCATGATAGCCGACTTAACGACATCAGATCCAGTCTGGTGTGCATTACTCGCTCGGAGAATTACTTTGCTGCGAATGAGGTTATTTGCTAGCGCTTTATGAACCTCAGCTATGCCGATCTCGGCCGAACGACCTGTATTTTTTAAACTTGTGACTGCGGCAGCACCCGTTCCTCCCGTTGATCCTGCTATATTGATAACATCAGCACCAGCTTTTGCGACACCTACGGCAATGGTTCCTATTCCTTCGGACGAAACTAATTTGACGATGACCTTTACTCTGGCTGCATGAGCATCGTGAATGAGTTGTGCCAAGTCTTCAATTGAGTATGTGTCGTGATGAGGAGGTGGGCTCACCAGTTCGACGAGGGGCGTTCCTCCACGTGAGGAGGCGATTTCGACATTAACCTTATGTCCTGGTAGTTGCCCGCCTTCTCCTGGTTTTGCTCCTTGTGCGATTTTGATTTCGATTTCCTTCAGGTTCGGATCTGCAAAGTAGCCCGCCCAAACTCCAAATCGCCCTGATGCGATCTGTTTAATTGAACTACTTTTTACAGTGTTGTAGCGTTGAGCTTTTTCACCTCCCTCGCCAGAGTTGCTGAGTGCCCCGGCAATATTCGCTCCCTGGGAAACCGATTCATGTGCCACGCCAACGAGCGCTCCGTGGCTCATTGCCCCAGCTGTGAGGCAAGATGTAATCTCATGGGCTAGTTGAACTAAGTTGAGGTCGATTGGTTCGGGGGCTGTAACAAGTTTGTCGAGATAGGCCGACATAGTTGTGGAGGGCTTTTTAATGATTAATTTGTCATTACTGCATTCAATAGACGAATCTGGAAAGCGTGATGCCCAGTGATGGCATAAGCTATTCAAGCGAAGCGCATTGCTTTTTGTGGTTAGTCTCGCTTGATAGGTGCCGTCTATTTGCGATTCAACCTGCAAGCCTTGTACAGCGATGTAAGCGTTTCCATAAATATTTTGGATCCCTAGCGTCGAACTAAAGTCATCGACGGTTCTTGCTTTTTGTATATCTGTTGGAAAATGCAAAATATCCCGCAGGGCTGCCGGCCGATCAGCTCGACTTGTAGCCAGGTTTTGTACAAAGTTTTTGTATGCTCGCGTTATTTTAAAACTGTCGATTTGCTCGTGATTCAGCCGCTGAAATCCTAGTAGTTTGTACGGGGAGTTCGTGAACTCTTCGCTGTCAGATGTTAACTGCTCCAGCGCATCTCTAATAAGAGCAGGCTCCTCTTCATGTTGCCCTTGGAATACTTTGTCGATTATTTGCGCCTGAGATTGTTTGACACGCTTTTTTAGAACTGCTTTGACTTCAAATAGTGCCGAGGTGTGATGATCTAAGCCATAGTAGATAAATGTCTGCTCTATTATTTTAGTGACGTCCTCAAGCTCATCAACCATGTCTGATATTTCGAGGTTGAGTGCTTTGATTGCCACCATTGCCTCCTGTTGCCTAGCTTCATTCAATGAGTGTTTCTTGAAGATCGACTCGATCTCTTGGTCAGAGGCGTACAGGACTTCCTCATCCGTCATGTTTTTGTAAGCCTGCACCGCCGTTAAACCAAAGCTATGGCCGGGTCCATCATTACGCTCCTTAAAAAGCCCTAGGTGGGGTATTTCTGATTCACTATGAATCATCAGAGATTTATAATGCCATTCGGCAGCGCTGGCGGCAATTTCAGAAAAACCTGCGCCCCCCACAGGTGCATTTAAATTTGGAAAATGCGGCTTGAGTAGAGGGTCAGAGGTATCGAGAAAGTTAGACTCGAAAAATTCACCTCCGATGTAGCTCTCTGCGGTGCAGAGACCAAATTTGCCCATAGTTTTCATTAATGATTTGGCGATGGCCTTCTGGAAGTTGTCGAGACCCTTGTCCAGCGGCTCTCCATTATTAAGAGTGCGTATCCGGTTGTGGACGCTAATGGGACAAATTGCTTGAGCGCCAAAGCCTAATAACGATGCTATGTCATGCGAGCTGGCGGCCTGTCCTGTCTCCATGATTAGAGAGACATTGAACCTTAGTCCACTTTCTATCAAACGCTGATTGATCGCAGCAATCGATAACATTGCAGGTATTGGGGCAAATTTTAGGCCGATTTTGCGATCGCTAACCACGATAATGCCGGGTTTTTCTCGTGCGGTCAATTCAACTTGCTCACAAAGGGTGAGCAGGGCCATATTTAGGTTAAGTTCATTTTGGTCGTGTTCTCTCGATGCTTCATATAAGTTGTTGACTTCCGATACTAAAACGCGATTTTGCGACTTTATTTGTTCTAGCTGATGACGCTTTAAAATGGGTGTGTCTAATACAATTTGGCTGCTGTCAGTTTTCGAAAAGTTTGGTTTGCTGCCTAATGCAACACGTAAAGTCATGCCGTCTTTTTCTCTTATTGAGTCGAGTGGCGGATTGGTGACTTGAGCAAACCTTTGACTGAAATATTTTGACATGCCACCCTCATTTTCAGTCATTATATTTGCGGCGACTCCATAGCCCATGGCACTGATTTTTTCACCTGCTGTAATGATCATCGGATCAAGAAGAAATCGAAAGCTTTCTTGATTCATCGAGTAGGCTACATGTCGTTGTTCGATACTCAATTCATGTGACTCGTCCAGCTCAGATGGGTTTATGTCGGGCAAGTCATTGATGTGAACAGCTCTTTTATTTAGTAATTCAGAGTAATCTTGTGCATTCGCTAGTTGATTGTTGACTTGATTTGTCGAGAGAATTTCGCCTGTGGTTTTATCGAAACAAATAATGCCTCCAGCTTCGATACGTCCTCGTCTTAGTACAGTCTCTGGAGGGAAGTCGATTTGTCCAGCCTCTGAAGTGACTGCCAAATAGTCCTCTGTTTCGATAGACCTTAATGGACGTAAGCCCATTCGATCAAGTTTTGCGCCTACACGTAGACCATCACTAAAAACGAGTGCGGCGGGACCATCATTCTTCTCCTCATACAAGCTAAAATATTCGTACATCGCCCGAATGTTTGGCTGTAAGTCAGGATCATTTTCCCATGCAGGTGGCATCATTGCGACAACTGCAGTTACAATGTCTAGGCCATCTTCTATTATGCGTCGGGCAATCGTTTGGTCTAACCTAGCTGAGTCTGATTGTCCTTGTGGAAAAATGACGCATTTATTCTTTTGTTTTGCGATAGCATCTTCGCTTAAACGATTTTTTTTATCGGTGTTTAACTCCCCATTGTGAGCCATCCATCGAAATGGCTGTGCCATGAAAGCGGCTGGAGCTGTATTCGTAGAAAACCTAGTATGAAAAAGAAAAATGCTGATCTCATGATCTGGATCAGTTAGGTCTTTAAAATAAGGTATCAGTTCACCAGAATTAAGCCTACCTTTGTAAACAATTGTTCGGGCGCTCATTGATAGTGGATAAAATCCAGACATATCAGCATCCGCATAAGCGACCTCTTCAATTGCTATGAGCGCATCATTGATTGCATGATCAAAGGCTCCCGGTTTATTTCTGAGTGCTTTAGGGCATTCAAAGATTAGCTGATGGATGCGTGCTTGCTTAGCAGCGACGCGGCTAGGAAGTTTACTGGGGTCGGTCTCTACAACTCTCCAGAGTAAAATATTAAGGTTGAAATCTGTACATTTTTTTTCGATTAAAGCTATTATGGCATCCGATTGGTCCGAATTATGAGGGAAGAAAAAATTTGCTACACCAAATGAACCCAATTGAAGTTTCTTCCGACCAAGTAGCTTTGCAAAAAAGCGTGTGGATAAATCGATATTAATGCCTGCGCCATCACCGACACCCTCCGCGCTCATTCCTCCCCTATGTGGTATTACGCAGAGCGCTTCGTGGCCCTTCAACATGAGATCATGGCTTTGTCGACCAGATTTATTTGCAATGAAGCCGACACCACAGCTGTCGTAGTAAAAATCACGATCATATATTGTGTGGTGTTCTGGTTTGCGTTCGGCTTTCTTTGTCTGAATTTGAGCAGTCATACTTAAAATTGGAATGATCTTTTTTAAGTGATCGATCGCTTTAGTTTATGTAAGATAGTGTGCTATCTTAACTAGTCGTTCGCGCACTTTAATAAGGATTGGCTCATTATTTTGTATAATGTAATTAGAAAATTTGTTGTGCCGTTAGAAGAGGGAATTGACGGCCTTATCACTCCCTTTTGATTTTTCGTGAAAGCCCTTGTAGTAGATTCCAAGCTAATCGCTCGTGTTCGCCATGCTCAGACTCTGCAAAATAGCCAACTGCCATCTCTATGATTATTTTATCAAGCGAATTGGTTAAAACTCATTTTATCGATGAGGTAACAGACGCATTGTTCAAAGTAATGTCGGGCAATTTCAAGTGGTGAATTAGTTTTTTATCAGCAATAATCCGTGAATACCAAGTGATGGTTAGTGTTGATTTTAATTTCATTGCGTTCATTTTAGGGGAACTTTACTTGCTATGTTGTATCGCTTAAAGGTTGTTACATTTAATTGGCTTTATTGATAATGAGTCTCGTTATCGTTTTTATGTTGCATGTGAAGCTATAATCAAGTTATTATATAAGTTCATTTAAAAACAGTAGACTTCTCCCGAATATAATCTATACACTGATCTATTAAATGAGGTCGATTTTTAGAGACTTGTAATTTTACGGAGTCAGTGAGTTTTCAACAGCTAAGGAATCATCTTTATGGGGGGCCCGATAGGATAAAGCTGTTTATTTGGCGGTGCAACAAATTGTCTGTAAATTGTGTTTTGTCTAGATGTCAGCGATTCTT
>CAWVTP010000100.1:0-7542 GCA_963933035.1 uncultured Puniceicoccaceae bacterium | reverse complement strand
AATGGCTTTAGACCGGCTCAGGTCAATTGGACTGGCACGCGCCAATCAACACATCTGCTTGAGCAATCTCGTTTACAATATGGATCGTTATGCATTCCTGCGCAAATAAACCTCAAATCGGCCTTGAAACCTCGGCTCCAATCCGAAAAGACGAAAATCACCCGTCAAAATGAGCAGAAAATCCAAGCAGTTCTCGGATCTTTTTCAAAATTTTGACTCAACTTCTAACACGAATCAAAGTCGTCTCGTTTTCAGAGGTGCCCTAATATAGATTTATGGCTAAAGTTTTAGCCGTAAGGTCCGTATGTGCTTAGCTGTAAGCTACGTATATAATAACCATTTGCTAGTAGCCGTTTAAGTTCGGTTCATTTATAAACCTTTTATCATCCTTTTGCCATGAGATTGTATTTAAATTTTCTACTATGTACGCTTTGCGTCATAAGCGCGACTGCTCTCAAGGCAAGTGATCTGCTGGCGGAATACACCTTTGACGGCAACAGTGCCGCTGCCTCGAATGTGAATCCCGTAGTCTCTATGGGGAATTGGATTGCTAACACGCGTCAAATCGCTAACGGACGAGCAGAAATTGATGGCGACGAGACCCCATTTTCAATCAGTCTGACCGGCGGCGCTTACCATCAATTTTCGTTTGCCGTTCAAAATCTTGGTGAGGGTGAATCCCTTAATTTGACGAGTATCTCGGGGCAGTACGTTCGTGATGGTGCCCATCCAAATGGGAGTGATCATTTTTTTAAACTTTATGCAGGTCATGGCAATGATGATTACACTGATAGCGATTTTCTTGGTGAAGCGCGGCTTTCGCTTCCTTCTCATAGCACGCTTTTTGATATATCCACTAGTACGCTCGGAAATCTAAGTAATGGTGATGTCGTAGACTTTTGCTTCTATTTTGCTGATAACAATTCCCACGGACATGTCTATTCGCATCGCTTGGACAATATTTAACTGCACGGAGCCATCAATTCAGCGGTCCCAGAGTCGGCGAGCTACGCACTTGTAACCGCCCTGGTTGCCGCGGTCATGCTGGGATGTCGCCGCCCCAGAGGTGCATTCGCTTGACGATATCAAAATGAGTCGCCTCGAGTGTTCGTTGTGAGCCTTCTGTGAGAACTTTAGCGGTATTTATTGATAGAGTGCCTAAGTCGTATGAGGAACAGCTCATTTTGGTTGAGATGTCTGAGCATTGCGCTTCGGCTTGGCCACACGCTGGGCTGAAATAACTTAGTCAACTGGATGCATCTTTCTTAAATGCATTGTGTTTCGGTTGCGCCCTTAGTAGCTGGCGTGTAAGGGCGTCTGCGCCTCCGAGAAAACCGCTTTGATTGTCTCTAATTTCATGTAACCGGTTTTGTGGGTTGGCGCGACGATGCCACCTTCTCCAAACTCGTTCCATGCGTAGCAGTTAAAGGCTGCCTGTACCGAACCATCCGGCAGCGGGAGTCCGAGGTTGGGCATGGAGCCTAGGTCTTCTTTCATTTTGACGAGCTCATTTTCCCATTCATCGCGCTGGGGTAGCGCAAAGCAGGCGCGCGACTCTGGCCAAGGGCGCGGATTCCAACCAGCCGGCATGTAAGGCATGTAGGGGATCGCATCTTGGCTATGGACTTGGCGGGCCATGCGACAATGTTCGCCTAGTAATTCGTATGGGTAATCGCTGTCCAAGCGCTCGAGGTCTGGTAGGTCCATGTAGGTGCAGGTAAAGTCAAACACCTGTGCAATTGGATTGTCAGCTTTGATGGCATCGCCTGCTAGAACGCCAGCTCCGATGATAACTTCCATGCCCTCGCGGGCGAAGAGTTCGCGGATAGAATCGAGTTGGCGCAGGCAACGAGCGATGTCGCCATCATTTTGTTGGATAAAGTATTCGGCACCATGAATTTTAAAGACGGCGCGACCGCCAACTTTTAGGTAGGAGGGGTGTGAAATGTAGCGAGCCCACGTGTCTAAGCACTCTTGCCATTGTTGGTCGGTGGTGACTTCAAAGGGAGGGTGATTGCAGAATTCGATGAAAAAGTTTATGAGCGAAGCATTGGGCGAGGCAACAAACTCGTCGAAAACATTATTCAGGCGATCGCTATGGGGTTCGCGTGTCTTATCTTTTTCATTGTAGTACCATAGAATAGGAAAAAAGTCCACTCCGTGGCAAGCGGCAGCATTGATTTCCAGTTCGAGCGTTTCTTGGCAGTTATATTCGCCCAAAAGTGGCACTCTTTCTGGAAAATCTGGGCGCCAGTCGGAACTGCATTCAGAGGATAGTGAGCTGGTGTGTCGGTGCCATTTGTTGGGGAGTGCTTCCCACCAGCCGGCGAAATAGTTGACGCCAGTCAAAATCGGTTTGGAGAGCTTTGGGGGGTTAGAGTCGTCATTGGATTTCATGTAAATATCATTATATCAAAAGAACTATTTTTGCAAGTCTATTCTGTGGCTGCATGTTTTTTTATTCTGCTCAAGATAGCTATGCAAAATTTATTTGGTTAATTTCTTGCAGCTATGCAAAGGTTATTGACAATAATATCATTATATCATGTGTTATGTTAAGATAAGCTGTAAGCGCTTAGCTTGTTATTCATGAGGCTATGTTTCTCTCCCTGCGCTAACGTTGTTTAAGTATTCCAATCCCATAATCTATTTTACTATGATTTCATTTGATGATTTGATCCTTAAAAAGCATACAGCTGATGCTGCATTCGCATGTGGACAAAACGGTGTTGCTGATATCCGTGAAACGGCCGACCGCAAGGTGGAGTTCGTGACACATGAAAACGGCAAACAATTCGCTTTGGTGAAGTCTGCGATGGGCTATCCAGCCTATTATCCGGTGCACGATGTGCAAATTGAGAAGCCGCTCAAGGCGGTGCTCATGGACTTGGATGGCACCACGGTGCACAGTGAGCATTTTTGGATTTGGATCATTGAACAAACCACCGCAAGCCTGCTGGGAGATCCGAAGTTTGAACTGGAGGGCAGCGATGAGCCGCACGTCTCCGGACACTCGGTATCGGAACACCTGCAATATTGCATTGATAAATACTGCCCCGATAAATCTGTCGAAGAGGCTCGGAAGTGGTATTTCAAGCACACGAATTTTGAGATGAATGAGATCATGGAGGGGCGTGGTAAGCCGAATGCGTTTACGCCATCGCCAGGCATCAAGGACTTCCTCTATGAGTTAAAGGATCTGGGCGTGAAGATCGGTTTGGTCACCTCCGGACTCTACGAGAAGGCCTGGCCTGAGATTCTCGATGCATTCAAGACGCTTAATATGGGTGATCCGAAGGAGTTTTATGATGCGATCATTACTGCGGGGCATGCGATCCGTCCGGGAGAACCAGGCACATTGGGCGAGCTTTCACCGAAGCCGCATCCATGGCTCTACGCTGAGGCTGCCCGTGTGGGGCTTGGTATTCCGTTTGAAGATCGCCATTCGGTTGTCGGCATCGAAGACAGTGGCGCGGGCGTCCTTTCCCTTATGTTGTCGGGCTTCGCCCCGCTGGGAATTAGTGGCGGCAACATCGTCGATAGTGGCACGCAATCCTTGTGCATGCATTACGACGATAACTTTGAGCAGATTCTAGCTCGCTTGAAGTAGGCGTTCAGGATTAGCTCCCCGAACTCTCCCGACACGTCGGCGAAGGAGGAAGGGTCCTCTGCAACCTGCCGCGTGCGCGTAGCGTTTTACGCTGTGGTTGTGAACAATCATTTCGCAGAAGCGCACGCGCTGAGTTGTATACTGTCGCGCATGAAGATTTGTGAAAACCAGTATCGATTTCTCATCAAACAGCATTCGAATTATACTCAATAGTTGTTTGGTTTTTCGCGAATGAGAGCAATGATCCCTTCACGCAAAAAGTTATTGGTTGCGCAATTGAAGTGCACCGCGAACTCGGCCCAGGTTTACTTGAAAGTGCCTACCAACTATGCCTCTCTCACGAGTTAACCCTCAATCAGATTCCACGCAAACTCGAAAAGTCCATGCCATTCTATTACAAAGGCATCGAGATTGAGTGCGGATATCGCATTGATATATTGGTCGATGATCGGCTAGTGCTTGAATTAAAATCTGTGGATAAAGTGAGCGGCATTCACAGGGCGCAATTGCTGACCTACATGAAATTATCGAAGACTCCTGTTGGGTTATTGATGAACTTAAACGTCAAGAAACTCACCGGCGGGGTCGAACGTTTTAGGCTATAAGTCCAACTCCCACGCAGATTTTCACCACCCGTCCCCGTCGGTCACTTGAGGACACCGAGAGCACAGAGCTATGCACAGTGCAGGGGAGCATAGAGGTCGAATTCAGGCCTAAAGGTGCATGGAGTCGGCTCTGTGCTCTCTAGCGCAAGCGGGTGGTTAAAAATTCCGTATCCTCAGTCAAATAAGCCTAGCATTGGGCTGTCGCCTCATGGAGTTTTCCATTTTTTAAAACACAAATTGTGATGCGCAGCAGTATATTTTTGTCTTCAGAACACACGCATCAAAAAGCCCCGCTCGGTTTCGAGCGGGGCTTTGTTGTCATGTTTAACTCTGTATCCGGAATCGAACTACGATTCAGCTAGAATCGTGACGATCTTGAACGGATCGAGTTTTACGGAGACTGAGTTGTCCTGAATCGCCAACTCTTCGATTGGTTCCTCGTTCATGTCGCACAGCCAGGCTTTCTTGACCGGACGCAGCAGGGTGAGTGTTTCGTCGACAGCGATGTCGCTTGGGTTGTTGACACGCACGACGAGTGCATTGTCGCGATCCTCCGCGAGCTTCACCGCGCTGACGTTGGTGAGCGGGCTGGTGACGGAGAGGAAGCTGCCTTGTTTAAGCGGTAGGGAGCCCTCGAAGCGGCCCTTGCCATACTGCGCTGCGGTGAGCGGTGTGATGTATTGCTGTGCTTCCTTTTGCACGCAGCCTTGCTTGTAGTCGCCTTCGTGGAAGTAGAGCGCATACTCGAAGCTGTGCTCGCCAATGCTTTGTGACTCTTCCTTTTCGTAGGAGAAAAAGACATCCCAGTGAACCGGGAAGGTCTGGGTCATCGCTCGCATTAAGGTCAACTCGACACCCGCACCGTCATCATATTGATGTGGCTCGTATTCGTTTTGTCCCTTGCCGAAGACTGCCAAGCCATGCGTGCCATCGGAGATGTCGATGAAGCGGTGCTTTGGCTGACGGCGCAGTTCATGGCCGCGCTCGCCGTTGTCGTCGGTGATGTGTTCGACGGGGCGTTCGCGCACTTCAAAGGCGACATCGGAGGTGAGTGTCTCTGTTTCAATGCCGGCAGGGAAGCGCACGGTGAGCATGTGATCCTTGCAGACATTGTTATAGCTCATCTTGAACTCGAGGCGACGGGAACCCTTACGCAGAGAGATGTCGGTGGTGAACTTAACCGGCACGGTGTGCTCGGAGCGTGCGAGGCGGTCCTGAGTCAGCGATTCCGGAATATTGAGCACGACTTCGACGCGGAAGGTGCTGACTAATCCAGAGTTGCGCATGAGTTGAATGTCGGCATTGGCACCGAGGTTGCTGATGATCTTGTTGATCTTCGGCTTGCGGTGAATCCACATGTCGCCGGCATCTCCAGTGTCGAGCAGTAGATTCAAGCCGCGTGTCATCTTGCCGCTTTCCTTGTCGGTCACATCGACCGTGCCGTTTGGCAGGATGTCCACTTTGAGGAATTCATTCTCCAAGATGTTGGGCATGCGTCCGAGCGGACGATAGGGATCTTTCGGATTCGGGAATGGGAAGATGTCGACAAAGCCTGCTTCGATCTTACGCACCAGACGCAGGGTCTTGTAGCCGTAGGCAGGGATGTGGTTGATCTCTGCATCGATGTCCACGCGCTTGATATAAAGCGCCTTCGGGCGGTTCTCGTGATTGACCGATGCGAGGTTGAGGGACTCCTCGGTGTGTGAGTAGATGTTGACGCGGGTGCCATCCATTTCCTCAAGCCACCAGTCGGCAATTGCTTCGCCGCGTGGCAGTTCGACCAGCAAGCGTGTGGTTTCGCTGCGCTCGTAGGCGGTCGGGTTGAAGACGGTAATCAGAATGTCATTGCCGTCTGCGGAGCTGGTGTCAATTTGCTTGACCAGGCCTTGGACGGCGCGATTGGCGACGCTTTCGGTCATGTCTTTGGCCTCAAGGAGGCGGTGCATGGTGTCCGGCACGATGTTTGGCACGCCGATGCCGTGCGTGGAATCGTGCGATTGGCTCTGCAGCAACTTCTTCCATGCCAGGCGCAGGATGTCGCGCGGGTAAGTCGCACCACCCATAGCAGCAAAGGCTGCAAAAGGTTCGGCGGTATGAATGAGCAGGGATTCAACTTGACTGAGGCGATGCATGATCGCGATAGCCGTCCCCATCAATTCGCAGTGCTGACGGCACAAGGGACCGAAACGCATTTCGCCGCCAACGACGGGTAGTTGGCTTAAGTCGGTTTTTTCGCGGAATTCGGCGAAGTAGTCGAGGGGCGTACTGTGGACGAAGGTGATGTCGTCGCACGCTTCATTTGCTTTGCGCAGGGATTCGGGTAGCTCGGCGACCGGCATGGTGAAATCGTTGCCATCGAAGCCGAGTAAGACCTCTTCATTGAAGGATTCGCAGGCAGCAGATTCGACGGTATTTTTTACCGCTTCGGCGATGGCCTCATCCCGGATGCGAATGTCTTGTTCCAGCTCAGTGGCGTGTGGATGCTCAAAGGAGTCGTCGATTAGGCGGCAGATCTTTGCGCCGTCTGTAAAACGCACCTGCCAGCCATCTCCTTTACCGAGCGCATTGCCGCCCAAGATTGCTGGTATTGTGAAGGAGAAGTAAAAATTAGCGCGCGCGAGCGGGCCGAGGCGTGAGCAAAGTGCTTGGGTGCCATCTGGAGATTCCCACCAGAACTCGGACTTCTTTAAGGTGTCGACCGGATAGAGCTTATAGAAGATCAGTGTATCGATACCAAAGCCGGAGTAGATCTGTGGCAACTGTGCGATCTGGCTGAAGGAAAAGATCGAATAACCGAATTTGGTGACGCCGCCCATGGATTCGCATAGACGATGGCCCATCAGTAAGTTGCGGATGATGGCTTCCGGATGGCTGGAAAAGTGGTCGGGAAGTGAATACCAAGGGCCTATTTGAATGCGGTCTGCTTCGATTAAGGCTTTGAGGCGCTCGCGCATCTGTGGTTTGACTTCCAAGTAGTCCTCGATCCACACCGATTGCCCATCAAATGTGAATTTTTCGAAGCTTGGGTCTTGCTCCATGATTTCAATCAGTCGGTCGATGGTCTCGACGAGCATGAAGCGTGTTTCTTGGAAGCTGTGACGGTGTTCGCGATCCCAATGGGTGTTGCTGACGACGTGTACTTTTTTCTTTGGCATATAAATAAGAATATCAAGGGGGTTTATGATTTATTGATATTTTATATTTTTGTTAGTTTTGCAAGCCTAAAATAATAGGGCTTATTTTTTATGATTGCCCTTAGGTGTTTTGCGGGCATCTCGCGTTGTGTAAGATCAATTATTAAAAAGTATTGGGTCTATTTTTTTGGTT
>CAWVTP010000099.1:0-7573 GCA_963933035.1 uncultured Puniceicoccaceae bacterium | reverse complement strand
GAGCCTTGCCTGCATCACAGCAAATCGGCAATCTCGGCACATGGGAGGTTTCCAGGGGTGCCCTTACTTCAAAATTTTTAGAAATTTCATATCCCGTGCCCTAATTTCGCTGTTTTGCCGAAAGTTTTATAAGTCCACCCATTCTTAGCGAGTGATCACCCTTGTTTAAGCCTTAGGCAGTTCCAAAAGTACCGCTGAGTATATTTTCGAGGCTGTACCAAACTGTCCATTGACAGCGCCCCAACAGAACGGATGATCGGAAATACTATGCAATTGATTGACAGTCACTGCCACCTGCTGGACTCACAAAAAAACGGAACACTAGATGCGCTACTCGCGCGCGCAGCGAGCGCTGGCGTCCAGCGCATGATCAGTGTGGGCACCTCAGAAAAAGACTGGGTACCCTACCGTGAATTGCATGCCCAAAAGCCCGCGCGCATCGAGTACACCGTAGGGCTTCACCCTTGTTATGTGAACGAAAATTGGGAGCTGCAGGTAAACCAGATCTCCAACTTTTTCATGCCGCCCCACATGCCAGTCGCCTTGGGAGAAATCGGCTTAGATTATTTTCATTTGCCCAAAGATCCCGTGCTGGCAGGCGAACAAATCCTGCTACAGGAGGCAGCTTTTAAACAGCAACTTATGCTGGCTGCCGATTTCGACTGCCCCATCATAATCCACAGCCGGCAAGCTCTGGATGCGAGTATTCATATAATCGATGCCTCCGGCATCGATTGGCAGAGAATTGTATTCCACTGTTTTTCCTACGACGCCAAAGCCATGAAACGCATACGAAAGCGAGGGGGACGGGCCTCATTTACCGGCATTGTGACCTACAAAAGTGCACATTCTGTACGCGAAGCGCTTATAGAGCAAGGCATCGAGGCTTTAATGCTGGAAACAGATTGCCCGTATTTGAGTCCGGAGCCAAAACGTGGTCAGAAAAACGAACCAGCCTACTTGCAGCATATCGCGGCTTTTTGTGCCGAGCTCTTGCAGATCCCCTACACTCATCTTTGTGAACACGTCAAAAACAATACTGAGCAGTTTTACGGGTTGAAGGGCGTCTCTGGAATGAATGACTGATGCAACGACACATGTATCATATTGGATCCGCAACAACACATCTGTAAATTCTATTTACAAGCCTGCTTTACAAACTAATGAATCTATACCATGTCGGGAATGAATAGTATTGTGGTGCATAATTTATCACGTCATTATGGTGCTGTGCAGGCTCTCAACAAAGTGAGCTTCAAAGTCAAGACAGGCGATGTGATCGGTTTTCTCGGGCCTAATGGTGCTGGTAAAAGCACGACTATGCGTATCTTATCCGGAATCATGCCAGCAAGCTCAGGGTCTGCGTGGATGGGTGGTACCAGTGTTGCTCAATTTCCTGCAGCGGTCAAAAACAAGATTGGGTATATGCCTGAGAATAATCCCCTGCCCAACGAGATGCGAGTGGCTGAATACTTGCGCTTCCGCGCTCGTTTAAAAAGGGTTCCCAACAAAAAAGTACGCACGACCGTAGAGGCAGCCATGGAGACCTGTGACTTGGCTCGAACTGCCCGACGTAAAATTATTGGTACGCTCTCAAAAGGCTTCCGCCAGCGTGTCGGCATTGCCGACGCCCTTCTTGGGGATCCAGAAATCATCCTCATGGACGAACCGACCATTGGTCTCGACCCTCATCAAATTCAAGGAATTCGCGCACTGATCGATCAGTTAAGGGGGCGTTTAACGGTTTTACTCTCCAGTCATATTTTGCCCGAAATTGAACGTTGCTGTGATCAAATCATCATCATCAACCAAGGCTCCATTGTTGCCCAAGGCACCAGCGAAGAATTACGGCGCGAGTTTATACCCGGGAACCGCTACCAAATCGTATATCAAGGCTCGACTGCTGCACTCAATGCCATCCTTGAGCAACAGTCCTACCCGATTATCACGCTTTCGGAGCACTGTAGTGCACCCGATGAAAAAACGCGGGTCATCGACCTCGCTGACAATACCCGTCAACACTTACAAATACTCATCAAGGCAATCGCCGCATCCGATACGATCGCGATGACAAGCTTTGCCCCCAAAGATTCGAGCCTCGAAGATATTTTCCTGGTCGCTACCAAACGTTCTTGGGACCTAAAAAACGAAAAAGAAATGCAGCTTGTTCGTTTATAATCTTTGGCATACCCATTTAAACATTTTGCCCATGCGCCAGTTATTCACGCTCATTAAGCACGAACTTCGCTTACTTCTGATCAGCCCGAGCACCTACCTCGTAGCCGTTCTATTTCTGGGACTCATGGCATTGCTTTATTGGTCTATTTTACGAGATCTGACTTTGCTTCCATCCCAAGAAAATCCGATGGAGGCATTCATTAAAACCTTCTGGATTCCGGTATTTTTTATCGTCCCCCTCCTAACAATGCGCAGCATTGCCGGGGAGCGATCAGCCGGCACATTGGATACCCTGATGACGACGCCCATTGCTCGTTACTCCATCATTTTCAGCAAATTCATGGGCGCTTATTTACTCTACCTGAGCCTGTGGCTACTGACTTGGACTTTCCCCCTAATATTTACTCAGCTGTATCCCAGTGCTAGCCACTCGATCAGCGCACTTGATGTGGCGACTTTTTGGGGATCCATCACTTTTATCGCTGCCAGTGGCCTGCTATTCATTGCGATTGGAATTTTTTCAAGTAGTGTGACGAAGAGTCAGCTCGTAGCTGCAATGCTGGCTTTCACCAGTCTATTTTTAGTGATAGCGGGAAGCCAGCAAATCAGTAACACACTGGCCAACACTCCGCTCTTATCTTGGATGGATCAATGGGTTTCCTATATTCAGATTTTTCAACATTTAGATGATTTTTCACGCGGCATCATCGATTCGCGACCCTTGATTTTTTACTCTAGCGTCAGTGCATTGCTACTGGGTTTATCCTCGCTCGTCATTGAAGCAAAATCCTAATGATTATACCGCAATTCAACAACTTTCGCACAGCGCGAAAGTTTCACCTATTTAACCTGCTCAGCCAAACGCTCCTAGGATTGTCACTCCTACTGGGAATTAATATTTTGGCGACAAAGGTCTTTGTTCGCCACGATCTAACGAAAAACAACCACTACACACTCTCTGCAGAGACAAAAGCCTGCATTCGTACAATGGAAGCCCCCATTGACATTATACTGACCATTCCAGAGCATCCTGAACAGCCAGAACTCAAAGAAATCCAACTCTATTTGCGAAAACTACTACGAGAATATGCCATGTTCAGCCAGCAAAGTGGCCAAAGTCAGCTAACAGTTGAACATCTGGATTACTATCGACAAACAAACCGTACACTCGCCATTCAGCAGATAAATTCGATTGAAGCGAATACAGTCGTGCTACTACTCAAAGGCGAGCGATCGATTAAAATTCAACCTGCGGACTTGTTTGAAATAAAAGATCAGAAGATTGTGGGCTTCAAGGGCGAGCAGACCATCACCAGTGCCTTAATCAGTTTAACAAAGGATACTTCTGAAAAAATCTATTTTTTGCAAGGACACGGTGAAATGGCACTCAATCAGGTCGACTTAGAGCGGGGACTTTCTGAACTAAAAATTCGCTTATCGCAAAACCATTATCAAGTAGCGGAACTTGACCTGAGCACGCATGAATCTGTCCCGGAGGATGCTGACTTGCTCATAATACCATCCCCGCAAGGCGCTTTACTGGCGCAGGAACAAGATAAGATTCGGCGTTACATGACAGCACGAAATGGTAGTTTAATCGCTCTCATTGATCCCGGTCGTCGCCACGGCCTAGAAGATCTTTTCTATGATTGGGGCATCCTTGTAGACGATCTGATCATTGTTGAACCCAACAAAGCGAATAAAATTAGCAGTGGAGATTATGTCATTAAGCACTTCGCTAGTCACGAAATCACCAAACCATTGAGCGACCATAGCCTGAATGCACTGTGGGGAGCCTCCCGACCTATCCGAGTAGACCCTGCTGCGGTCAACAAGACGCATTTGGAGGTGATGCCTTTGATTGGCAGTTCGCCTACTAGCTGGGCCGAGCGTGATTACCGCTACAATACAGCGAATCCCATGCAGTTTGACGCTCATCGTGATGTGCCAGGTCCAGTGAGTATTGCAGTTGCGGCACAGCGCAATGCAGGCTCAAAAATGGGACTTGAAATAGCTGGGGGACGCATTGTCGTCTTTGGCAATTCTGATTTTATTAGTAATGAAAAATCCGCTATTTTTGCAAATCAACAACTTATACAGCAAGCGATTAATTGGACCTTACAAAACTCTCAAAGCCTGAACATTCCTGCCAAAAAACTTAAAGACCACCAACTTGTGATGAGTGATGGTGACCTGCAAAGACTGCTAGCTTACTTTATGATTCCACCCGTTTGCGCCCTGGCAATCGGACTCAGCATTGGCATCTTGCGCAAAAAATAATTCACCATGCGTTATAAATTTACACTGATCTTATTGTTTCTGAATATACTTGTATTTGGCTTAATTAGCTATGAATCTTTAAATTCAAGTACTGCGCACTTAAGCACCGACAAACTAAAGCTAGAATTACAGGCGGTGCTTACGGACCCGACTCGTATCGAGTTGCTGAGCGGTGGATTGAACAATTCAATATTAATCGAGCGCAGCGGGATGCAATGGCATTTCACGTCACCTGAAAAATGGACTGCTAATCCTTTTGCCGTCAATAATCTGATAAATCAGCTACAGTTTTTAGAAGTTGTCGCCAGCTTTTCTATAGATGAAATCGAGGCATCCCAACAAAGCTTAAAGGACTATGGGCTCGAATCCCCCCAAATGACGATCACAGTCGAGTCTGCACAACAATCGCTGTCACTTGCAATTGGTACCCAAACAGCCCAAGGCAATACCCTCTATTTATTGGGACCTGAAAAACAACATGTCTACGTGGTCAAAATTCAGCTTCTCGAAAATCTAGTTAAAAACATTCAATCGCTCAAAAGTCATCAAATATTCACCATCCCCTTGTTTGAATTGGAAGGCTTGAATTTTGATTATACGGATCGCAACAATGAGGCTGCAAAAATTAAGTTGGAGCGCAGTCATGAGCAATGGAATTTTACCACTCCCCTGAAAGCTGCTGCTGATAAAGATTTGGTCAAAAAAATCCTCAGTGAAATCACCAATCTGCACTTATCCGGCTTTGTGGAAGCCAGCGAACTCAATAATCGCCCCTTAAATTTCGACAATAGCAAAATGCGGCTAACATTATTAGGTAACAATCGCTACCAAAGCTTACTGATTGGTCCAGAAACGCCTGATAAAAATCGCTACTATGCGAAATTAACCGACAGCGCAGCAATTTTCACGATCCAAAAACCATTGCTTGATCAATTAAGCCAGATGCATGAATCACTCCGGGATCGTCATTTTATGCGAAACCTGCCGAATGAATTGCAGGCCATCAATCTGATTTCGAACAATCAAAACATAAGATTACAGCGATTAGAAACAGGAGAATGGCAAATTCTAAGTCAGGGAAATGGTGAAAATAGTTCTCTATCTGCTCGCGCAGCAGACCCGACCATCATAGCAGATTTCACCAAAACAATCCATTCCCTATACGCAACAAATTTTGTCAGTGATAACGCCAGTGCAATGGATCTTAAAAGCTACGGATTTGATCAAGCAAGTATACAGATTGAACTCATCGATAAATCTAAAAATAGCACCACACTCTTACTAGCACATCCTCCAAAAAATCAGGGGCAACTCTATGCCAAGCGCATAGATGAAGATTACATTTATGAAGTGGATCGAACTAGTACACTGCGGCAAATACCGCTCAATGAGTATGATTACTGGCTACGCAACCTTCCCGCACTTCCCGCAGCCGCCCAAATCGTCAAACTTAGCTTAAAGTCGCTGGAAGATAGCCATGTTTTCTTTGAATTCACTCTAAACGAACCCCATACCGATTGGGATGCACTGCGCCAAGAGCTGAGTACGGAAAAGTCGAAAGCATTAAAAGAATTACTAGATACGATTCGAAAGCCTTTAGTGGAGAAGTACTTAGGCAATAAATTCAATGAAAAGTCCTACAATACTTTATCTAAAAATCCGCAACCCGCTCCATGGAGTTTACGTTTGTCTGCACACATAGGCCTGCCTGCGGGCGATAATGTCAAGAGCTCACACCGTGAAATCATGCTCTCCGATCGACTAGGAGGCACTCAGCAAATTGGTGGATCTCCGCAAAATACCTGCACATTTTTACTCACATCTGAAACGATTGCTGCTTTGTATGTATTTACAGAATCGATGTCAATTCCCCCAGAATTGAAGGGAGAATTTGCAGTGCCCCCATTACCAATGGTTCCCCTTAAGGATCCAGAGCCCATAGGAAAACAGCTTTAAACATTTTAACCTGAACTATGCAAACGGACTTTTTTAGCATCAGGATTCCATCTGCAAGTAACTCTTCATCAGCCACATTTAAATTGAATTGCATGAGAAGTGTGCTCACCAAAAGGGTGCTCAAAAAGGAATCCGGTCTGTTACGAATCCGGTCTTGCCGCATTGCTCGGAACTTAGGCGACCAAGGCTCATGGCTGCCTCTCAGACCAGCAGTCACGTATGTTTGCAAGCTCCCTCGGCCCTCATTTGACGAGCACCTTGCTCATACGATTGCATAATTCAGGTTTATAAAACATGGCGACAATCATTGATCAGTGATGAATCGAATCCTCAATGCAGCACTGCTACTTCTGCTACTCCTACAAGTTTATATCTTTGGGTCTTTTTTGCTGAATGGTTATTTTCGTTTGTATGCCCCGCTATGCCAATACTTGCTAAGCCTTTATATTCCAGACACTTTCAAAGTCAGTCTTGCTGAATTCAGAATCTATCCGAATGCTGATTTAGAAATCATGCAACTTGATATGCGCTCGCAACATCCGGCAATCGAAGGTGTGCACATTCATTCCGTTCAAGTCACACCGACATCGGCTTTCGCAGCACATCTGGGCCTTCGCTTAAATCGAATTTCCATAAGCCGGCCAGCAAGTGAATTGCTACAAGCGACAACACGCAAACCAGTTATGATCGATCAAGTACGATTCGATCTACACAAAAAAGCCTCTCAAATAAGTGCCCAATCGATTGCCGTCATTTTTGATGCATGCAGACTTCATGGGGCCATCAAAATTAACAACCCGAACAAATTAATACTAACAGAAAGTGAGCCAGTCAATTGGCCCGAGCTCCACTCTAAAATCGATAAATGGATTACGAAAATTCAAAATTTAGGCCCAAAGATTGATTATAGACAGGCAATCATCCATTTTCAGATCGAACAATCTAGTGCTGGAAAGCTAGATGTAGAATCCCGTCTCCTGATCGAAAGCATTGAATTTGCAAACACCCAATTGCGTGAGATAGATGCCAGCTTACATTATCAATTACGGGCTAAAAATCCAGATCAAGCATGCAGACTATTATTCAGAATTGGCGAAGCCGACATCAAGGGAGCTGACTTAGAAATTGGCAGCAAAGCAATCACAGCTCATTGGCAAGC
>CAWVTP010000098.1:0-7620 GCA_963933035.1 uncultured Puniceicoccaceae bacterium | reverse complement strand
GCATCACAGCAAATCGGTAATCTCGACACATGGGAGGTTTCCAGAGGTGCCCTAAACTACAAAATTCACTAACTGACACTTAGGAAGCCACAAGCCAAGTTGTTTTCCAGTGGTGGGCCCGGTGGGACTTGAACCCACGACCAAGGGATTATGAGTCCCCTGCTCTAACCACTGAGCTACAGGCCCAAATTTTGATGATTCGTAGCAAAGCAGGGACCTTGCGAAGCGCAAGTAAAATCATTCTGCCAGAGCAAGACCACCCAATAAAGCTAACGCCCCTTATACGCTCGCATATCACGCTCTGCCTCACGCAAGCTGATCTTCTTCTTCAAAGTCTCACGCTTGTCGTGCAGTTTTTTTCCGGTACACAAAGCCAATTCCAATTTAATCAACCCATGCTTCAGGTAAATGCGGAGTGGGATAATCGATTGTCCGCCCTTTTCAACTGAGCCCCTAAGCTTGTTGATCTCGCGCCGCCTAAGCAACAGTTTGCGCTTACGACGCGGTTCATGGTTTTGAAAATTCCCAAAACTGTACTCGCCAATGTGCGCATGATAGAGCCAAAGCTCACCTTTTTCGATCCGACAAAAAGCATCGACTAACTGGGCGTTGCCCTCGCGGACGGACTTTACTTCAGTCCCCAACAAAGCCATACCCGCTTCGTAACAGTCACCTATAAAGTAATTGTGCTTGGCTTTGTTGTTACGAATCTCGACAGATTGCTGCGAGGCTGATTTTTTTTTAGAACCCATCCTACGATCCATCGATAACTGCCGGCGGCCTCTGCAGGCTCAGCAGCCTATGCTGAAGCAGCTTACTCTGCTTCCTCGGCAAGTTGGTAGGTAATCTTCCCTTCAATCACCTCACGTAAAGCCATATCCTCCGCCGAAAGGCGCTCCAAAGACTCAACCAGCGGCTTGTAACCACTCTTTAATTGCTTGGAACGGCGTGACACGACATTGATTAAGATCATGGGATCGGTAATCACTTTTTGGGCTGCTGCTAAATAATCGTTTCTCAAAATGGCTCTCCGCTGAATTAGGACAAAGCGCGTACCTTGGAACAGAATCTTCACATTGCAATAAAAAAGCAGTCCGATTGTTCATTTTTCAAAAAATTCGCATTGACAGCCCATAGGCGCCCTCCACCATACAGCGTTTCGACAAATCATGAAAACGACTTTAGCTACCAAAACCAGCCACACCAAAGAATGGTATGTTGTGGACGCTGCCGACCAAACTTTGGGTCGCATCGCCGTCAAGATCGCCAATGTACTTCGTGGTCGCCACAAAGCCATTTACACACCGCATACAGACACCGGCGACTTCGTCGTGGTGATCAATGCCGACAAGATCCGTGTCAGTGGTAACAAAGAAAGCGACAAGAGCTATATGTTCTACTCCGGCTGGATGGGCGGAGATAGTTACGTTAAATTTTCGGACATGCGCGCAAAAAAGCCGCAGTTCATCATCGAACACGCGGTCAAGGGCATGCTCCCACGCAATCGCTTGGGACGTGCGATGATCAAGAAGCTGAAAATTCACAGTGGTGCAGAGCATCCCTACCAAGCGCAGCAGCCAAAACCACTCGTTTAAATTTTTACTGACTATTATGGAATCCACATTTGTCACTGTCGGCCGCCGCAAAACTGCACGGGCTCGTGTACGCCTCACCCGCGGCACCGGAAAAATTGTTATTAACGGCAGCGAGCCAGCTGCTTACTTTAAAACCGAAGCCTTTACCAATGCAGCCCTCTCTCCACTCAAGACAGTGGAAATGAGCGATCAGGTAGACATCCAAGTTCGCGCCGAAGGCGGAGGCCTCAACGGTCAAGCTGGAGCGACTCGCTTGGGGATTGCGCGTGCACTGGAAAAAATGAACAGTGAACTGCGCATTCCTTTGAAAAAAGAGGGTCACATGAAACGCGATCCACGCAGCCGCGAGCGTAAGAAGGCAGGCCAACCTGGCGCACGTAAGAACTTCCAGTTCTCGAAACGTTAATTCCGCACTGCGGCAAGGTAGCGACTTTTGCAACCCTCCATGGCCGTGTTCACACAGCCTGGAGGGTTTTTTATTTCTCGAAATCTCTCGTCAAACTCAATCAAGGACACGCCCACTCAACCTATTGTTTTATGAAAGCTGCCATCGTTGGAGCCTCCGGTTATTCAGGGGAAGCGCTCGTTCGCTTGCTCTCACTCCACCCCAAGATTGAGGAACTAATCGTCACATCGCGCTCGTTAGCGGGTACGCGGCTGAGTGATCACATGCCTGCCATGCGGCACATTGTGGGCGATCTGAGCTTTTCTGAATCGAATCCGGAAGCATTGGCGGCTCGCCAGGATGTGGAGCTATTTTTCTTGGCCTTACCTCATGGAGTCGCCCACAACTATGCCCAAGCGTTATTCGCAGCTGGCAAGACTATCATTGATCTCAGTGCGGACTTTCGACTCAATTCGGCCCAAAAATATGCGCAATACTATGGCCAAGCGCATCCGGCGCCTGATTTGCTAAAGTCTACGCCCTATGTACTGCCTGAATTGGCAGCAGCAGGCTGGCAAACGAGCCAACTGATTGCCTGCCCCGGCTGCTACCCGACCAGTATCCAATTACCGCTGGTCCCCCTACTGCAGGCGGGACTGATCCAGACCTCCGGCATTGTGATCAACAGCTACAGTGGAGTCAGTGGCGCAGGACGTAAGTTGGCGGAAAACTTCCTCTACTGCGAGCGTAACGAAAGCGTACAAGGCTACAGCATGCCAGCCCATCGCCACCTGCCGGAAATTGAGCAAGAATTGGAAAAGGCCGCCTTTGCAGATGTCATCGTGCAGTTCAACCCCCACTTGGCCCCCATCAATCGTGGGATTGCCACCACCATCGTGGCCAAAGCCAAACATGCCACCATCGATACCCTCTATCGTTGTTGGGAAAAAACCTATCAGGATCGTCCTTTCGTCAGCCTGCTCCCCAGCGGCACCTTTCCCAACACTCAAGCCGTCGCCGGTAGCAATCGAGCGGATTTGGCGGCCGTCTATGATGAGCGAACCGATCATTTTGTGATTACCAGCTGCATCGACAACTTGGTCAAAGGGGCCAGCGGCCAAGCGGTGCAAATTATGAATCTCAAATACGGCTTTGATGAGAGCTGCGGCTTACTCTGACGAGGCTGGCAGCTTCACCCGCAGCTCAACCAATTCCCACAATGGACACGCCAACCACTTCCGTTTCACTCCTTAAACATTCGCAGGGAATCGGCGACTGCCCGGGCTTCCTATTGGCCGCAAGCGCCTGCGACATTCGACAAATCAATACGGATCAACTCGATCTGTGCCTTATAAAATCCGAAAAGCCCTGCAGCGCAGCGGGCGTTTTTACTCTCAACGATATTTGCGCCGCCCCAGTTGAAGTCTGCAAAAGCACACTTGCGAGCAGTGCGGATGCGATTGGCGGCTGCGTTAGCAATAGTGGCAATGCCAATGCCTGTACGGGTGCCGCAGGGCTCGCAGATGCCAAAGCGATGGCGCAGGCGGCTCAAAAAGCGACTGACAGCACAGCGCCCTTTTTGGTCTGTTCCACCGGCCGGATTGGTCGCCCTCTGCCACTACAGCCGATGCTCACCGGGATCGAAGATGCTGCCCAGCGTTTGGACGCCACCGCCGACAGCTCTTTAGTGGCTGCTGATGCCATCTTGACCTCTGACACCCGACGCAAAGTCGCCACCGCACAGTTCAACTACGCGGGGCAAACGATTACAGTAGCCGGCATGGCCAAGGGCGCTGGCATGATTGAGCCCAATATGGCGACCATGCTGGCTTACCTCGCCACCGACCTATCCGCTAGCGGCGCGGTGCTCAAATCCGTCCTCAAAAAAGCCTGCGATCAAAGTTTTAATTGTATCTCCATCGATGGCGACATGAGTACCAATGATACCGTACTGCTCTTTGCCAACGGGCATAGTGGGCTGGCCGTCGACGATTCATCCGAACTGATGGCAGCCTTTCAAGAGGCCGTCGACCGCGTCTGCGCAATCCTAGCAGAAAAAATTGTGGGAGACGGCGAGAAAATCACGCGTTTGGTGGAACTGATTGTAGCGGGCGCGCCGAGCGATGAGGCTGCCGAAAAAGTGGCCCGCTGCGTGGGCAATTCTCTCTTAGTCAAAACATCTTGGTACGGCGGCGACCCCAACTGGGGACGGCTTGCAGATGCGGCGGGCTACGCGCAAGTGGGGATTCAAGAAGATCGTCTGGACATTTGCTACGACGACGTGCCGGCGCTGATCGCCGGACAAGTACAAAGCGCGCGCAGCGCAGAATGGAAGTCCATCGTTCATCAGGAGCGCTTTCGCATTACCATAGACCTCCACTTGGGCCATGGCCGCTACCGTCTATTGACCTCCGACCTCAGCGAAGCCTATGTGGCTTTCAATAAATCAGAGTAAACTCCTTTTAGCTGCTAGTATGACCGAACTCTCTCAACTCGATGTGACCACCAAAGCCGCAGTGCTGCTCGAAGCGCTGCCCTACATCCAACGCTTCCGGGATGCGGTCTTCGTGGTCAAATACGGGGGCGCCTTCATGGACGATGCCGATCCGGCTGTGCGCACACGGGTGGCAACCGATATCGCTTTTTTATCTGCAGCGGGAATCAAGGTGGTCGTAGTGCACGGGGGCGGTAAAGCGATTTCACGTGCCTTGGCCGCCTCCAAAGTCGAAACTCAATTCAAACATGGACTGCGCGTTTCCGATGCCGCATCCATGCAAGTGATTGAGCAAACGCTCAACCATGAAGTGAATTTGGAGATCTGTGAAATCCTGCAAGCCAAAGCCGCACGCCCACTGGGCATCTATGGCAACCAAATCCTTGTCTGCGATAAAAAGGAGGTACAGGTGGACGGCGAGTCCCTCGATCTCGGCTTTGTAGGCGAAACCCACACCGTCAAAACAAAGATCATTAAAAAGGCCTTAAATGATGGCTATATCCCCATCATCTCGCCCCTGGCTCAAGATGCATCGGGACAAATTTATAACACCAATGCCGATGAAGCGGCCGCCCGTGTCGCGGGGGCGCTGCGGGCTCGACGCCTGGTCTACCTCTGCGATGTGCCCGGCTTGATGCGGGATGTCGAGCAACCCGATTCGCTGATTTCCTCGCTCAAAGCAGATGAAGTTGATGCGCTGGTCAAAGATGGAACCATAAACAAAGGTATGATCCCGAAAACCGATAGCGCTGTACAAGCCTTAAAAAATGGTGTCCATCGAGTGCACTTTGTCGATGGCGAGCAGGCCCACAGCCTACTGCTAGAAATTTTCACCGATCAAGGCGTGGGTACAGAAATTGTGAATGCCTAAAGCCCCGTTCGAAAACCGCTAGCCCACAACTGCATGCAGCACCATCCCAGTCTGATCAAGAATTATGCCGCTCCGCCATTTGAGGCGGTCCGGGGAGAAGGCCTGTATCTCTACGATGCCGCGGATAAAGCCTACCTAGACTTTGGCAGCGGGATTGCCGTGACGGCCGTTGGACACTCACACCCGACCTGGGTGGCCGCCATGCAAGCACAAACCGCGGAACTGGTGCATTGCAGCAACCTCTATGGCATTGCCGGTCAAAAACGATTGGCGGACCGTTTAGTTCAAAAAATTGGACCGGGTCGCGCCCTCTTTTGTAATAGTGGCGCAGAAGCCAACGAGGCCTTACTCAAATTGGCGCGCTTATGCGGTGCCAAACGAACTGCAGATCCCACAAAGCCCAATCCCTACAAAGTGGTCACCGCGCTGAACAGCTTCCACGGGCGTACGTTTGGAGGCATGGCCGCCACTCCACAGGCGAAAATCCAAAATGGCTTTCATCCGATGTTGCCAGGCTTTGCGCATGCCGAGCTGAACAATATCAACAGCTTTGAGGCTGCAATTGATAACGATACTGCCGCCGTCTTCATCGAGAGCATTCAAGGAGAAGGGGGCATTTATCCTGCCGAAAATAGCTTTTTACAAGAGCTGCGCGCCCTGTGCGACGAGCGTCAAGTCTTGCTGATGCTGGATGAAGTCCAATGCGGCATCGGACGCACGGGAGAATTTCTAGCCTACCAAGCTAGCGGTATCCAGCCAGATGCAGTGGGAATGGCCAAGGGCCTCGGTGGAGGCTTCCCGATCGGCGCTATCTGGGTGGCTGAAGCGCATGCAGAGGCCTTCCAGCCTGGCTCTCATGGCACCACTTTTGGAGGTTCTCCCCTAGCCGCCTGCGCCGCCAATACCGTCCTTGACATCATCGAGCAAGCTCAGCTACTGGAAAAAGTACAGCGACAATCCATTGCTTGGCATCAAGATTTGCAACAACTCGCTAGCCAGTTTCCTGACTGCATCAAAACCGTCCGCGGACGCGGCTACATGGTGGGCTTAGAATTGCAGGTCAGCAACCTCGAAGTCACTCAACTAGCTCGCGAAAAGGGCTTACTGATCGTCCCAGCCGGCAACAATACCATCCGACTACTGCCTGCGCTGATTGCCGAACCCGAGCAACTGGCGGAATCCGTCCGCATTCTCGAGCGGGTTTTTCAGCAAGTACACGCAGAATCCAGCACTTAATTCCCTTTCACAATTTCACTACACATGCGACACTTTCTCAAAGAAACCGACTTTTCACTGCAAGAGGCCGCTGAAATTTTTGATTGCGCCCAGCGCTTCAAAGCGCAGCGCAAACAATGCCCGCAGGCGCTCGATCGGGAATCCTGGGGCCTGCTCTTCTACAAAAGTAGCACCCGCACTCGTGTATCCTTCGAAGTCGGCGTGCACGAATTAGGGGGACAGGCGGTGGTGCTCAACGCACAACAAACGCAACTGGGGCGCGGGGAAAGCACAGCAGACACTGCCCGCGTATTGGGTCGCTATTTACAGGGCCTCGTCATTCGCACCTTTGAGCACAGCATTGTACAAGCATTTGCCGAACATGCGCGAGTACCCATTGTCAATGGACTGACCGACTTTTTGCACCCCTGCCAACTCTACACCGATCTGTTCACACTGCTGGAGCGCTGGTCGCCCGCTGGCAAAATCGATCTGAACGTATTGCGTGGCAAAAAAGTTGCCTTTTTAGGCGATAGCGCATCCAATATGGCCAATTCTTGGATTTTGGCGGCCGCCTATTTTGGTCTAGAGCTGCGTTTGGCGGGACCGAAGGGCTTTGAACCCGGAAGCGCCATCCAGCAACAATTGGCTGACGATGGGCTGGAGAAAAACTACCACTTCACCACCGATGCGCTGGAGGCCGTCAGCGGAGCTGATGCGCTTTACACCGATGTCTGGGTCTCAATGGGCGATGAAGCCGAAGCTCAGACGCGCAAAGAGCTGATGCAGCCGTACCAAGTGAATGCCGCCCTGATGCAAGCGGCCAAAGCGGATGCTTACTTTATGCACTGTCTGCCCGCGCACGCTGGCGAAGAAGTCACGCAAGCGGTACTGGACAGCCCGCAAAGCGCCATCTTTGACGAAGCCGAAAATCGACTACACGCCCAAAAAGCGATCCTTGCCAAGCTGGCCGAGCTGAATGCGCAATAAGGCGGCGCAGCAGAAGGCTTAACCCATTGGATACGGAAAGCGCTCAGAAATCGCATCCACCGCATCCAAA
>CAWVTP010000097.1:0-7718 GCA_963933035.1 uncultured Puniceicoccaceae bacterium | reverse complement strand
ACGGGGTCAGGCCAAGTTATCATGATTTTAGCTGTAAATCCACCCCACCGCCCCGAAAGCAAAGGGCACCGCTGACTGCCTGATTGTATGGTTCCAGCCGTCCATTTCGCCTACTCCGACGCTGGACTGCTCGCTTATCGGCGTACTTATTTTGTACAGTATTACTTAGAGGCTGCCTGCGATCAGTTGATTGAGTAAATAAAGCTCCGTTTGCAACGCTAAGGCACAGCTGCAGAGACTGAGATGCTGGGAGGAATCAAGCCGCCAATGTGTAGAACGGCAGCCTTTTTACCCGGACATAGTGCTATCAGCTTGGGAGGACTGAAGCCATGCTTGCGGGGCTAAGCCAAAGGATTTTTTAAACGCGCGGGAAAAGTCGTGGACTGAACTGTAGCCGAGTTGGTCCGCGGTTTCGCTGATGGTTAAGTGCCCGTTCTGTAGCATGTCCTTGGAGCGATTTAAGCGCATCAAATTATGGTATTCGCGGGGAGAGTAGCCGGTTTGGCGTTTAAAGGCAAAACGAAAGCTGGAGTAGCTGATACCGAGCTGTTGGGCCATTTGCTGTAGGTCGCAGGGCTGGGATAATTGCTGCAGCATACGGGTAGTGGCTCGGTCGACGAGCACACTCTCTGCATTTTGTTGGCTACTGAGCGCCTGCTGGGCCGATAGGATGCGGGCAATCGTCTGCGGAATCAGGCTCGCCAGAATGGTAGCTTGTTCTGGTGCGGGTTGCTTGAGTTCTGCGATGATCTGCTCAAAAAGCGGGACCAGCCCCGCATTGTGCTGCATGGAAATGATGGGATCTTGAGCTGAAAAGAATGTCGCCATGATGCGGGCCGCTTCTGTGCCGTCAAAGCCCATCCAGTATTCTGACCAGCCGGTGTCCGCTTGTGGCTGGTAGCGATGCCATTCTCCTGGAAAAAGCACTAGGATTTGGCCGGCATCCACCTTGCGCTTTGCTTGGCTTTTGGATTCGAACTGTCCACTACCTTTCGTGATAAAGACGAATTGATATTCATTTAATGTACGGATTCCTTCCTTGTCAAAAAGGTAACTCAGCGGGTGCCCTTCGTTCGGGTATTTTGAATTCGAGAGCGCGGTTTGACGTCCAGCATGCACCAGTCGCCAACCCCAGTTATTTAAAACGGGCGTCGTTGGCTGATAGCGTAGATAACTACTTTTGATGGATTCCATTGTTATAATGAAATACTTTATGTCAAAAAGTGCAAACTCAATGTCATTGAGTGTATTTTAATCTTGCTATGGGTGCTTTATAGTGGCTTCTTCAATCACCCCAATCACAGATTTATTATGTATCAAGAAGTTAAAGAAATGTATGCCGCGATCGGCGTTGACGTTGAACAGGCGCTGGAGCAATTAGCGAAAACACCCATTTCCCTGCATTGTTGGCAGGGCGATGACGTCGTGGGCTTTGAGCAGGGCGCAGGTGCTTTAGGCAGTGGGCTCTCGGTCACAGGTAATTACCCTGGTAAAGCGCGCTCAATTGATGAGCTCAAGCAGGATATTGAACAGGTTTTATCTTTTCTCCCAGGAAACCATCGTTTAAATCTGCATGCCATCTACGGAGATTTCGGAGGTCAGAAGGTGGACCGCAACGAAATTGAGCTGCAGCACTTTCAGGGTTGGATTGATTGGGCCAAAGCCAATCAACTCGGATTAGATTTCAATCCTTCCAATTTTTCCCACGCGCTGGCAGATGACGGCTTCACTCTCAGCCATCCCGATGCCGGCGTTCGTGAGTTTTGGATCGAACACTGTCAACGTAGTCGGAAAATTGCGGCCTCCATGGGGGAGCAACTGGGAACCGCAGCGGTGACCAATATTTGGGTACCAGATGGCATGAAAGATCTACCTGTCGACCGTCAGGGCTATCGTCAGCGCTTGGGTGAAAGTTTGGATCGTGTGCTGGCAGAGCCTTTAAATCCCGCTCACAATATTGATGCGGTGGAGTGTAAGTTATTTGGGATCGGTTCTGAAAGCATGGTGGTGGGTTCGCACGAGTTTTACATGGGCTACGTAATCCAAAAGCAGATTGCACTGTGCTTAGACGCTGGACACTTTCACCCGACGGAGGGGATCGCTGACAAAATATCCTCCGTTCTGCGTTATGTGCCGGAGTTATTGCTGCACGTATCTCGCGGCGTGCGCTGGGATAGCGATCATGTTGTTTTATTCGATGATGCGACCCAGCAGATTATGCAAGAATTGGTCCGTTGTGACGCACTTGGGCGCACGCATATCGGGTTGGATTTCTTTGATGCTTCGATCAATCGCATTGCCGCGTGGTCAATCGGTACCCGTTCGGCTCAGAAGAGTTTATTGTGCGCACTGCTAGAGCCGACTGAGCAACTCAAGGCGGCTGAGCTTGCGGGTGATTACACCTCACGTCTGGCTTTGCTTGAGCGCGCCAAAGCCTTGCCTTGGTCTGTGGTTTGGGAGACCTTCTGTGAGCGCAACAACGTTCCCGGAGAAATCCAATTGCTAGAGTCTGTTAAGGCCTACGAATCCCAGGTGCTCTCCAAGCGGAGTTAGTCGCTATCTTTTCTGATCAAAAACCGCAGTCCTTATTCAGGGCCTGCGGTTTTTTTGCGATATAAATCATGAGGACACTGTAGGCTGCATTGACCAACAGAAAGAGTGGAAACTGCAGGTCGCTGGGCAGCGCATATATGGCAATCAGCATTAGCGGCCAGTAGCAGAGGCTGGTACACCAAATTGGGGCAACGCGTCGGTAGATCATTCCGACATTTAAGGACTGCAGCCAAATTTTGGGACGATAGGCCGCCTCATCCAGTGCGAACCAAATGACGATAAAGGGCAGTATGATAAAAGGAGCAAATACGAACTGATCGAGCAGTATTTTGGCCAGCACATTTAATGCATTGGCCTCTGGCCCGATAAAATGAGCTTGAAACTGGTAAAAATGGTCAACTAGCAGACCGATCACAGCCCATAAAATCAATTGGTGCAGCCACTCCTTGGGGCTAAGAATGCGGTTGCTTGGCAGGAAGAGCCGCTTGAAGAGTTCTGGCAGCAGTAAGCCGCTGGCAATGGTGGTGAGTATGACGAAGAGTAGGCCGCTGTTGTGTTTCCATTCAGCAATTTGCAGAAAGCCAGTTCTCAGCCAGTTGGACTGATAGTAGGCGATCACCAGACAAAAACTCATTAACTGGAAGGCCAGGATGATCTTCCAGTAATAAGCGAAGGCTTCTTGTGCCGGACGTAAATAGACCGGCACCCTCATTTTTCCCGACTCGCTATCGTTTCTCGCTGTCTTGAACTGAGCACTGTGAGCGCAGTCTAGGGGTGGGCGCTTTCCACCACTGCAGCCCCTTTGGGCTGTCCAATCGCTGTCAGCAGCTCTTCAAACCAAGGCGCATCGATATCAAAGGCTTTGCCGCCGGCAATTCTAGGGAATTCAATCGCTTTAAGACGATTACCATCGGCCTCATCATGCCCGATGACACCACTTTCTCCCACCACTGCACAGTCAACAGCGAGGTCGGTGCAACTTTTGATGAGTCGAATGTCATCGGAATTGGCGGCCGCAGC
The DNA here is from genome assembly GCA_963933035.1 of uncultured Puniceicoccaceae bacterium. Taxonomy (GTDB): domain Bacteria; phylum Verrucomicrobiota; class Verrucomicrobiia; order Opitutales; family Coraliomargaritaceae; genus CAWVTP01. The sequence goes on along the minus strand of CAWVTP010000097.1, from coordinate 4,145 downwards.
ACGGGCAAAGTAACCACTCTTTTGCACCAATACTTTTTCGGCACCGATCAGTTCGGCAAATTTTTCGCCAAACCACTTGCCCGGATTCACGGCATCGAGTTTGACATGCCCAAAAGCGTCGCGCGGAACGGATTCGCCCGCAGCCTCCATTTCTTGTAAAATCGAGGAAACGCCGGCGCCCTCGGAGATGAAAATATTCACATTGTCTTGTTGATCCATGAGGGCGCGTAGCCGTTTGGCTTCTGCCTGAATATCGATCTGCATTTCAGGAATGAAAATGGCATGGACGTCTTTACGCTCTGGGCTCAGGCCTATTTCGGGCATCCAGTCCAATAGATCCAGACGTTTGCGGTAGGCTTCCGCCGTTGCCGCTGTCAGCCAGCCACAGCTTCTGCCCATCACCTCATGAATGATCAACATCCGTGGATTTGCGTTGTGCTCGGCGACCACGTTCTCAAAGTATTGCGCGCCCTGCTCGGCGGCGGTCCAAGCGCCTAGACTTTGCGTGATCGGGTGCACATCATTATCAATGGTTTTGGGTAGGCCGACGACAGTCAGCGCATAGGCATTCTCAGCTAAGTAAGCGGCTAAATCGGCGGCGGTCGTGTTGGTGTCGTCGCCACCAATGGTGTGTAAAACATCCACCTGGTCTTTCGTCAGCTGTTCCGCGGCCACTTTTAGGGGATCTTGGCCGGGCTGAATGAGGCCGCGCTTTTCGCAGTCTTTGACATTTGTGAGTTTGACACGACTATTACCGATTGGACTACCGCCATGCGCATGCAATATACTCGCTCCGGCTCGCATGCTTTCATCGACACGGATGCTGTCTCCAAGTAGTAGACCTTTGTAGCCGCTCTTATAGCAGAGAATTTCAATTTCTGGGTAGAGCTCAGTGTAGCGCTCAATCAGGCCACCAATGGCGGATGATAAGCAGGGGGCCAAACCTCCGGCAGTGAGGATGGCAACTTTTTTTACAGGTTTAGGATCTGTCATGATGATTGAAATTGTGGAGTTTAATGTGTGTTGGCGGCTTTTTGACCGCGTGGCAAACCAGAAAATTCTCAAATGCTGTCAGGCAGTCCTAAATTTGTGGATTAGCTGACTGCGATCCATTGACAGCGGCTCGATTGCCCTCATAGCTGATGGTGGCAGCCAAGGCACGCTTTGTTGCTGTTGTTTTATTGATGTGGCTAATATTTTTTCAATGCACTCCTCTGCAAGGTATTTACTCGACGATTACTGGACACAGCTCAGCGATTGTACGTGGCGCTACTTCGAAGATCCAGAAAGCTGGCGGCCAGTGCTGATGGACGCTCAGCAAGCGATCCCGAGCGCGGAGAAGGAGGCGAGCCTTCATGGATGAATTGTCCGCCCGTCAGAATGTTCGCCGATTCATTCTATTTCGGGTCGCATTTTCGGCCCGCTTTTATTATCCAATCTACGCCTTACTTTTTTTGGACTTGGGGATGAGTTTGGCCCAATTTGGGGTTTTGAATGCCTTGTGGGCGATGACCATTGTACTGTGTGAACTGCCTTCGGGCGCACTGGCTGATACGCTCGGACGCAGAAAACTAGTGTGTTTTGCTGCGCTGTGTATGGTTTTGGAGATGAGTTTGTTGCTGCTAACGCCAGTTGGAGGCGGCGCTTTTGCATTTTTTTTGTTGGCCATGAATCGTATTTTGAGCGGTCTGGCAGAGGCGGCGGCTAGTGGGGCCGATGAAGCGCTCTGCTATGACTCATTGCAGGCGGCGGGGTTGGCATCCGAGTGGAGCGCTGTTCTCGTGCGGGTGCAACAGGCCACATCTATCGCGTTTTTCTTTGCTTTAATGTTAGGGGCGGCAGCCTATGATCCCAGGTGGCTGCAGTCGCTGTGTGCCTATTGGGGCTACCAGCTGACAGTGGATGCTGCCGCTTTTGTAAAATTACCAGTTTTTTTAACGCTACTGTCCTCCTTGGTGACATGCTGGATGGCGTATCGCATGCAAGAACCCAGTAATCAGCTGGCCTCTCCGAGCGTATCCAATTCGGCACATTTACGCCGTACCTGGTTGCAAGTATTGCTAGCTGGGCGCTGGATTTTGCGATCCTCCTTGGTCTTTGCAGTGATCCTCAGTGCCATGATTTTTGACAGCGTCATTCGTCAATTTTTGACTTTGGCCAGTCAATACTGGGAGGTGATCGGTTTACCGGTCGCCAGTTTTGGCTTGATTGGTTCCGGTATGGCACTCTTGGGCTTGGCGGTCCCTTATTTGGCGCGCCGTTTGGTGACTGCTTATTCGCCGCAAGTGAATTTTTGTGTAAGCAGTTTGCTGATTCTGCTGGGGTTGGTGGGACTGGCCGCCGTTGTTCCATTTTGGGGGATTCTGCCAGCGCTCTGCCTCTACTTCTCAATGCAAATGACCGCTTACTTTGTCAGCCATTATCTCAATCAATCTGCTCCTTCGCGGATGCGAGCGACTTTGCTGAGCTTTCGAGGTTTAGCGACGAATATTGCTTACGGCCTGGTCGCATTGCTGTATGCACTGCTCATCTGGCATTTAGAAATTGGCCAACAAGCGCAGCCATCTACTGTGCAGAGTGCGCGATTTGAGCAACAGACGGTCTTCATTGAAGCACTGAATTGGTTTGCGCCTTACTTTTTACTTTCCGTTTTCGTTATTTGTGTGTTACAAAAATGGCGAATTAAATATTCGCATCGTTGATCGACTCAGATCCGTGCAATCCTATTGCTGACCACTCTCTAATTAAACCCATAATGACCACTTTGAAGGCGCACAGCGAACTTGACTTCACCAATAAGCCCAAACCGGATCCTCAGCAAGTCGAAGACTTGGAGGTCAAAGACGCGCAGCTTATTTTTAATGCAGTTTGGTCGAAATTGTTGGATGAGTTTGGGGCTGCCCAGTTACGTTTTCCTAAGGAAATTTTTTGGTTGAACGGAGCACCGGGAGCCGGCAAAGGCACCAATACGAATTTCATCATGCAGTACCGCAATTTGACGGCTCCGCCCATTGTGGTGAGTTCGCTCTTGCAGAGTGAGGAAGCCGAAAAAATGAAAGATGCCGGCCTGCTAGTGGGCGATCGCGAAGTGGTGGAAATCATGTTGCGCAAATTACTGGATCCCGTCTTTCAGACCGGTGCGGTTGTGGATGGCTTCCCGCGTACCAAGGTGCAGGTGGAGTGTGTTAAGCAGTTGTATGCAAAATTAGTAGAACTGCGTAAGAATTTTGTCGGTACAGCGCAAGCGGATGCTTTCAAGAAACCGCATTTTCATATTGTGGTGTTGTTTGTGGATGAGAAGGAAAGCGTACGGCGACAGTTGTATCGAGGCGAACAAGCCAAGGCGCATAATGATGAGGTGATTGACTCGGGAGTGGGTGAAGTGGTCGAATTGCGGGCTACCGATCTCGATCGCGAGGCCGCCATTAGCCGCTATCGCACCTTTAAGGAGAAGACTTACGATGCCCTCAAAGATTTGCGGGAGATCTTCTTCTATCATTTTATAAATGCACATGGATCGATTGAAACGGTGCGGGCGCGGATTGATGAAGAATTGAGTTATCAGGCTTCCCTCGAGTTGGACGAGGCGACTTACGATCAGTTGGCACCGATTCGGGTGGCTAGCTCACTGTCACTGCACGCGCGTCAAGAGTTGGTTAATCGCCTAGATGCCTATGTGGAAAAGCAGGGGGCGCTATTTGCGCAGGTGGTGGACATTGTGAAGCATGATTTCATGCCGATCGTCGAAAGACACGCCATATCGGGCATCGCGGTGGTCAATTCAGAAAATCTTGTTTTTCACAATCCGGAAGCCTTGGCCATGTTGATTGATATCTTTTCCGAACGTGGCTTTCACGCCTTAGTGGATCTACAGCGGGAAGAGGTTCCGGATGCCATCGATCGCGATACGTTTAAAATCATCACCCGCGAAAAGCGCATTTATCGGGTACGGATTCATTTTCAGCAATCGCAGATTCGGCGTGGGCGGTAGGCTGCGAGTCGGATGTGCCTATCTTTGTGGACTAAATAACTGACTCGTATGTCGGGCCACAGGAAAAAATTCTCGACTCAAGGGCACCTCTGAAAACCTGCCAAGACCGAGACGAATACAATTTTGATTTTGAGCAAGGCGATTCTGTGCACAG
>CAWVTP010000096.1:0-7729 GCA_963933035.1 uncultured Puniceicoccaceae bacterium | reverse complement strand
GTATTAGAACTTGTTCCCGTGAAAGGCTCCATAATCGCGAGAGACACTCCTTCCGCGACTGATCCATTACGCTCAACGACCACGTCTAAGTTCTGAATATTGGCATATGCTACGTTGTTCCCAGTATGCCCATGACTGTCGAGGCCGCTTGAAGCAACGTCTGAATCACCAAAGTCAACTAAGAGATTGAGCGCTGATAAGGTTGCATAGGATAGAAAATAAAAACTGAAATAGGCAACGATCGCGTGCACTTTCATAACAGATAAAAATTAGTCTTTAGTTTAGGATTGCCGAGTAGTTAAGCAAACAACATCACGTCGTCGACTGCCTCGGACGGCGTCATAACATCGCAATAAAGAGGGATAGAGCCACCAGATTAGCCATATTACTTAAGATCATGAGTGCACAGTGCCTACAATGCCCACTGAAACGATTCAAAGGACTGCATGCAAAAGCTCATCTATGATCTAGAAACGAAAACAGACTGTAAAAAATACCCAGGTCCGCGGTAGGCCATCGCAATTAGCTATTTTTAGACGCCTCCCCGTAAGCCTCTTCAGGTAGGGATCCCATCACGAAAGCTATCGAGACTTCATACGGTCCAGAATGTTCACAAAGCGAATTTCTCCAATTCGCCCCGCCTCTTTGGGATAAATGACCATGATGACACGTAGATCTTTATTAAAGTGGATTCTCCCAGCATAGGCAGGGACCGGCCGCGTGCCTTCTTTAGGCAGACTGAGCATCACTGTTTGGTAATAGTGTCCGTGTTCAAAATCCCCCCTGATATCAGTGAGCTTCATTTCATCTAGCACCTTTTGCTGCTCTCCAATACGAATAGCCACTGGATAAGGCGCCAAATTCAAAAAACGGTAGGTTCCCGCCGGAAAATCAGCCTTCGTATCTGGAAGCGAAAAGACCGAATAAGCCTCCCTGTCCCCCGACTTCTTAGAAAAAAACAGCAAATAGCGTGCGTGCTTGCCATCGAGCTCAACTTCCGCAACTGGGATTCGACTAGGTGCTTGATCGGGATCGGTGGCGGGGACTTCACGTAAAAAGAAGAGTTTTTTCGAGCCGCTGTAGGAAAAAACACCATTGCGCACGTAGGGATAGATCGTTTTGACATGCATCAATTCTTGCGCGCTCATGAGCTTCAATCCTTTGATTTCATCATCCAGGGAAATCGCTCCTAAGGAAGCATGGATTGCCGGATCATCCCCCAAAAGTGGCGACAGATTCAGCAGCAAGCTGCCAGCAAACAGAATTAGAAATCGAGCATTCATACGTTTCATCACTACGGAACACTGGTTAGATGTCACTCAGACCTCATCTTCATCTAACCAACGAAAATGGATCATTTTAAATTTACGCCCCAAGAAATCCTCATCCAAGGGTTGCCAATAGCCAGCGTTTTGAGGATCTGGGTTGCTCGGCTGAACAGGATCCGGGATACGCTGTACAATCGCCTCACACCAAGCGCGCCCAGTAGGCTCTTGCGTCATAGGATCCAACACCTCGCCATAAGAACGAATGCGAAAACTGTCGCTACGCAAAGTGGCGAAAGAACCAATCGCCTGCAGTAGATCCCCCTGCATAATATGCCCAGTCGCGCTCGTCGCCGCGCTGCGCGGCGCTTCGTCGCTATCTAAAATATTTTCCGGAAAAGGAAAACCTCCAAGTGAGGGCCTCAAATCATGCGCATCCACCTGAATACTTGCATGTGAAAAGGCTGTATTGATACCGGACTTATCGATGGCCGCTTGCAGCAGACCAGCCAAACCAAATCGATCATTCGTCAGGCTCCGATTCACGAAATCAGCCATCGAAGTGTAGAGAGCCCCCTGCGCAGCTACACGGAGTTTTATTTCAGACACAATCGCAAGTGCCAAAGCCTCCAACTGAGCGTCACTCAAAACCGCGAAGCCACCCCAGCCTGCTGCCTCCAGATGATCGTCACTCTCGCAATCAAATGCAGCCATAATCGGCTCCTGAATCCGAGCCAGTGGCGTGCGGTCGGGCGCAGAACTCGTCGCTGTCGTTTCACCCGAGCGATAAATCGCGATTGCACGCGCTGAGCTCAACACGGCTTTCCATGCTTGGACCGAAGTGGAGTGTAGGTTGAAGCTGCCTTTTACCATCAGGTTTTCTGCGGATCGCTCATAAGCCAGATCCAGTGGACTGCCCGCAGTATCAAACAACTTATCCTTGATCTCGCTGACGGATTCTGTGGGACGATACAATTCCATCCGCGGATTGGGTAAACTTTGAATGGCGCTGCCATCACTGAAAAATGCTCGATCAAAGCTATCCCCTGGCGTACCATTGTAGCTGTCAGCCTCAGCATCATAAGCGCGCGCATAGGAAGAGAAGAAATAGCGATCCCAAAGCACTTGATTGCACAGATACGACAGATCATAAAAAATACGAGCTTTTCCGTAATCACTAGTGTTCCAACTTGGCGTATAGTTCTGAAAAAATTCGTAGACTCGATCACGCCGTATATAGGGTGATGCAAGCGAATGCCCAATCGCCAGCGCTGGCATATGCCCATACAGTCCAACATTGGCAAACTGTAAGCCCCCAAGCGATACCAAGGGGCGCGTGGGCAAGGCTATCGCAGCCACCTCCGTCGAACCTGCTGAGAAGGTGTTCCCCGGCCCCCAGAATGCCGCATCTCCGATAGACTCCAATGGATCTGTAAGCGTATTCAGATTACGTGTAACTTGAATACGCCAATTCGGCGCATAAGGAGAAAACCCAAAATCCATCGAAGGATGCGTCAGTTCAACTGGCAATAGATTCATGGAGTCAACAATGGGAGCTAGTGGATTTGTATGACTCAGTCCAGGATAAGGAAATGCGCTCTCATTCGCGGGCTTTAAATAGAAATCAAAGGTCATCAAAGGCATCACAATAGTTCCAATGTCAGCGCTGAGGTAAAGGTCGGCATCAAATACTTGACCCGAGTCGGGCGCTCCATACCAATCCACGTAACTGGGTAATATATCGAAGCCAAAACCACTGTAATTGGAAAACTTCATATTCTGCGTTATATGCCAGTTTGCATCATTAAAAGCAACTGGAACATCTCGACCGGGTACTGAAATGGAATGGCGAGGACGATAGGTCAAATTAGGACTGTCACAATAGGCAATAATGTCAACTTGACTGTCCCTGTCCACCGGAAAGGAGCTATCCTCAAAAGTTGTGTTATTTTTATCTGGAGGGGTTATCCAAAAATCGGGACTCACTCCCGGCGCAGAAAAGCCATGATGAATAGATGCGCTCTTAATCACTGTAGGGTTCCCCGGGCTGGCAGCATAGACTTTGACCGCACCGGGATCGATCGTGCCTGACTCCACCTTGAGTAAATGCTGATTCCAGGCTCCTGGCGCATCTACTTTAATCATCTCAACGACATTTGGATCTGGATCCGCATCCCACAAGGACTCCACCTCAATTCTAAACTTAATGTAATCAATCCCTGAAATCATCCCAGTGTGACGCAGACTCACGTTGTAGGGGTTATGCACCACAAAGGATGCCCGTGTATGTTGATTGAGTTTCACAAACGAATTAGGCGTGTCCGGATCCGCCTTCCAGTCTGCCAGTTGCTGAGCCGCTGTCGGCCCCGTAAATTCGAGGATGTCCATAATCTCCGCATCCGTTCGATACTCACTCGACAGGCCTACTGAGACCATATGCCGCTGTACATAGGGCAAATAATTCGCTTTGACCGGAATCACCAGAGCGTCCCCATCACTGCGCAAGGGATCTCCTGGCGCGTCGAGGCGCATGGTTGAGAAGGTGATATAGCGCATTGCAGCTAAATTCGCCACACCTTGAAGCGCGCCCGCTGGATTCAATTCGACACGATTCGGCACCATGGCTTGCACCGGCAAGGTGGGATCGGTCATCGGGTTCTCCATGCGCTGGTAGAGGCTGTAGTAATCACGTAACAAATGCCAAGTCGGTCCGTTGGCAGGGGTTCCGCTGCTGTTTGCTAATCTAAAGATCGGTTGCACCCGACCGAATCCAGGCGACTCAATCGTGTCAGGACCACCGGAACCGAACACGGACGCGTTAAACACCGCGTCTGATAGTTCAAAGGCCAAAGATAGGTCCTGCTTCAAGCCACCGTTGCGCACATCGGACAAAACCCCTTTCGAATAGGTTGTCAGATCATGAAAATAGGCCTTCACCTGATCCGGCGATGGTGCTGAAGGTATCAGCGCCATCTCGTCTAGGTCCAACAGCTTATCGGCCAGCCCGCCACTTTGCAAATCTACAGTCGCTAGACCTGCAAGTGCAGCAACCTGACCGCGAGCCGAACTGGAAAATGCTTGCAAGGCGGCTTGCTTCGTTTCGTTCAATCCAAATGCGGAGTGCTGCGAGACATCGGTCAAGTTGATCGATGCCTTCACTCCCTCATCGCCGATCCACCAAGCGAAATTACCTGATGGCTGCCCATCACTCACCTGGCTCAACCTGACCCTGACTATTTTATCGAGATCATCAGCCACACCATTGTTATCCGCATCCGCAAGACTACCAGCCCCCACAAGTGTCACCGCCCCCACCGTCGGAGCTGCGGATTGATGGTCGTTGACTCCCTGGAAATCGGAAACGAGCCAGCGCAGCAATTCCCCTTCTGCATACGTGGTGCCGTTGAGACTCGCTCCCGCAGGATCACTCACCCAAACACCCGTCAGATGTTTTCGCGATGGATCCGCACCCGGCAAAACCTCAGCAGTCGCCGAGACGCGCTGATCGGGACCCATAACCAGCTGCAGTGCACCTAAAGCCTGCTGGAGACCCAGCAGTGCATTTTGCTTCGCCTTAGTCTGGTTGTCCCGAATTTTTGCCGACTGGGTTTCGACTCGCAGCAACAGCGTCATCGAAAGAGTCAACAGCAGTAAGAAGCCAATCAAACTCAAGGCCACAACCAGGACATAACCACTGCGGGCAACTTCAGATGATTTTCCTATGGAACGATGCCAGCTTATCATGCCAGATGATTTTGATACACAGCTCAGCCACATACAAAACCAATTCAGTAAATTGAATGTAAAGTTTAACTTTAGCTCACCAGAACAACCCCTAGCTGACTCACCTCAGTAACAACCTTTAAGTGACCGTGACTCTCAAAAATGAAAAAGGCCCAATCAATGCCATGTCGCTCGTCTGGATTCTGAAAATCAGGGACACCCCCGTCGAATCTCGCCCAACGATCCACCCAGAAGCCGCGCTGACCAGTAAAAGCTTTTGCCGCAATGGCCTGCCAATAAAACTCGCTCACATCAATCTCGCCTTCAAAGACAGTCTTGGCGAGTTTGGGCTGTTTTAGCTGGATGTAATCAGAGCTCTTCCAAGCAGATGCCCACCCCTGACATAGCTCCGGATGCTCCAGTATACTAATGGGCAGTCGCCACCAGGAAATCGCCCCCGAATTGCCCCCATCGGATACCAACGAATTAAGGGCATCACAGGCGGTCGCCACAAAGCCTTCGCCTACGCCCTCTTCAGGAAAGACACCTAAAGGCTTCAGTTTACCCAAACCATTTACTCGAGTAGATAGATAATCATGCTCCATCAACCACTGAACTTCACCCGCTACTTGGGGCGCTTCAGCGCCACCCGGCGCACATTTTAAGACCGGATCCCCATACTCGGATGCCTTTGGCTGTAGCAGGACACTTAAGCAGCCAATAAAAAAGAACCATCGAACGGATGTGCACAGGCAGGAGATTGAAGCTAAGGGAGCAGGATAATATACTTGCATCGTCCTTTAGAAATGAAGTCATATATCATTAAGTCAATAGCTATCTATTGTTTACATCCAGGAGACACACGATCACCGACTGATGCGTACCATCATTGAAGCCGGTACACGAGTCACATAGTAATAAAATAAATATTAAAAACAGGTAAAAATGAGCGAAATGAGTGAGTAAGATGGCCCTAATGACAGCCGCACTTTAGACTTAAAAAAAACGACGATAATAAATATCAATCAATTATAATGTTTTAGGCCCAATCTCTTTTCGACATATCACCCATAAAGAGCGCTCTATTAGCCAGAATCGCTGGCAGTAAAAACACCTCCACAATCCCATGAAAATCATTCCAATACTGACACAATGCCTTCTGCTTAGCTTCGCCCTGCAAGCGAACGATCAACCCAACATCATTTTCATGTTGGCAGATGACTTGGGCTACGGCGATTTAAGTAGCTACAACCCCGATGCCCAAGGGCAGGCCACTACAAACACAGCCATTCGCACGCCTAATTTGGACCAAATGGCCGCGAGTGGGGTGCGATTCACTGATTTTCACTCTGCGGCTCCAATTTGCTCCCCCGCCCGGCGCGCCTTACTAACCGCTCGCTACCCCAGTCGACTCGGGGAATGGGCCGAAGCTTACAGGAGTCGCCCCGAAGGCGTCATCGCTCAAGAGCAACCGACTATTGGAATGTGGCTACAACAGGCCGGCTACTCCAATGCTTGCTATGGAAAATGGAATATTGGAGAAAGCTTAAATATCTCTTGGCCGGGTGCCCACGGCTTCAAAGATTGGTTGATTATCGACCACAATACCGGCTATTTTCAGCACCAGAATGCCAACCGCGACTGTAAAGGGCGTCCGATGCTTTTTAAAACCGGTGGTGAGCGCGTGACGAATTTAGAAGGCCAATATCTCACCAACATTTGGACTGACCGCGCGATCGACTTCATTAAAACCCACGAGAGCACGCCATTTTTTCTCTACCTACCCTGGTCCATTCCTCACAGCCCCCTACAAGATCCAGAGGGCGATCCATCGATGGCTTTTAATGCCCAACCAAAAAACAAAACTGCAGAAGGGCGCGCGATCTACGTCAAAATGGTCGAGCACCTCGACAAGCAAATTGGACGCATTTTCACCACCTTAAAAGAGCGCGGTTTGATGGACAACACCCTCATCATCTTTACCAGCGACAATGGGGGGATGCTCGCAGCGAATTGCTGGCCATTGAAGAAAAATAAGCAGTGGTTGGAGGAAGGCGGCATTCGCGTCCCCTGCATCATGCAGTGGCCTCGGCAGCTCAAAGGCGGGCAAGTCGACGATCGCCCAAGCATTATGATGGATGCATCTGTCAGCGTACTTGCCGCTGGGCAAGCGCTCAAATATGTGCCCAGCGAGCGCCAACTTGACGGGATCAATCTTTTTGCATCCGACAGCCCCGATTCATCGCGGGACTTTGGATGGCGCCGGCGCGATTGGACTGCAAACGGGCACAATCCAGCTAATTTCATTCGTCAGGAAGCTTACCGAATGGGCGACTGGAAGCTCATACGCAACTACCAATACCTCGGCGTGCATTCAGGTCGACAAAGTTGGTCGGCGAAGTTTGCCGACCAACTGTACAATCTACGTGAAGACATTGGAGAAAGCAACGATTTGGCCTCCAGTATGCCTGAAAAATATGCATCCATGAAATTAGCTTTTAATCAGTGGAAAGCTACGGTTGTAGAACAAAACCCTAGCTGGGCACTACCAGGGCAAGACCAATTGGGCTCGCCGAGTACTGGTTTGCAGCCCCTCCCCCTCGAGGCTGAGGACATCGTACTCAATTTCGATAGCAATCGATTGGTGGCAAACATTCACAAAGGCAAGCCAAAGGATTTAGTATCCGATCATGCGCTGAAAGATGGGGTATTCTCCATAAAGGTGAAAGCAGGCGCAAAAA
>CAWVTP010000095.1:0-7786 GCA_963933035.1 uncultured Puniceicoccaceae bacterium | reverse complement strand
AGGGCTTCCAGCCCAACCGTTGGCGAGAGAGCCTTGCCTGCATCACAGCAAATCGTCAATCTCGGCACATGGGAGGTTTCCAGAGGTGCCCTTAATCAGAATTAACTTTGGAAGCAGGTCGTGGGGATACCATCATTCCCGAGACGAAAGACTTCGATACTATAATCAGCCGTATTGCAGACCGCGAGTATTTCATTGTCCGGACTAAGTGCAATCGGGTGCACATGGGGCGTTTCAAAATTAACAAAAGCCGCAGTCAAACATTTGCTAATAAAGGCACCTAAGCAAAAATAGACGGGGTATAAACATTTGGAGTGCATGGCATACTTACTGATAAAACCTAGCAGATTAGCATATCCTGTTAGAAATTCGAGTTTAGGGCTGACCAAAACTGTTGGCATAAATCGTTAAATGCTGCCGTATTGTGTAACTTTCTAGCAGATTCAGGGCAACTGTGCGGACAGCATGTAGATTCGTGCTGTGCAGCCTATTCCAATTGGAGCCTACAAGTTTTTGACCATCACCCCGCGGCGCCGAAGCAGGGCTAGGCTGAGCGCCACAAAGCCAATAATGCTAGCATAGTTTGAGGGCTCTGGGACGATTTCAAGTCCCGAGAGGGAAAACGTAAGACTTGAGCCTGCACCTGATGTAGAGAGCACTAAGCCATTCACCATTGACCAATCAAAACTACCAGCAGTTAGAACATATGATGCAAAAGACATTGATGCACCACCCGATAAATCTGCGTAATTAGTTGAACTGTATTCGGCAATATTAAAGTTATTATCATATAGACCCAAAATAAAGGTGGATGATGGATTGATAGTTACATTACCGTGTAATATAAGCTGTTTTTCGTCAAAACTGGATAAATCTAAAGTATTAAAAGCACCTTCCAGGCTGAATGAAAAGTCAGTCCCAGTCAGATCAATATTTGAAGCATTTTGAGTATAGGTAAAATCAGTATAAACGTCATCTACATTGAAAACAGGAGCGCCTGCATTACCAAATGAGGTTATAGTAATATTAGAGTAACAATTGCAAATTGAAGTTGTTATCAATAGCGAGATTATAGTTATTGGGCGTAATGTATGACTCATGAGAATGTTAAAGTGTGTAGGGGGGATATTGTTGTAGCTTGCTTATTGTGTGTCCACTAGATGATCTTTTTAAAAATAATGAAGAGCCACTTCTAATCAATATTTCGTTGGATATTGGCTCACCACGTGAAATTCTCCTCCAATCTTTTCCGTCATGAAAGTATTTATTCCAATAACCGTTATTAAGTAGCCACAATTGATCAGCAGCGGTATGGTCAGCGCTAGATTGCCAATTATCTAATGACGCTATCTTTAGCTGAGATAAAGTTAAATCTACTGGCCACGTGTTGCCTAGTACAGTTATACCGCTTGAATAAACGGTTATGGTCTTAATTTCTTTTGTAACTTTACCACTTATGGAAAATTTTAAGTCGCTTTGACCTTTGCGTGCATATAAAAATCCAGAGTTAGGCATAATTACTTGGGCAGAGGCGTCTGGGTTACCCCTAGATCTTCTAGTCCATCTATGTAATTCGGTGCTGTAAAAGAATTTCTTCCATGATCTTTTTGTAAACATCCAAATTTGATCTGCTTCATTAAAGGAATTTGCGCCTATAATCCCCCCAGTACTGGGGGCGCCAAATAGCGTTGCTAAGGTGTCGCATTCTATAATGTCGTAAGTATCGCTAGTGGGTGATATACCTAAAACTGTCAGATCATTGATTTCAGAATAGGGTAGATCGATAGTAAGTGTGTCAGTCGTATTGTTGGTGCTGCTAGAAATCAATAGAACGCGTCCCTCTGCCACTCCACTAGTTATGCGGATACAATAGGGGCTGGATTTTTGAGAAAGTTGGCCTGGGATCCAGCCTGCGTTATCAACTGTGAGCGTATTGTTGGTAAAAGTCCCAATCGTGCCACTCACTTTACCATCTATGTTAGTTGCTGGTTGATAAAGTGGTAAGGCAAGTGGTGTAAATACATAACTAGAGCCTGTACCTGCATTTACTTTTAAACTCACATAACCCACCACATCACTCGTTACGGTCGTCGCAGAACTCAACAGGGGCATCCCAGCCAGCAAGCCTATACGTAGGGGACGAATTAGTAACTGTTTAATTGTGCTCATATTTAACTTAAGCTTTAAATTGAAATTTAATGTTTATTAATGTTTTTAGCCGTTGATTTATGAAATTCCAATTTTTCAATTCATAAAAAATTAATTGAAGGGTTTGCTTATGCTGTCGTGCGTTAGCACAATGATGTATGTCTTTGAATGCATTATCTGCATGATTGGTAATTGGAGTCGCTCATAATTCTTCTTCAATACTGATTTCTACTTTGTAGAATGCCTTGTGCTGGCTACCGTCGAGTGGGCAGTGAACGCGTTCAAAATTGGGATCATCCGTGTCTTGGATGCTTGCGTTTTCAAGCTCTAACTCGTTCCATGCGCTGAGATCTTCGCTTGTATACACGGTGTAGACCAGACTAGCGTCATCGGTACGCCGAAGGAAGCTAAAGGCCACTTGTTCGTTGCTTTGAGGGAGGGTGCTGTCCATCCCCAGCATGGACATGCCTGTCGGGGTATAATTCACGACTGCAGTCAGGGGTGCAGTGTTTGCAGTATTGGGGTCTCCGCCTAAGGCATATTCCACTAGATTAACATGGCCATCTTGGTCCGGGTCTGCGTTGTAGCCCATGGAGGCAGCTGGCAGTATGGACGACGCGCCATGCATGCTCGCGACTTCTGGATTGCTGGATAAAAAGTTGATGAAATTCTGATTCTTGTGTATTTTTATTAGGATAGGAATGGCGATCCGTCCACTAGTCGAGGCACTGTGCGTCTGAATGTAGAGGGTTTCCGTGTAGAAGCGTTCGTCTGGATTACTCGCTTTCAGCGTGATTTCAATTTGAGTCTGTCCCCCACGTTCTAGTTGTCCACTGACCGCTGAATTGGCTTTGACTTCGAAAATCCCTGATTGCGATGGCAGGATTTCCCAGTTGATGGGTTCATCGCTGTTATTTTTCAGGCGTATCGACTTCGTATAGTGTTCATTCGGATACAGTAATGCTCTTAATTTCTGAGGCCTGACCCTGATTTGAGGATCCGGGCTGACATCGATGCTAATCGGGATGACTTGTTGTGGACGCAAGGGATCATTACTCGTCACAACAATGTTCTGTGTATAGTGACCAATCGCAAGGTCTTTTGAATCAATTGTCAGTTCCACATAGGTCTGCGCGCCGCTAGTCAGGCTTGTGTCTGTTGTTTGTATCTGGATGGAGCTGGCGGGTAGTTGATCGAGTCGGAAGTTGTCCACATACCAGCCTTCGTAGTTGTTGAAGTAGGCATCCTTAGTGTCAAAGTTGAAGCGTAATTGAACCCATTGACCGGCATAGGCATCGAGTGCAATATCAGCTTGGTTAAATTCGGCCACATCGCTAGATTCACGTAACAGTTGCCAGCTATTGCTGCTTGTTTTAATTTCCAGACCTGCGATATCGTACTGAGGGTGCTTTTCTGTGTTTAAAAATTCATGATAGGCAAAATGGCCGCCATCTTCTGGGATCCAAATCGGACTGGAAGTCAGCGAACCTTGATTGCGTGCACCCGTATCATAGTTTCTCGAACCCGCTTGCCCATAGTACCAACTGCTGCTGCCACTGTGCAATCGATGCTTTGATGGGTGCCACAGACCATCCGCGACCCACTGTGGATTCCAAGCGATCACTTCATAGTCGAGCGGTGCATTACCAGTATTTTTAATTTTGAGGCGTCGAGTCGTCGATTCTCCCTGTGTGAGTGCGAACATAATGGGGGCCCGCCTCACTCGCATTTTGGCTTGGCCTAAGTAGAAATCCTGCCCGGTGTGATTCGGAGGCGTAGTTAGCGACTTGCTTGCTGAATTTGCGTAATCCGGATGTTGGACATAGAAATTGTAAGTACCATCAATCGTGGTGAATGCGTAGGCGCCTGCGGCATCTGTCGTGACGCTGCCGCTAGTGGGGCCAGAATAAACGATTTCTGCTCCCGCAATCCCAGCTCCATTTTCGATGCTGAAGACCTGCCCGCTGATGCTATTTTCACTCTCAAACAGGATATCAAAACTGTGGGACCAGCTTACATCTTCCGCTGACTCAGTCTCTAATATGAAGCTGACAGTTTTGGGCGTCGGGCTTCCCGGAGCGAGGCTCAGGTAAAAACTCCCCTCGTTGTCAGTGGCACCTGGAGCGAGGTCGCCTAATGATAGCTGCGCATGCGAGATGGAGATCATCGGATCTGTGGTACTGAGTTGCGCATTTACTTGAGTGGCTATTTGATTTCCTAAGTTTTCGAATTGGGGTCGAATTTCAACCAGTTCTCCAGGGCTAAAGCGAGTGGGGTCGGCATGATTCCCACTAAGAGCTAAACTTTTTACTACGATTTGAGGGCCTGCGGAGGCTTGTAGCAGTGTGTGAATATTTAAGCGCCCTCCCGAAAGGACCTTGTCTTGCAAGGCGGGTATTGGGTCGACGTTATCCAGCAGCATGGTTTTGACACTTTGGTAATCACTGTTCGGGTGCATGCCGAGGTACAGCGCGCAGGCACCCGCCACGTGGGGCGTGGCCATCGAAGTACCCGAGTAGATCGAATAACTGTTGTTGGGAGTTGTGCTCAAAATGCTGGAGCCCGGGGCTGCGATGTCGACGGAATTGAGCCCCCATTGAGAGAAAGAGGATAATTGATCATGGCGATCGCTAGCAGCCACCGCTATCACATTGTCCACGTCATATGAAGCTGGGTAGGAGGGCGTTTGGTCGTTGTCGTAAGCGCTGTTGCCGGCTGCTGCAACAAAGAGCTGATTAGCGTCTCGTGCACTTTCAATGGCTTGTTTGAGCAGTGAGCTATAGCCACCACCGCCCCAGCTATTAGAGGTCAGTGTCATCTGGGTCTCGACGGCGTAGTGGATGCTGTCAATTGCATCTGAAAGGGTGCCGCCGTAGGCGCCCAGAAACTTGATGCCAGCGAGTTTTACCGTCCAATTGACGCCCACGACGCCTTGGTTGTTATTGCCCTGAGCGCCAATCGTTCCAGCGCAGTGAGTGCCGTGTCCCTGGTCATCCATCGGATCATTGTCATCATTAGCAAAATCCCATCCATAGACATCGTCGATGAAGCCATTACCGTCATTGTCGATACCGTCATCCGCAATTTCGCCCGGATTGATCCAGCGATTGTTGAAGAGGTCAGGGTGATTGTAGTCGACGCCGGTATCGATCACTCCCACGACGACGTTCTGACTGCCAGTAAAGATGTCCCAGGCTTCCGGAGCATCGATGTCTGCGTCAGTCAGTCCTCCGCTTTGGCCAGTGTTGTGCAGGCCCCATAATGAAGACCAGTGACTGTCAGCGGGCGTTGTCGCTTGGTGAAAGACAATATAGTCCTTTTCGCTAACGAGTGTTGCCTGTTCCAGTTCGACGCCCATGGTCGCCCAGGATTCGACGCCCGCTGCGGCATTGTCTGCTCTGGCAACTAAATAGTGTCCCGGGGTATTCATTTCCTTGCGAACGACCCAGCCGATGGATGCTATGCGATCAGCAAAGGCCTCCGCAGATTCTTGGGGGTCGATTTTGACCAAACTATGATCCGCCACCGATACATGTTGAATGGCTTGTTCATCCTCACTGTATGATTCTAGTGCGACTAGCTGGTATTTCATTCGCTGCCCGACATCATATAGCTGAACGAGTCGGCGATGGTCAGGAGTTTCTAAAATTGCCTCATCAATTAGCCGGGCGCCAGCCAATAGTTTTTCTATCTGGGATTGTTGATTGGACGCAGGGACTTCAGCGATTATGGATGGGGTTTTGCTCGCGGGGGCTTGGTTCGTGGCCGCATATGTTTGCAGTGTACTGGGTTTTTCCTTAGCTGTCGCCAGTTTGTCCCGGTCCATGCGCATGGACGCATCGGAGGCTAGGGGCTGTCTTGCACCAAAATGTTCAGGATTCCAGTCTTCTTGTAGTCGCCAAATTAGCAGCAAGCCGCACAAAAAAATGATCAATCCGCAAATGTTTATAATGCGCTTCCTCATAAATAAATCTCAAGCAATAGTATGCTTTAAATTGCAAAAACATGCAAGATTGGAATACGCTAGTTTTGTTAAAAAAACATTAATAAGCTGGCTGTAGCTCAAGATTCGATTTCTGTTGCCGTTAGACGAATAAATTGGTTTCAGGACAAATAGCCAGGCTACTCTAAGCTGATCTTGGCTGTACCCGTGGCGTTGAGTGCGATGGGTGCGCCGTCGACCTCAATTTGAATCAATTCGCCCGCAGTGAATACGATATCCACCGCGCCATTTTTGTTCAGGTCCACGACATCGCCCGCTTGTAAAGTTTCGCGATAGATTAGCTGATTGTCTGCTTTTTGTTTAACCATGACGGTCACCGTTCCGCTGGCAGTCAGGCGCAAGGGCATGCCGGCAGCGGGATTTAGCTTCGTCTCCTGCGATTTCGTTTCGCTGGGCTTGGATTCAGCGCTGAGGGTCGTGGCAGCTTGGGTGACTGTAACTGGCTCGATATCGGTACTTAGGATCGCTTTAATCAGGCCGAATATGATAAAGATAACGGCCAGCGTACCGACAAATAGTAAGCTAATTTTTAGATAAAAGGTTCGCTCAGATGCGCCAGTTGTCTCGGCTTCACTGTGCTCTGTATGCACCGTTTGTGCTTGGGGATTTCCGATGCGACCGAGCTGGTTGGGGGCCTTGTCTTGACTGTGGTCATGGCCAAACAATTCTTTGGCGCCTTGTTGGCTACGAGCTTTTCCGAGCTTTTGTGAGTCGTAGTCAATCAGGAGTTTTCCAGTATCCAGCTTCAAATACTGGGCATAATTTTTTAAGAATCCTCTGCGGTAAATTTCTGGCAGGTCATAATCGAAGTTATTTTGCTCAAAGTAGCTGAGGAAATCGCTACGAATCTTGGTCGCCTCGGCTGCTTCGCTTATAGAAATCCCCTTGCGATTACGCGCCTCTTCTAATCTTTGACCAATACTCAGCATGCATGCATAATTTGCGAGCCCGCACGAATTGCGCAAGCCTGTATTTTAAGAATGCTGCTGTCGCAGGAGAACTGGGCCGTCTGCACTAGCGGCTCACTGTAAATAGCAGGTCGCTCCATTCGCCGTCAGTTCGGGAGTCTACGATGAGGGCTAGGGGATAACGCATCTTAATTTGATCTTGGTAGTGCTGACGCACATGCTCAAGTTCGTGATTGAGGATTCCGCTCAAAATCAGGCAGGCCCCTGGTTTTAGGGCTCCAATTAAGTGCTTTGATTCGGGGATTAGGACATCTGTTTGAATGTTGGCTAGAATGCAATCGCCACTGCGCTTTCCGGCGAGACCTTGCGCTAAGTCGGCAGTCTGAAAATCAATATTGACCTTTAGATGCGCATTTTCTTGGCAATTTTCTTGGCAAACTTGCAGCGCCAAGGGATCGAAATCGAAGGCATAAATAGATTGGAAGCCCAGAGCGGCTGCCGAAAGGGCTAAAACTCCCGATCCGCAACCCGCATCGATCATGAGTTTCTCGTGCAATGAGTCAGCGTGCGCTTCTGCGTAATCTAGTAGGCGGCGCGCACAGAGTCGGGTGGTCTCGTGGGCGCCTGTGCCAAAAGCCATGCCAGCATCGAGGTAGACGCAGGCCGCTGCAGCGGGGGGGGGTAGCTAGCACGCTCCCACAGCGGAATCCAATGTAGCTGTCGATCG
>CAWVTP010000094.1:0-7940 GCA_963933035.1 uncultured Puniceicoccaceae bacterium | reverse complement strand
GTGGTTACGGACTAGTCTATCCATATTTTATGCAGGAAGCTCAATCTCCGAGCTTGAGAATCTCGTCGAGAGGATTCATTTAGAGGGCATTCATCTTTTCTTATTTATGGGCACCCCTGGAAACCTCCCATGTGCCGAGATTGCCGCTTGCTGTGCGCTGGCGGCGTTGCTCTCGCCAAGGCAGGGCTTCCAGCCCTCCTGTGAGCAGAATCAAAAGTGCTTTCGTCTCGGTCATGGTAGATTTCCAGAGGTGCCCTTTACTGCATTTGCCTTCTTGAATATGATCATTGGAATTGTCGTAAATGTTCTAGAAGCAGAGCATGCCCGCGAGCGAAGCGCTCAAGCTGAGGCTGCGGGCGAACCCACATTAAGTGATTTACGACAAGAGATTCTTGAGCTGAAGCAAATGATACGGCAGCGCTGATTATAAGATGCTATACCGTGTGGAGAAACTTCCTACTTTGCGATTACATAGCCGTGAACGTTGATGATCGCCGAGGCCTCCGCACAAATTTGGAAGTGGTAGGCCGTCGGGGACTCGAACCCCGAACCAATTGATTAAAAGTCAACTGCTCTACCGATTGAGCTAACGACCCACGAAAGTTTAGTTTTAGAACGAGACGGACGTGCTTTGTCAATAGCGGGATCGGATAAATTTATTGAAAATTACGGTGGAAATCTTTTAGCTCCACCCTGTCTGTATGAATAAGAATAAGGTTATGGATTCATTGCCCTCGGAACAACTCCTCATTAAGCGCATTAAAGACGGTGATCTAGCAGCTTATGATGTTATCGTGAGTCGCTATTGGGACCGCACATACGCCCGGGTAATTCATTTGTTGAATAACAGGCAGGACGCTGAAGAGGTCACGCAAGATGCGTTCATCCGTGCTCAGCGGGGCTTGGATTCGTTTCGTGGAGAGGCTTCATTTGGAACTTGGTTGTATCAAATTGCTACAAATTTAGCACGTAACCGTTACTGGTATTGGTTTCGTCGCAAACGCGATCAGTCATTTTCAATTGATCAGCCACTATCTGCCGATTCGGACATTACCTTGGAAGATTTTATGCCGAGTCAGCATGAAAGTCCCTCGGAGTCAGCCATTACCCAAGAATTCGTTGATCGAGTCACTATCTGTATGGAAGATCTATCTGAGCAACATCGCGAAGTTTTAGTGCTCAGGAATATTGAAAATATGAGCTATGATGCTATTGCTGCTCGTTTGGGATTGAGTGTTGGGACCGTCAAAAGTCGAATCGCCCGTGGGCGTGAGCGCTTACGTGTTTTGATGGGGCACGATTTTGCGATATGAAGCGTCGATTCAAACAGCTACTAAATCTTTACTTGGATGGCCAGCTCGATCGGCAAGGATTGCTTGAGCTCAAGCATCTGCTAGCAGTGAGCACTGAAAACCAAAAAGAGTTCCAAGGCCAATGCCGACTGCAAGCAGCGATGAAACAGATGCAACAAGCTTGGGTCCTTCCAGAAGTTGCGGTCAAGAGAACGCCGGCGTGGCGGATATCTCTAGGGATGGCCGCCATGGCAGCCCTTGCGGTATTTGGCTGCTTGTTATGGCTTCAGGCTCTAGATGTTGGCTCATCTGTTGAGGGCACTCACTTGTCGTCGATCAAGGCTTCACATTCCGAAGGCGCTGCTGCGAATGTGTCGACCAAAAACAATCCGCTCTTGGTCGACTTCGACTTGGATGCGATCCAAATCTTCGGTGGGAATCATCTGGGAGCAAGGCAATTACTGGAGCTGGAAAGCAATGTTAATCGGCAGGAATTTTTTGAAGCGGCAAAGTGGAGTCTGCAGCCGGACTATCTTTCATTAAAAATTAGCGAACGCGTGCTGCCCAGAGTTTGGCAAGAGCCGTCCAAAATCCATGCAGAGAGTTTACCATATCCTGCAACTGTTCCAGGCCAGCCTTTCATCCAGCCTGCCAGTTTTAGGTTTCCGTAGATTTGTCTGAGGTAATGGGGCGCCTACAG
Source organism: uncultured Puniceicoccaceae bacterium (assembly GCA_963933035.1). Classification (GTDB taxonomy): domain Bacteria; phylum Verrucomicrobiota; class Verrucomicrobiia; order Opitutales; family Coraliomargaritaceae; genus CAWVTP01. Next base: position 5,948 of record CAWVTP010000094.1, on the reverse strand, counting down.
GTCTTGGTAGCAGCGATGTCTCAGAGCTGTTTTAGAATCGCTGTATTTTGTTTATTAGCCGGGGATATACGCTAGCGCTCCCTTGAGCTCTAGTATTAAGCTCATGTTTAGGAATGTGATGTCTCCCATTGATTTACAGTCGTAGAAGGCCTGGTTTTCGTGGTACTCAGCGAGAGCATGGCGTAGTTCCTTGACTTTTTGATCACTCGATAGTGTGTCATGGCACATGCATTCACGTAGTTCGATTACGCGGTCCCGAGCAAATTGAATACGTCGATTGATCAAGGAGTGTTCTTCACTTTGGTATTGTTGGCTGGTCTCTAGGTTGATGAGCTGGGTGCACAGATTGACAACAGGTAGGTTGTTTTTAAAAAACTGTGGGCGGTAGAATGAAGGGCGGCCCTCGTAGCTTTGTTGATCGAAGTCGATGGCTCTAACTCTGTATTGGTTTTCCTCAAAGTCTGGGGTGACTTCGACCACATAATTGTAGGCCCGCATATCGCCCAGTAGTCGTACGAAACAACGTTCATTGAACTTGATAAACTCTTTGGCCAAACGAACCTCATGAAGATCTGGTCGGTCAAAGTAGTTGCGAATAAAGTCGTCACCCGGTACGCCTATAATGTGTTCTTCGATCAGTGTACTTTCATGAGCTAGGAAATTGATAGGATTGGGCGATAGCAGCTCTTCGAGTTCTAAGCCATAAATACGTGAGGCGTCTGCTTTTTTTATATAAAAGTAATCGTGGTTGTCATTGAACTGATTGACGACTCGGACACGCATTGGTTTGGTGTTGCCGAAAGTGCAAATATCAACGCGATCGATAAAAAGGTTGTGAAGTGTCAGTTCATCACCACCGGATCGTAACAGTGTGTAGGTTTTTTTGAGTCCCTTGTACAGGCTCTTGCCATAGCCTTGTTCGTAGACCAAGGTTTGCCAGTGGGTGTCATTTCCATTGGAGTCGATTAATGGGAACGCATCTTGGTAGTTAAGCAGCGCATCGTAGCTGATCGGCAACTCGTGTATACGGCCATATTTTTTTAGGTAAGCACTGAAGTCATTGTTCAGAGCAAAAAAATCTTTTCGTTTGTGTGTAGGCATTATGGCGCTAACAGTCTGTCTAATGAAATCTCGTAGTTCTTAGGTTTTCGGCAACACATCTTGTTCCTGCCCGACTGGACTGAGTGCGCTTTCAAGCAGTAATTTTTTTGCATTTGCGAGGTCTTTTTCGTTGCGGTCGATGGTTTCTCTTAATGTGTTCAAAACCACAATGGAATCTGGAATTGCTTCGATTGCCGTGGCAACTTTTTGTCTTGTTTTGAGTTGAAGGTCTTTCTCTGCTTGCAGTTCGTTTTGTACCACATCGAGTTTTTCGCGTAGTTCCGATTGATTTTGTAGTTGGGATTCGGCTATGTGGAGCTTTTCATTTAGTCGTTTGCTGATATCTGAAATAGCTAGATTTTTTGAATTGTTGGCTTCCGCAATTTTGCGCTTCAATTGATCATAGTCAGTTTGGCTTTCTTTTAGCAGTTTGTTCTCTTGGATTAGTTTTGAAGAGTCCACCTGTGGGTTCATCTTGCGGGATTCTTCAAACATAAAACTCGTCCCGAGGTAAGCGAGCAGCACAGCTGTCATCCCAAAAAAGAGGCCGATGGGAGCAAATATGTAGCGAAGCGATGTATTGTAATCGGCCTTCTGGGGCAGGGTTCCGAAACTAGAGTCAGCATCTTTCATGAACCATGAAGCCATCCTAAAATACATCGTTTTTTCGTATTTGGAGGAAGCGGCTTCAATTATTTGGTTGATCTCTGTCTGAAGTTGAATGATCGAGCCCTCTAAGTTTTGTTTGTTTTTAATGAGGGTAATTTCACTAGATTGCGCCGTCTCAAGTGAATCTAATTTAGATGCATAGTTTGCTTTAATCCTATCCAGTTCCTGGTTGTGGCGAGTTAAATTTTTGGAATAAGCGATTTGTCGCGCTTGCTTTAACTGGCTGATTTTTGCTGTACGTTCAGCAATTTGCTCTACAAATGCGGCAGATTCTAAGCGTTTTTGTATGATTTGATTTATGGCCTCTTTTCGGCTTATTTGGCGTTCTATTAGTTGGGTTAATCGTTGAATTTTTTGTTCAATAGTAACTGCTTCCGGAGGGGCGGCTATGGGTGCTCGCAGTATAGAAATTTCAGACTCAATCGTGGCTTCTTCTGTGAGCAGCGCTTGCGTTTTTTGTTCAATTTCGTCTTGAATGACCTTGATGAGTTCTTCTTTAGACTGAAACAAGCCTGATTGAGCTTGTTGGATTCTAGATTGTTTATCGAGTTGCAGGTTTTTGAGCGTTTCATTGATTCGCTCAAGTCGCGATTGCAATTGATTTAGCTTGGGCTCAATACGTGCGTTGAAGACAATCGTTTGCTCCTGGATTAAAGCTGTACGCAGACGGTTTAGTTCTGATACTTCACTTTGGTAATCATCGATTTGCGCTTGTATTTGTTCTAGCTGTTTCAGTTCGTTTTCCTTGCGCGTTGTCACTGTGGCGAATTGTTCGTATTCTGCCAGTTGTTTGGAATGGAATTGTTCCGTTTTTTTGACTTCTGCTTCATAGCGCTTGTATTCGGCAGCAGTCGCCTGCTCTTGAGCTCTCAGTAGATTAGATCGCGTGATAGAAATTTTTCTTTGATGGTTTTCAAGGTCAGTGATTTGATTTTGTATTTTTTGGATCTCATTATTTTTTTTGTTTCCCTGAATAGCAGCTTCGCGCGCACCCCGCGTCATGTATTCTGAAGCAATTTCATTGAATTCGTAGACGGTAAATGAGGATAACAATAATAATCCCATCAAACCAAAGCTGGAAAAGAGTTTGTTCCATCCTTTTGCCAGCCGGAAACTCCCTGCCATGGGGATGATCGACAGTTCGATTACCGCCAAAATGGCCCAACCAACCGATAGAAGGAGTCCGGTTATTAAATCGCCCTCTTGTATACCAAATAGAATATTGAAGCCCGCCAAGGACATCGCGATCGCAAACAAGCAATACTCAACCAACCAAGCCATCTGGTAAGTTTTTTTGCCGTGATCAAAGCGGAAATTTTTAATACGTTCTTTCATGCTTCCTCAAATCGATATCGACAGTATGAAAAGAAGTTTTTGAATTGCTAGCCTCGAATGTTGACGACAATGGATTCATGGTTGCTCCTACAACGCGCGGGTGTAAGGATAGTACATTGAGATTGATATGATTTTGCACTCTGTGCGAAGTGCATTAACCGGGCATCCAACTGCGCCATTGGGGCCGATGCTTCTCGTGGGGTCCAATATACGTTCTGGCGGAATTTTTTTAAAAAAAATATCCTGAGCAGGCTTATCACCCGGCTTAGCATCATTGATGTGGCAGGGTTAAAAAAATATTAGCAATTTCCGTGCTAATAGATAAATTGCTTGCAGATTTTTCTGTTTTTTGTACTTTTAGAAATTATATTTATTTTAAGGACATGAGCGCTCAGGGATTCCAGCAGGTACAAAAGCAAACGCAATCGCTTATTCTTGCGCCCCAATTAAGGAATTCCTTGAAGATTCTACAGGTTCCGGCGATTGAGCTTCGGAGTTCTATTCTAGAGGAATTACAAACGAATCCTTTGTTGGAGGAATTGCCGATGAATAGTATCAGTGTCGAGGAGCAGAAGGATGGGGCGAGCCCTGCTGCTGAAGGCGATACGTCCGAAGAACTTAAGTTTGATGCGGAAGATTATCGCATTCTAGACAAAGTCAGTGAAGATATGCGTGAGCAATTTGCTCAAGAAAATAGTGGGCAATCCTATACGACGGCTGATGAGGAGCGTCGGGATCATTTTATGAATTCACTGACGCAAGAGCCCTCATTGCAAGAGTATTTAATGAGTCAAGTCGAGCAGGCAAATTGTACGGATCAGGAACGTATGGCCTTTCATTATTTGATTGGGAACTTAGATGACCATGGCTATCTGACGGAAAGTATCTCTGATATTGCTTTGCAAAATCAGATTCCCTTCACTGCCGTGCAGGCTGCAGCAGATTTATTAAAGACCTTTGATCCAGCTGGTATCGGATCATCAGGACTGCAGGACTGCTTGTTGACCCAGCTGCGTTTAAGAAAACGGGAGCACTCATTGGCGGCTAAAATTGTGTCGGATTACTTTAACTTGCTGGCTCGGAGGCGAATCCCTGAAATTAGTCGTAAAGCGAATGCCAGTACGGAGGACACACAGGCTGCTGTGGAAGAAATTGGCACCTTGGATCCGGCTCCTGGCCGTCGTTTCCGCGCTGATAGCAATAGTATCGTCGAACCTGACATTTCCATTCACAAGGATGAGTATGGGGAATGGATAATTAACTTGAATAATGATTACATTCCTAGGCTTAAAATTAGCAGTACCTATAAAGCTTTACTTTCAAACGGTACGATCAGTAAACAAGAGAAAGACTTCATGTTGGAGCGCATGCGCTCCGGTAAGTTCCTTATCAATTCGATTGAACAGCGCCAGCAGACTATTGAGAAAATTGCGCGTGAACTCTTGAATTATCAAATTGATTTTTTTGAGGAAGGGAATTCTAGGCTGCGACCGCTGACGATGAATGAGATCGCGCAATTGGTTGGGGTGCACGAGACCACAGTTAGCCGAGCCATCGCCAATAAGTATATACGTACGCCGCATGGCGTCTTTCCCTTGAAACACTTTTTTACGCCTGGATTTAAATCCAGTACGGGTGCCGATGTATCTAATACGAGTATTAAAGAGATGATTGCTGCATTTATCGATAATGAAAATCCCAAAAAACCTTACAGTGACCAATCAATTGTCGCATTACTGAGTGAGAAGAATATCAAAGTCGCGCGACGTACGGTCGCCAAATATCGTGAAGAGTTGGGGATTTTGCCGACGAATTTGCGACGTCAGTACAGTTAATTACGCTTATCGTTTTTAAGTGAACGGCATTTGAGTGTGTGAGCGTCTGTAGCTAATAATTTGTTGTCCATCGCCTTCAAATCCTTGACAATCTGTGCAAATAAGCGATGTCATCGTCATATGATTACACTAACCGAGCGTGCTGCCGAACACATAAAAGTATTGGCTAAAGAGAAGGCTTCGGGCGACCAGATTTTACGATTATTTGTAGAAGCGGGTGGCTGTTCTGGTCTTGAATATGGGATGTCTTTTGACAGTCCTAAGGAGGAGGACCGTCGACTTGAAGATCGGGGGATTCAATTTGTGATGGATCCGACCAGTTTTGAATATATGCAGGGTAGTGAGGTCGACTTCGATGACGGACTCAATGGCAAAGGTTTTGATATTAAAAATCCAAACGCTAGCAGCACCTGCGGATGTGGTCGCTCTTTTAATTAATCAAGCAGCAACTGCTATGAAGGACGTGTCCTAAAGCAGATAAGTAAAGGCTAGGTAGCTGTTCAAGATACCATAAAAAATGGCGGGTGCGCATTGCAACCAGCTGTCTTTAATCCATCGTCTGACGATGATACCCGCCAGCATTTGGAGCGCGAGACCCCCGCTAGCCAGCCCAGCTAGGAGAGGAAAAATCAGTCCAATTGTCAGTCCGAGGGATGCCGCTAGTTGTAAGTAGCCATTCAGAACTCGGAATTTATTGAGTCCATAGCGCGTAAATTCACGACGCATGGCCTGACTTCGCAGGCAGCTAGTTCCATAAGCTGCGAAGGATATGATATTGAATATAATTAAAATTTGATCAATCATACGTTGATAAGGATACTTTCACTATTGGGTGGAAGTCATTGGCTGATGATACCGTGTCAATGAGAGATAGGTTTTTGCAGTGTAGCTTTAGTGAACTCTATATAAAATGCAAATCTGATTGAAGGGCACCTCTGGAAACCTTCCATGTTCCGAGATTGCCGATTTGCTGTGATGCAGGCAAGGCTCTCTCGCCAACGGTTGGGC
>CAWVTP010000093.1:0-7960 GCA_963933035.1 uncultured Puniceicoccaceae bacterium | reverse complement strand
ATACGAGAAATTATGACGACTTTTTAGCTCTGACTTTTTCAGGAAGCCCTAGATATGTCTTCTATTCTGATAATTTGATTGCCACTGTATCCCCATTCTTTTCCTGATTCAATCACTGGGTTAAATTGTCCTTCTTCGCTCCAGTAGCAATTTTCCAATTCTAGCCAGCCTTGGATAACACGACCACTGGTAATTTTATTGAAGGTTTCCATTTCGATTTTCGCAATAACCCAATCGCAGTCCTCTGGATGAGTTCCATAAGTGATTTCAGTCCAAACGTCTTCTGTTTTCGGTTTTACATTTGAATACTGATTTGTCGCACAGCCTGATAGAATGACTGCGATGCCCAATAGTAATAATGCTTTCATAATTTTATTTGCTGAACGTAAGTGATGAGCGCGCCAAAGGCGTTGCTCACTCACTCTGGTTCGGTCTTTCTTTTAGATTGTAGGTAGATACTGTATTCTGGGGTTTCAAATGTCACTATGGTCCCTTCTTTATTCCACCTGACGGGCTCTTTCAGTAGTCGGTATTCAGTTTCTGTTTTTGTAGCGATTGGCGATACTCTAAATTCAATTATTCTTTCTCCGCTAATGCTTTCGCTCCTAACCGAAGCTAGACCATATCGTTCTCCCGCGTTCTCTGCAAAACGATTATCTTCAACGTAGGAATTCAAGACAGCAACATACTTGGAATCCGGTGATTGTTTCAGAACGCCTCCGCCAAGAGGAACGTGAAAATGTCTCACAAGAAGGACTGCGTTCAGGATGATCGACCCGATTAATAGGATGGATAGCAGTGTTTTCATTTCTTTTCCCCTAACAGTGTTATATCCGCAACTCAGTCGCGGATATCAAGGGAGTTATTTTTTTATTTTGCCTGTATTCGTCAGCGCTATTAAAATATTAATTGGCTGGATATCAGGCCTATGAAGATAAACTAAGTTGATCATTTTTTGCACTTGAATGGATCATGGATTCCTGCAAAAGCAGGCTTCAAAGATGCTTGTTTGGTCAACGTTTTATTCTTAACCACTGAGTCACAGCATTCACGGGTAATGCGACTGCCTTCAAGAGGCTTAAAATAATCATGAACATCGAGCATCCTCAAACGCTATACCAAATCGAGCACAAAAAAAGCCCTGTAACGCAGCACGTAAACAGGGCTTTAAAAATATAAAAACTTAAGCTCTAGCTGGCTTGTAAAGCGGCACAGCGTGCCTTGTGGCGAGCAATTTTGTTGGCGTGCACAATGCCCGACTTACCAGCCTTGTCGAGGGCTGAAATGAAGGCACGAGAGGCCGTTTGAATCGCAGCACCATCTGCTTGCGCAACGGCTGCATCCAATTTCTTGGAAAGCGTTTTTAAGCGGCTTTTTTGCTGACGATTACGGAGCGTACGCGCTGCCGATTTGCGGATGTATTTAAGAGCTGATTTTGTGTTGGCCATAAAATTGAAATTCGCTAAAATTGCATGCTTGTGAGGTGTGTCAAGTTTGTATTTCTACGATTTTAAACGGAAACATCGTCATTATGTGGATGATGCACGCTTATCACTCGGCAAACTCTGGACAGCCCATTCGATGGCTTAGGAACGATTGGGTGCCACCAAGCCCATCTTTCTGTACACCTTGGACAGGACGCGATTGGCACGTTTTTGAGCTTGGAGCGCACCCGCTTGCAAGACTGACTGCAAATAGGACTTATCCTGCATCAACTCATGGTAGCGGGTACGGACCGGATCCAACGCGGCGACCACCACATCCACCAACTCGCCTTTCAAGGCGCCGTAGCCCAAGCCTCCAAAGCGGGCTTCCAATTCTTCAATACTGCGACCCGTCGTCGCCGCATGGATTTGTAACAAATTACTGATCCCAGGCTTATCCTCTCTAACCTGGATCTCGCTACCAGAATCCGTCACCGCGCTCATAATCTTCTTTTTGATCACCTGCGGCTCATCTAATATAAAAATGGTGGCATTGTGATTCTCGTCGCTCTTGGACATTTTTTTGCTCGGTTCCTGCAAAGACTTAATACGAGCGCCGGCAGCCGGAATGAATGGTTCAGGAATTTGAAAGGTTTCCGAGTAGCGATTGTTGAAGCGCTGCGCCAAATCACGACACAATTCTAGATGCTGTTTTTGATCTTCACCTACCGGGACAGCCTGTGCATTGTAGAGTAAAATGTCAGCCGCCATCAGTACTGGATACATCAACAATCCAGAATTAATGGCATGGCCTGCCCCCGTGCTGTATCCGGCTGTCTGAGTGGAATCCAAATCAGCTGTCACGCTGCTTTTACGACTGGTCTTTTCCTTAAACTGCGTCATTCGTTGTAGATCCCCTAGTGGTGTCATACAGCACAACAACCAAGCCAATTCGGTATGCCCTGTCACATGCGACTGCACAAAGAGTTGGCAGCGATCCGGATCCAAGCCGCATGCAATATATTGGGCGACACAGGAAAGTGTATTGCGGCGCAAATCGGCGGCCGGAGGCAGCACCGTCAAGGCATGCAGATCCACCACCCCGAAATAACAATCATATGCATCCAACATCGATGCCCAATCCTTGACCGCACCCAGATAATTTCCAATCGTTAGGACACCAGACGGTTGCGCACAGGAGAGTAAACTTGGTTTTTCTTCAGTCACACCACAAAATGACCATTGGCAGTCAGGGCTTGTCAAGAGTCCATATTGAATATTTGGCTGGCCGAGTACCAGACGAGCACGCCTGCCTCGACGCGCTGACAACAAAATGAATAGCCTGCAAATTATCAGCGATGCATACGGGTGGCGATCGCTCAACTGATTAAATAACTGAATAAAATTAAACCACTCTCAAAATTAGGGTTGATTTGGCCTAACGAATGCTCAATAAGGCTTTTGTTTCTCGTAAACACTTTGCAAACAATCCAAGCGTACCATGCCCAAAAAAGCCACAACGACGAAAAAGAAAACAGTTGCTAAGAAAGCAGTGACTAAAAAAGCGGTTGCTAAAAAAGTAGCGACCAAGAAAACGGCAGCCCCTAAAAAAGCGGCTGCTCAAAAGCCAACAGCGACTAAAAAAGTTGCATCCAAAAAAACCAAGCCAGCTATTAGCGAAACCAGCATCATTGCCAACATAGACGTCGGCTTTGGCAATTCGCTCTTCATTCGCGGTAATGGCGCAGGACTTAACTGGGAAAGTGGCACTGAGTTGAAAAACGTTTCTGGTAGCGAGTGGTCGTTTACGACTTCAAGTGCCAGCGATGAAGTGGCCTTTAAATTCTTGTTGAACGACGAAATTTGGTCGGACGGCGAAGATCTGACGGTGGCAGCAGGCAAGACCTTGATCAGTTCGCCCACATTCAGCTAAAAAACCAAAAATTTTGCGACGACGCCCTCAGGACACTGAGGGCGTTTTTTGTGTCTGCAACTCGCGAATCGCTGCATTATTCGCAGACATGATCCAACAAAATCCGCTGCACAAACGCCAGCCCCCCTGCTTGATCTGAAAAATGCCCGTCCAGCTGGGCTTGATAACACTGCTCCAATAGCGACTTAAACTGTGGGCCCGGCTGACAGCCCAATTGAATTAAATGGCGGCCCATAACTAAGGGCTGCGGTGCACTTGCCTGTACCGCCAATGACTGCGCGCGCTCTTGTAACCAGCGCCCCGCTGCAAACTCCGGGTCCGATAGTGGCGGACGCCCATTTGCATCTGCCTGCGCAACCCGCACCAAACGATCGATGCGCTTGACTTTGACTGCCAGCCGACGAATAGCCGCGTCGCCCGCTTGTTGGCGATAAAAATCATGCGGCCGCATATGATGCTCTACCAATGGTAACACAGCATCGATCAACGCTTTTTGTCGCGTTATCCGCTGCAGAAAGCGTCGTGCCAGCGGAACACCTAATCGATCATGCTGTGGACTGCGAATACGGCCCTGCGCGTCCTGATAACTACACAGCGGCTTACCGAGATCATGACAGAGTACCGCCAAACCCACGATGAAATCTTCCGCCGAATCCTCGATGCGATTTAGAGCAAAGGCATCCATGCAATGCCGCGTATGCACCCAAACCGATCCCTCGGGATGCCATTGCGGGTCTTGCTGACAGGCGTCAAGTGCCGCAAGTTCCGGGAAATAGTGCAACCAGCCACAGTCCATTAAAAACTGCAGGCCTTGGCCAATTTTGCCCCCCTGCAGGATTAATTTTTTCCATTCGCTCTCGATCCGTTCAATCGGCAACTGTTTCGGACTCAGTTGACGGCACAATTGCAAGGTGCTCGGATCCGGCTCCAAATCAAAGCGCGCGATGAATTGCATAGCTCTTAAAACTCGCAATGGATCTTCTGCAAATTTTTGACTGACATGCCGCAACCGCCCCGCTTGTAAATCCTGCAGGCCGCCATAGGGATCATGCAATGTATCACTGAGCAGATCATAGCTAATCGCATTGATGGTAAAATCGCGGCGACTGGCTGCCTCTGCCAAGGAACTATCGGGTGCATATTCTACCAGAAAATCGGTATGCTTGGGGCCGCTGCTGATCTCTTTTCTGGGAACAGCGATATCAATATTGAAGCCCTTTACGAGTAAAACGCCAAAATGCTGTCCCACCGGATCGATCGCAAAATGTGCTTGCAAACAATGCAACAGGGCATCTGGGTGCAGCCCGAAAACTTCGAGGTCTAAATCTTTAATCGGCCTTCCCAAAAAGGCATCTCGAACAGCTCCCCCGACTAGGTAGGCCCGCCCACCAGCGGCCTGCACCAATTGCGCAATCTTTAAACAAGCCGCCTTTTGGCGGGCCGGAATCCGCTGAAAGCCCTCCAGTTGCATCAAACAGAATCCATGGCTGTTCGAATCGTAGGTGCACCCCAATGTAATTTGTCGCGAACGATCGCAAAGTGGGAATGACTGGGGCTCTGCATCAAACAAAAGGCATTTTCGGCGACTTTGATTGTTAACGAGCTGCTACCTGGTTTACGGATATGTGTTCGGCCATCCATCACCAAAGACAAGTCTGAAGCTGCCTGTAAATCCTGCACTTGAATTTCAGTTGTGTTGTCAAAAATAACTGAGCGATTTCCCAGCGTATGTGGACAAATCGGTGTCATCACCATCGCTTGTACTTCTGGGCTGATGATCGGCCCCCCGGCAGATAAATTATAAGCGGTTGAACCGGTCGGAGTGGCAATAATCAAACCGTCACAATGATACTCCGAGACGGCGTCTCCATTCGCCAGCACCTTGAGTCGCGCCAGCGAGTTTACTTGGTTCTCTTTGATCACAATATCATTGAGAGCGTAAACAGGTGCCTCATCTCCCACCTGACAGCTCAACACGCTGCGTTTATGAACTTCGAAATGCCCTCGAATGAGGGTCGCTAAATTATCGGCTGCCTCAGCGGGATTTAAGGTCGCCAAAAAACCCAACTTACCCATATTGACACCTAGGACAATCGACTCCGATGCCAGCACGGCATCCAAAACCCCCAGCAAGGTGCCATCACCACCGATGACACAACACAGATCGTAGCCTATCAAGGCTGAAGATTCCAAGGGAAATGACGTCAACACTTCGGTACGCGTACCCGCCGCAGTCGCAATCTTTGCTAAGTCCTCAGCCAGTTCCAAAGCTCCAGACTTGCTGACGTTCACAACAAAAGCAACCGATCGAATGGATTCCATACAGGATACTTAATACGAAAAATAAGGCAGCTGTAAAGCGAGCCTTTAGGCTTTTTTACAACAGCGATTCGCGCGGACTAATAGATCGTTGCCGCATCTAACGACATAATCCAAGTATACAAAAAAATAAGATGCACCAAAGTTAAGCGCTAATTTGTAAAATATCAGCGCAGCCTTCCATCAGCCCTCGGCATCGTAGACCTGCACTCGCGTCCACCATGCTTTGTGCTGCGCAATAAAATCTGTGTGCGCAGGGTCGATTTGATAGCGATCATGCGCATCGATATCTGTGAACAAAACCGTTAGAGCGAAATCGTAGCTAGCATCAATCGTCGGACGCTCCGGTGTCGCTGCAGGAGCCCCCACATACACCGCTTGCGCGGAATCGATCACACGGAGGCCACGCAGGGCTGTCGAAAATTTCCTGCGTTGCTCGGCGCTGACATCCTCTTTGAGCCAAAAATAGACTGAATGGACCAACATAACTTTATCGATTGAGTTGCAGCTCTAGAATATTTCTGAGCACGGTATGATCCGTCGCGACTTCCAACTCGGGCCGCTCCTCGAGTAGACGACTGGGAGGCCGAAACAAAAAGCCATAATCGGCAGCATCAATCATCGAAAGATCATTGTAAGAATCCCCAGCAGCAATGGTACGAAAGTTAAGCCCTCGGAAGGCCTCAATCGATTTACGCTTATGGTCAGGCGTGCGCAGCTGATAGTCGGCAATCGCACCCGCAGAATCGATCACCAATTCATGACAAAATAAAGTCGGATAGCCCAACTTCTTCATCAAGGGCCCCGCAAACTGCGCGAAGGTGTCGGACAAAATGACCAAGCGTGTCTGAGAAGTCACCCACTGCACGAATGCTTGCGCCCCTGGCAAAGGGTCCATCTCGGCGATCACGGCTTGAATGTCTTTTAAATGCAAGCCCTCACGCTTGAGAATCTCAAGCCGATAGCGCATCAAAGTATCGTAACAGGGCTCATCACGCGTGGTGCGCAGTAAGGCCTCAATCCCAGTTTTATGCGCAAAAGCAATCCATATTTCAGGGATCAACACACCCTCTAAATCTAAACATACGATGTTCATGCCCTTATAATCCCCTTCATTCCTTTCCTGAGTCAATGCAAATTGCGTTTGTCATTAAGCGCACAGAATGCCCACCCAAAGCTCGATCTTTTTTCGACACCTCTTCGAATAATGGGGCACCGACTTGAAACGATCACAGCTGATTAAAGCGATCGGTCACCAAACAAGCGCAGACTTCGCTACAGGAGAAATCAAATTCTGCAGCGGCGGGCAATAAAGCATTGTCGCCTTTGACTAAGCTAGAGCCATCTTGTGCATTCAAGCGACCACTCAATAAGCTGATAATTTTAGGCTCCCCAGCGGCAAACTGGATGCGTTCCCCCGCTTTTAGATTTAATTTGCGCAAACGAAAGACCGGACTATCCGCCAATAATTGCTCAGCCGCCTGGGCACTGGTTTTAAGAGTGCTCGGCTCGAAATCATTAAAGTCGGTACTGCGCAAAGATTGCTCTACGTGAAGTTCACGTGGCTGCCCGTCCAGTCCGACGCGCCCCCAGTCATAGACGCGGTAAGTTGTATCCGAATTTTGCTGAATTTCTAAAATCAGATTCCCGCCGCCAATCGCATGGATTCGACCACTGGGAATAAAGATCGATTCTCCCGCCTGCACGGCTAAGGTGTGTACTAAAGGCTCTAAAGCTTGCGCCTGCAAGCCCTGCTCAAATTGCTCTCGACTCACCCCAGATTTAAGTCCGGCCATCAAGGTAGCATGAGGCGCCGCTTCAGCAATGTACCAATTTTCCGTTTTTGGCTCCCCCTTTAACTCGGGCGCAATGGCGGCTGGCGGGTGAACTTGCAAACTGAGCTTTTCTTGACAATCCAGCCATTTGACCAAGATGGGAAACGGTTTTTCAGCTGGCCAATTCGCCCCCATGATCCCCTCAGGATCTTTTTCAATCAATTCACGGATGCTGAGCCCATCCTGATTCAGTGATTGTGCCTCTGGGCGATCGACGATCTCCCAACTTTCCCCAATCACTTGATTGGCTGGTAGTGAGCGACCCAATTTGCTTTCAAAATTAGTGCCCCCCCAGACGCGTTCTTGATAAATAGGATTAAATAAATACGGTTTCACAAGCGCCAAGATGTGGGCAGACACACGAAATTCAATCTTTTACTGGCTGAGCGTCTACAGGGCACCTCTGGAAACCTCCCATGTGCCGAGATTGCCGATTTGCTGTGATGCAG
>CAWVTP010000092.1:0-8088 GCA_963933035.1 uncultured Puniceicoccaceae bacterium | reverse complement strand
ATTTTGAAAGTCCCGATTTCACGCCGGGCCTTTTGCATTCCGATCCCGACTGGGGTTTTGACCCGCTGACCCTCTCGGTGGAAATCACCGATGCCGGCGCTGCCTCGGCCGCCCAGTCGCTAGCCCTACAAGGCAATGCCTCCTTCGATTTAGATTTCAACGATCCAACTAGCCAGCAAATCCGCTGGATTGACTTTTACCTCAAACCGGTCTTTTCCTCCGCCGACTCACTGCCCGAGACAATCACCGAGTTGCGCTCCGCGGTGGCTGCCTTCGTGGCCGAAGCTGGTAGCGGTCAAGTCTACGTCATTCACGGCGACGGTCTCGGCTCCGGCACTTGGGTCTCCGCCCAGCGCCCCATTGAGCTCAGCAATGGACGTGCCCAAGACTGGCTGCGGCTCAGCTACCGTCTCGACTATGCCCAGCAACGCTGGGATCTCTTTCTAAATGATCAACTGGCTCTCTTCGATCTCGGCTTTCTGGACAACAGTTTCCAGCAACTGCAGCAATTTCGATTACAGGCGAGCGCCGATCTACCCACCGGGCTGGACTTCTTTTACGCCGGCTTCAGCAATCCCATCGCCGAGGATGCGGACAACGATGGCATCCCCGACAGCTTCGATCCCAATCCCAATGCTGACGACCGTGATCTGGATGCCGATAATGATGGTCTGATCAATATCCATGAGCTGCAACTGGGCACCGCGCTCAACCTGCGCGATAGTGATGGCGATGGCCACTCTGACTATCTTGAATATCGCTGGTCGCGTGATCCACTGACCGCCAATAGCGATCTGGCGCAATTGCTAGCCGACAATGCCAATGGCTATGTATGGCAAACCCACTTTGAGCTAAACGAGGGTTACCATTTAGGTGCGCTCAGCGGTCAGCTCGACTGGTACGCCAGCCCGCAAGTTGCGGTCACCGACGACGACAGCCAATTCGTCACCAGTCCCCAGCCCAGCACCGCTTACGTAGAGCGCTTCTTCGCCACCCAGGACCATCCGCAAATTTGGTTCGGTTTTGAGGGCAAATTCCAAGCCGGCACCTTGCCCGATCCCAGCAGCCTCAGCAATCCATCGGCTGCGGCCGTCTTCGGCTTTGCCGCTGCCGATACCCTGCAAGTGCTGGATGTCGCCAATCATGTTTGGCTCAGCTACAGCTTACCCCTGCCCGCCACCGCTTGGGCGCGCTATGCCCTCTACTTTGATTATCTCCAATCCTCTTGGGATCTCTATCAGGAGGGCCAATTGGTGGCCAGTGGACTCCCCTTCGTCGACCCTAGCATGGAAGCCCTCACCCGCTTCCGCGCCAGTATTGAAAAAGCCGCCGGCAGCCGCGCTGCCAGTTATTTGGATGCGGTCAAAGTCTACGCCGGACCCGACTTCGATGGCGATGGCCTCGACGACGCTTGGGAGCGTTTCTACACTTTAAGTCCCGCGGCGACAGATTCCGATCGCGATGGGACATCGGATGCCGATACCCATCACGATGAAGATGGCCTGACTGCCCTAGAAGAATTTTTACACGGGACCAACTTGTTTGCAGCCGATACCGACTCAGATGGCGTTTGGGATGATTTGGAAATCACAATCGGCAGTAATCCTACGACCTTTGATAGCTTCATAGACAGCGACGCTGATGGCGCCTTCGACATAATCGAGGCACATATCGGCACGGATCCACTAAAGTTTGATACCGACGGCGATGGCCTCGCTGATTCGCTAGAAGGCATCTGGGAGATTGATCCGCTAGTTTTCAATGCGCACCTAGCCCAATTAGTAAACAGTAGTGATGGATCAATTGCTGAATGGCAAACGGGCTTTGATACGAGTGAAGGCTACATTTCAGGCCCGCTCCATACTCAACAAGATTGGCAAGCTTCCGATACTGTTCAGATAAGCGAACAACAGGCACAGATTACAGATATTTATGGTGATGAGCACTATTTTGAGCGCTACTTTGGAGTCGGTGAAACGCGCGAAATATGGCTCAGCTTTCGTGCAGCACTTTTACCAGGACCCTTACCGGATCCATCTAATCAACAAAAACCAACAGTTGCACTTTGGGGGACATCAGAACATGTTAAAACGATCTCGATCTGGCAGCCCAACACTCAAGTTTGGGAGTCGTTCCCAGCTGATGGGGACACCAGAGATTGGAACGATTATTTGATGCAGCTCGATTATCAGTCCCAAGAGTGGATGTTATTGCAAAACGGACAGGTGATCGCTCGCTCCATCCCTTTCAAAGATAATGACCTTGTGACACTCTCTCGCTTTAAGGCACTGCAAGCCGGCTTAGTCGATCGAGAGGATCCGACGGATCGCGTCGCCTATTTTGACGATTTCCAACTCAGCAATACCGAACCCGCCGGCCTCGATTTTGACCAAGATGGCTTACTCAACAGCTTGGAGCGCAGCTTACTAAGCGATCTATTTTCTACGGATACAGACTCAGATGGCCTACCCGACTCATGGGAGTATCAATTTGGTCTCAATCTTCTCAGCAATGACGCGAATCAAGATTTGGATGCAGACCTCATTAGCAATCACGCCGAGTTTATACGTGGGCTAGACCCCAAGGTAGCAGATGAGAATCAGGACGGATATCTGGATGGCCAATCGATTCCTGGCACGGTTTTTATGCAACAATGGGATCTAGTGAATGATCCGAGTAGGAATGCCATCCATTACATAGAACGTAAGGATCCCAGCGATACGATTGCCATAAATCGACTAAATTGGGACACGGGCTTAATCACACTCAATAATCCAGTTGGTAGACGTGTCAGAGGATATATCACCGCGCCTGCAACAGGTGAGTATCAGTTTTGGTTATATGGAAATGATTATGCAGAATTCTGGCTGAGTCCCAATGCTTCGCCATTTGATTCAAAACGAATTGCCTTCAATCCCATACGTAACTTTTCGGGTGCCTACGAAGAATTTGCAGGACAAAGTTCTAAGCTTATTGAACTGCAAGCTGGCGAACACTACTATTTTGAGGTACTCCATTACGGAAACACCGTGCGAAACTTCTTCTCAATCGCATGGAAACACGGTTCACTAGCGCAGCCCACCATTATTGAGGGAGAACATTTAAGCTCATTCGTTTGGGATCCTGAGGATTTGGACGACGACAGTCTCTCCGATGCCCAAGAGCGAATCTACGGACTCGATCCCTTATCCAACGAGGGCAAAAATGGTCGCCTTGGCGATTTTGATGGAGACGGTTGGAGCAATTTCTGGGAATTGCAACGGGGAACTGATCCTAGTATCCGCAACCCATTTCCCCAGCGTGACCGCAGCGAATTATTCCCTCAAGTTGAGCATGTTGATAGCTACACATTAGATAATTGGACACTCAGCCATATCGGTAGACTCAATCAACACGATGCTTTCGAGCAAGAAAACGGGACTGTGCACATCGCAGCTACAGGCAAAAACGTCCATAATTTCGCTTTCGCTCACAAACAGCTCCGTGCTCCCTTCAAAATTACAACGCAGGTTCAGTACTCCTTTTTTGAAGATACCTATGCAGAAGCAGGCATTAAAATACGCGGCTCCATAGCTAACAGGTCAGCCTATTACGATTTATCTTTCTCTCCTGATGGGCGTATCATCACACGACTGCGGCCCGAACATCTAGGGCGCCATAAAGGTTTACACAACATATATAACGGCCATCATTCTAAAGTTTGGCTACAAGTCCAATATGATGGCTCAGAATTAACATCCGCCTACTCTTACGACAATGTGCAGTGGTTTGAACTCGACCGCCAAGTCTTAAACTGGACTGGCGACCTGTACGTCGGCCTCGCCGCAACCTCTTTGGATCCCCTGGAAGTCATCGGTGCACAATTTGACGCCATCACCATCGATCAAGATTTCGATGGCGATGGGCTCTGGGACCCAGAAGAAGCCTCCCTCGGCACCGATCCACTCCTAGCTGATACCGACGGCGACGGCTATTCCGACTTCGATGAAGTCAAGCAACTCGGTTCCGATCCTTTGGTGTTCGATCTTGAGCAATCAAGTGTTATTCTATCGATAGACGGAAGTTCTCAATCGCACAGTTCTGGAAACTGGGAAAGTTCAGGATCAGAACTATACAGTATCGATTCAGTGGGTAATGTCGAATATCTATTAGCGATTCCCCATGCAGGCGCTTATCGATTAGCCATCGACATTTCAGATAATAATTCTTATGCTATCAGCCCGACAACATTTGAGTTACAGGCTCTCATTGATGAGTTTTCTGTGGGTACAAACCAAATTGAAGCCTCTAATTCTGCGATCTCTACAGTCCACTATTATTTGCCATATTTAATAGCTGGTAATTACAATTTGCTTATTAAGTGGTTAAATGGCAATACTGATGCCCGCCTAAAAGTTCATGGTTTGCGCCTAGAAGAACTGAGTGGGCCAGACGTGAATTCAAACGGAATTGCCGATTGGGTTGAGAAACGCGCTCAGGATAATCTTAAACTAACTGAAGTTCCTGATCTGATATATACCTCTCCAGTATGTATTGAAGGAACCGTTCATTCTAAATTAAATCTAAAAATTGAATCATCTCCAACAAACCAACCAGAAGTCATATTCGCAGAAACCTTCAAAAATTCCACTAGCACAGGTTTTTATTCAAATATTATTCTAGACCCTGTAGAATCAAGAGTTGTGCGTATATCCGAAGGTACGGGCTCGGCGATCAGTGAAGTTAATTTAACTTGGACCCCATTCAACCTATTCAAGCAAACTGAAATTGATATTCGCTTGGATGACGCCTTACTTCTAACAGCATTTGATCCAGAAGAAGCCAGTCAGCAAGCGTTGGAGCTAGTCTTAACTGCTCCGGATGGATCGGTCGAGAAGCACGCTCTACCTGCTGGTTCCCAACTACAGGCACGCTTTGATCAAGCCGGGCAATGGCATGTAGCTGCCTACCTCGCAAATGATGAGAATGGCATCATATTTGCCCACGCACTCGTGAACGTCTTTGCAGCAGATCTATCCCCCTCGCCCCTAGTCATTGCGGGTCATAGTCGCCAATGGCATCCAAATCTATCCAGCAATGAGATTCGTATCAGCTCAGATGAGGGGATCCTGCTGTCAGAATTAGTCACGGATCAACCCACCGCAGGCTTTCAACTCGCACTCGCCAGTGACGCTCAGACGATCCTTGCGCGACTCCCAAATAATGGAGCTATTCTCGATAGCACCGAGCCCCGTTTGCTGCGTGAGCAATCACGCAATCAATCGCATGATCAAATTGTCGCCAAGTTTAGCGATGGTACTGAGATGGTGCGCATGTTTATTCTACTCGCCGATGTTCCAGATGACTTGACACTGACCTTGCGCGTATTCAAATCAGGAGTCACCTTTGAAGACGGCACTGTGGTGCGCGAACTCACTAAGGATGACTTTGATGAAAATGGGCGCTATCAATACTACATGCTAAGAGCGCCGGGCGTCGGCGGTGGTACTTGCCATTCTGCTCGCTATCATCAAGGCGGTCAAACCTTGAGCCAGTTCTAAACCTGACCTTCGACCACATGCACTCGGTATTCTTGATGCCATCTCTAGCTCGGATGCAAAATCTTATTTTCCTATGTGCATTTTTAGCGACCAATCTTATTTGGGCACTTCCGAACTCGCTTCAACAGTTGTGCGATGCCAAGCCCAGCAGTTATCAATCCTGTCATCGTGACCTGCACACACTTTCAAACGCTCAGCTAGTGCTCGAAAAAGACGGATTATTTAAACTATTGCGCTCTGAAAGCTTGCCTATCGACTGGGAGATTGACGAATGGTTCGCCTTAAAAAACGATCTAATGGATCGTTTTATTGCGACCACGCAGTGCATCGTCGCCCTATCAGACTATAATATTTCGGTACTAGAGGACAATACTTCCCACCCGATTTGGCGTGACTATTGCCTGCAAAAGCAAGCAGACCTGATTGCAGCCCATCCGGTGCCATCACAGCAATGCAACAAGCTCATCTACCTGCTCAATCGCTTTGCACACGGCAAAGTACCCGGTTTGATCGGCACTGCATTAATTGGGCAAATGCGACTGATTGATGTATTTCAATACGAACATCCTAGCCTAAAAGATTTGGGCCTACGCGCCTACAAGGTGGCACAAGATGATAGAGCCCTGGTAAAAGATCGTATGTCGGCCCTGCAAATTGCCGCACACCTGGGTCAAGGCGACCAAGTCCATACGCTTGTTTACAAGCTGTTAGCAGCAAATCAAGATATACAATCTAACACGCCTGCCATGCTTCGTGCGTCTGCCTTGGCTGCTCTGGGTCTGATCGGAACGAACGAAGATGTTACAATTTTGCAAAAATACCGCCAATCCGCTGACATCCGTCTTCGCGCAGCCGCACGATCGGCCCTAATCAAAATTCAGAATAAGAGCTAGTTTTTGAAACACTATTTTATGAAGCGTTCTAATCCAACTACTTTGATACAGCTACTGCGTTCATACTTACGTTTTTCATGCCTGCTGAGTCTCCTTCTTCTATGCCCATTATCCAACTTAGATGCCATTAATCGTGGTGGCCAATCTTCGGGTGATTCGAGTGACAGTAATAATGACAACGGAGACTTTGGTGACAATTCTGATAGTGATGGCTCTGATGGAAATGGCTCAAACGAGAACGAGAACGAACCTGGAGACCCACCTGATGGCGAACAAGATAACGATCCAGGAGGCGATTCAGAAGGCAATTGTTCGATTGTCTATTCAATGGAGATCGGTTCCTATCAGGGCGAAAGTGGCTTCAAACCAATCGAAGTTAAAATGAAGCATCTAAAACCCTCGCCACTTATTTTTACTCCTCAAAGCTTGGAAGTCAGCTCACTTTTTGCCTCAGATGTCGTACAAACGCCTGAGTCCAACGCCGCCAAACAAGTGAGCACAGCAACAGGTTTAATTGATTCGTATGAAGCGCAAATTGCGACATTCAATGCTACTTCAGGTAGTGGCAGCTTTCAGACTCCGCAGATGCCACAGACTCCGCAGATGCCACAGATGCCACAGACTCCACAAAATATCATAAATAATCTAAACCAAGCCCAGAGTGACTTGGTACTAACTAAAGCCGCTTACGACCAATATTTAAGTCAATTATCAAATTCCGGTACGCTTATCAAAAATAGCAATGGTATTGCTCTGGAAAAACTCACCATTGTGCGTCCGAACGGAAAACTGCTCACATTTGCACCGAACACAGCATCTGGTCGCTGGCAACCGACGGGTAAACAAGTCGGATTCTCCAGCCGCTTGTCCGTCATCAATGATACAAAATTTGAACGGATCAATGGCCGTGGGTCCGCCTTCATCTACGATGCCACCCCTGGCGCTATCCCCCAATTTCGCACGAAAACTGGTCGCATACTTTCTGCCAACAGCCCTAGTATTCGACAAGAGGTGATCCGACGCGACGATGCCTTACGTCAAGTGCTAACACCTCAGACCTTAACGGATGTCGTCATTTTAGATGACTACAGTTACGAAGTTCGCCTCTACAAATCCGCACAGCGGGGTGTCAAAAATGCCGATGGGCTCTACCAACCTTCTGGGACGCCATTTGCAAAATTTTGTGTCGAAAATCCAACCTTAGACTACAATCGTGCTGATCGTGTACGAATAACCACCACTCGGGGCGAACAGGTAAAAGTCGCAAATTGGGAATACGTGGAAGGCCAAAATGCTTGGAACCTCTACCTCGGCGAGGGGGCAGATCAGTTCAGCAATCGCAAAACCATTAACGAACTCGCCGGCGAAGAAATCCACGAATGGAAGATCTATGACGTTAATAACAAACTAATCAACAATCGCAAAGAGACCATCACCAAGTTTGCATGGGGCAAATGGATGACGAAAAAGGTTCTGGACCCCAATGGCTCAAAACTAACCCTCACACGGGACTTTTATACCAATGAAAACGATACTGGCAAGTATGCCAAAGTGAAATCCGAGCAACAGCCCGATGGCGCTTGGAAATGGATGGATTATGATAGGGCTTCCTGAAAAAGTCAGAGCTAAAAAGTCGTCATAATTTCTCGTATGGA
>CAWVTP010000091.1:0-8205 GCA_963933035.1 uncultured Puniceicoccaceae bacterium | reverse complement strand
TCTGCGCGCGAAGGGCTTCCAGCCCTCCTGTGCACAGAATCGCCTTGCTCAAAATTAAAATTGTATTCGTCCCGGTCTTGGTAGATTTTCAGAGCTGCCCTTAAGCTCTCAAGTTGAGGACGGTTCCAGTCATCTGATCGGCGACTTTAACTAACTGAGCATTTAATTTATAAAGATGGGTGCTTTCGTTGAGTTGCACCATATTGGCGGCATTAATTTGGCCACTCGCTAGGCGGTTGGCCGCTTGAGTTGCTTGTTCATTGGCGGTTTGCCTAATCTTTTGGGCGCTTTGATAGACGTTGAGGATCCCGTTGCCGCCATTAATTTCCATAAATACCAAATATGCCAGAATGTGGTCGAAATGTCAAAGCAAAGCGGGCTTAGGGGCGTCTTTTCGTTTGTATAAGGTTAAATGTTTCGCGCGAGGAAGGCGCATACGGAGATAAGCGAACGTCCATCTGTTAATCTTAGTTCGGTTTTCGTTGCATTTTTTTTAACAGCAAATTAACTGAGCTGTTTTTATGAAAGTTCTGATTGCTGACCGTATCTCTCCCATTGGTGTCGATTTGTTCAAATCCGAAGACGGATTTGAGGTTGTTGAAGCTTATGGCTCCTCCCCCGAACAAATTCTCGAACTCGTTCGAGACGTTGATGCGATTGCGGTGCGATCTGATACTAAGATCACCGCTGAGGTGATTGCGGCGGCCCCGCAACTAAAGGTGGTCGGGCGTGCCGGAGTCGGAGTGGACAATATCGATATTGAAGCTGCCACCGATCGCGGTGTGATTGTCATGAATACGCCGACTGGGAACACCTTGGCCACGGCTGAGCTGACCTTTACTCACATGCTGTGCGGCACGCGCCCAATCGTGCAAGCCTGCGCCGGTATGCGGGAGGGACGTTGGGATCGCAAAAAATATACTGGATCCGAGTTGAATGAAAAGACATTGGGCGTACTGGGTATGGGGCGCATTGGGGCAGAAGTCGCCAAAAGAGCGCAAGCTTTCAATATGCAGGTGCTGGCCTATGATCCCTACTTAACCGAATCGCGTGCACATTCACTGGGGGTCCAAATGGCTACTTTGGATGCTGTGATTGAACAAGCAGATTATATTACGGTTCATATGCCGTTGACGGCACAGACGAAGCATATGCTGGATGCAGATGCCTTCCAGCGCATGAAGCCAGGAGTGCGTGTATTTAATTGCGCTCGCGGAGGCATTATTGATGAAGCTGCGCTGATTGCAGCGCTTGAGTCGGGCAAAGTGGCTGCGGCTGGCTTGGATGTTTATGAGGATGAGCCGCCCGCAGAGGACAGCCCATTGAGAAAAATTTCTAATTTGGTGCTGACTCCGCACTTGGGTGCATCCACGCAAGAAGCTCAGGAGAATGTGGGCATTGATGTGGCCAAGCAAATGATTGAAGCTTTGAAGGGGGAAATGGTGAGGAATGCTTTGAATATGCCGTCATTGGATCCTAAGGCATTGCAGCAGGTCGCTCCTTACTTGAACTTGGTGGAAAAGCTGGGTACCTTCTCTCAGCAATTAGCGCCTGAGGGTGTCGAAAAAATTGTGATCCGTTATTTTGGCAAAATTGTAGACTTGGATACCTTGCCGCTGAGCTATGGTGTGCAGCGGGGTTATTTGCGTGAGATCGCTGAAAATGTGAATGACGTCAATGCCCCGAAAAAAATTGCTCGCATGGGCATCGTTACAGAGGAAGTCAAATCCACCAATCATGCCGAGTTCACGGAATTGGTGGAGGTCGAAGTGCAGGCCAAAGGCGGAAAAACTCGCACGATTGCTGGCACGCTTTTCGGTAAGCAACAAAGTCCGCGGATTGTGGCCATTGATGGGCATGGTGTTGAGGTGAATACTGAAGCGACCTTACTGGTCTTGAAGAACAAGGACGTCCCTGGGATTGTTGGATTTGTTGGGATGACCCTAGGGGCAGATTCGGTCAATATTGCCAATATGTCATTGAGCCGAGATCAGGGGCATGGCTTTGCAGTTTCGGTATTTGAATTAGACTCGGCACCTTCCACTGAGGCAGCAGAGAAAATTATTGGACATGCTGCCATCGAAAAGTTCCGCGTCATTAAGCTCTAATTATAGGCGCTGCGGGCGGTAACATCTCTTCTAGATCGCAATCATGCTGTGGATACACATCATCAGTGTTGTACTGATTGGTTACCTCATAGGGGCAATCAGCTTTGCGGTGTTGGTCGCTAGCCGTAAAGGGGTAGATATTTTTACGGTTGGAAGTGGCAATCCGGGTGCGACTAATGTGAAGCGGGTCCTTGGCGCGAAATGGGGCAATCTAGTGTTTGCGCTCGATGCGGCGAAGGGGGTGGTGGCAGCAGCTTGGCCCTTACTCATGTGGGCGGAGCTTCATTATGCGGTTTTGGGTTTGATCGCTGCCTTAGCTGGCCATAGTTACTCCATCTTTATCGCCTTTCGCGGCGGTAAGGGGGTGGCCACCACTATGGGGGGGCTTTTGGTGATTATGCCGCCTGTATTGTTGATGGGTTTAGTTCTCTGGCTGCTGGCATTTTACAGCTCCCGGGTTGTGGCTTTGGCTTCCTTAGTGTTTGCCTTAAGTCTGCCGATTACGGCCGGTTTATATTATGGGAAGGAGCATCTATGTTTTGGGCTTTCCCTGGCGCTGGCCTTGCTCATTTTACTGCGTCATTGCTCCAACATCTTGCGCTTAATTAAGGGCGAAGAAAATTCATTTACGAAGTAGTATGTCTGAAAGAACAATTGTACGGGTTGGTTTGCTGGGCTTTGGCGTCGTTGGCCAAGGCGTGTGGAAAAATATTGAAAAGAATCGACAGGCATTGGAGTTAAGGCTCGGTGTTCGATTGGAAATCACAGAAGTTGTGGTGCGTGATGTGGCCAGAGAACGCTCGGTTTCCGTTCCCCAGGAGCGTTTGTCTCAAGATCCAGATCGGATTTTGGAAAATCCTGAAATCGACATTGTCTGTGAATTGATGGGGGGTGTCGGTGCGGCGCTCGACTTTACGCGGCGTGCCCTGAAGCGGGGAAAAACGGTGGTGACTGCCAACAAAGCTTTGATTTGTGAATATGGCGCCGAACTGTTTGATTTAGCCCGCCAGTATGGTGGGCATTACTACTATGAGGCATCGGTTGCTGGTGGCATACCTATTATTAAGACCATGCGGGAAGCGCTGGTTGCCAATCGTTTTAGTTGTCTTTTTGGAATACTGAATGGCACTTCCAATTATATCCTAACTCGGATGGAGCGCGAGGGCTTAAGCTTCGAAGCGACCTTAGAAGATGCCCGTAAACTTGGCTATGTGGAAGCCGATGAATCGCTGGATTTGGATGGTATTGATGCCGCGCACAAGACGGTCATACTGTCTTATTTGGCCCACGGAAAGTGGGTGCGCTTGCCAGAAATGATCTGCGAGGGGATCCGGGAGGTGACCACTGCCGACATGGCAACCGCTGCAGATCTGGGCTATAAGATCAAATTATTGGCAGTCATTAAGCGCGATTTTGAAAAAAGTCTACTATCAGTTCGCGTGCATCCTGCATTGATTGCGAAAGCAGAAGTCATTGCGGGGGTGGATGAAGTCTACAACGGGGTCAGTGTTTCTGGTGATGTTGTGGGAACTACGGTTTTGATTGGTCGCGGAGCCGGGCAAGATGCCACTTCAAGTTCCGTCATTAGCGATATTGCGGATGCGGTCTTTATGCTGCAAGGTGCCCCTGCACCGGTTATTTCTGAGGAGGATGCGCAGCGTTACGCGGATTTGGGTAATGAAGTGCAGATAGCTCCGACTGATTTAATATCGGGGCAGTATTATTTGCGAGTGCGTGTTTGTGACCAGGCAGGAGTTTTAGCACAAGTGACTCAAGTATTCGCTGCCCACTCGATTGGAGTTGCAACCGTTAACCAGCGCTCTCAAAAGGATGGTAGTGCCCTCATTATGTTGACCACACATCCGAGCAATGAGTCATCGCTGACTGCTTTAAAGAGCGACTTAAAGGCGATGGACTGTGTGCTTGAGCCGGTGGTGAGTTTCCGTATTTTTGATCCTGAGGCGGCTCTGTAGTGGAACTGAGCGAGCTTTAGTCGCGCTGTTGTTTTCGAGCAGGTGAGTTGACTCTTGTATGATCTGTCTGCAATTTTATTGATGTGAGTGAGGGTAATCTAGACTTTAGCGCTGTGGTGCGGGCTATTTGTGAGGAGGATCGCCGCTATCAGCGGGGAGCCTACTATTTTGTGCGGCAAGCTTTGGATTATAGTCTAAAGAATTTGAAACAAGTTGACGCTAACCAGCAGCAAAATCACTTAAGCGGTCAGCAGTTACTTGAGGGGATTCGTTGCTTTGCTTTGGAGCAGTATGGTCCGATGGCGCAGACTGTTTTTGACCGCTGGGGCATTCACGATTGCCGGGATTTTGGGCAGGTGGTTTTTAATTTGGTGGAGTGCCGAGTCTTGGGCAAAACCGAGGAGGATAGCCCCAGTGATTTTGCGGGAGGCTACGATTTTTCGGAGGCTTTTGAAAAGCCCTTTAGGCCGCGAAAAAAATTTCCAATTAAGCGGCCACGCCTATTGTAGTCATCACGACGCATTTCAAGCCAGTCGGAATGAAGCGAGCTTTGTTCACCGGCATCAATGTGTCACATTATTATGCAGCATTCTTTCCCTAATTTAGTCATTCAGCCGCCTTTTCGCAAGGTGTTATCTAATGGTCTGACCCTTGTCCATCGAGCAGACTTTGCCAGTCCAGTGGTCTCTCTGCAATTATGGGTGAAAACCGGGAGCCTACACGAGGGCGTTTACCTAGGCTCCGGGATCTCGCATTATATCGAGCATTTATTGTTCAAAGGCACCGAGCGCCGAACGGGGTCTATGATCAATCGAGCGATTCATGCCCTCGGGGGCTCGATCAATGCGTACACGACTTTTGATCGTACGGTTTATTACATTGATGCGCCGGCAACCGCATTTGAAACAGCGCTGGACGTGCTGACCGATCTAGTCTTTCACGCAAAACTAGAAGCTGACGCCATTGAGCTCGAACGTCAGGTCATTTTACGAGAAATTGATATGGGTTTGGATGATCCGGATCAACAGCTGAGTCAATTGCTGCTGGGTACAGCTTATAGCAGACATCCCTACCGCTATCCGATCATTGGTGAACGCAGTTTGTTTGAATCTTTAGGGCCAGACGACTTGCGGGCTTATTATCAGGCGCGTTACGTGCCAAATAATTGCGTCCTGGCAGTCGCGGGCGCTGTTGACGCTACAAGTTGTTTAGATACGCTGGAAAAGTGCTGTGGTGCATTACCCATGGCTTGTTTAGCTCCGGTCCCCTTGGAGCAGGAGCCGCCACAACTCGCGCAACGCTTTACTCGTCAGCACGCGGATTATCAGGTGATGCGAGGGGGCATGGCGTACAAGGTGCCTCATTTGAGCCATCCCGATGCTGCCAGTTTAGATGCCTTGGCTTTTGCTCTAGGTGGGGGTGAGAGTTCACTGCTATGGCAGCGCTTGCGAAATGAAAAAAATTGCGTGCACGCTATCGATTGTCGCAATTGGAACTCTGGGGATCCAGGGCTGATGTGGCTCTCTTACATTTGTGATCCGGACCAGCTTGAGACTGTCGAGGGTGGGATCGATGAGTGTATTGCTGAAGTCGTGAAACAAGGCTTGCCGGCTGAAGTGCTGGAAAAGGCTCGTCGGCAAGCAATGAGTAGTGAAATTAATAGCTACAAGACCATGAGTGGCCAAGCGGCTCGCTTGGGGCTTGGCGAGGCCATCTTAGGACATTTAGAGATGGGGCGTGTTTACCTTGAGCGGTTGGCTGCTGTCGGCGTTGAGGATTTACAGCGAGTGTGCCAACAGTATCTCATTCCCGAGAGTCGCTCGCAGGCTTGCCTTGGCCCCATACCTAAACCGACTGATTCTGACATCGCTGCAGTAAGTATTTCGAGCGCAGGCTTTGAGTGCCATACTTTTTCCAATGGTGCTCGCCTCATTCACCAATACGATCCGCGTTTGCCAAAGGTGCATCTGCGTTGCGTGATCAAGGGGGGGAGCTGCTGCGAAATGCCGCAGCAGCGCGGCATTTCTGAATTGCTGGCTGAGCTAATGACGAAAGACAGCGCACAGCGTACGGCAAGCGAGGTCGCAGAACTGATTGAACGGATCGGAGGTTGTTTTCACGCCGGCTGTGGGCACAATACTGTGTACTTAGCGCTTGAAGTTTTTCCAGAAGACCTTGCATTAGCAGTGGATTTATTGCGAGATGCTTTGCTACATCTCAGAATAGAGAGCCATACTTTTGAGACAGAAAGAGCGGCCCAAGTCGCGCAAATAGCTGAGCAAGCCGATGATATTTTAGAGTATGGGATCAGTGCCCTCAGAGAGCGTTTTTTTGGGCACCATCCCCTAGCTGTCAATTCGCTCGGGCTGGCAGCTGATTTGCAGTGTCTGGATGTTGGTGCGGTACAGGCACATTATCAACGCCTGGTGCAAGCGCCCAACATAGTGGTCTCTCTTTGCGGTTGTTTTGAAGTCTCGCAGGCCGTACCGATGCTGAGCCAGTTGCTAGGGGAGGAGCTGCCGTCAGAGGATGTCTTGGATTGGCCTACAAAAACTTGGGAGCCACATGGAGGTTCTGCCGTAGAATCGCTTGTTTTGGAGCGCGCACAATCTGTGGTTTTGCACGCCTTTCCCAGTGTCGGTATTCAGCATGCGGATCGATTGCTATCGGAGCTGCTGAATGAATTATTTAACGGGCTTTCCAGTCGCTTGTTTGAAGCAGTTCGCGAAGAAAAAGGTCTCGCTTACTATGTCGGCTCGAGTCAAATAATTGGCTATCAAGATGCCATGTTTTTCTTTTATGCAGGCACCGAGCCAAAGCAGTCGGCTGCTGTTTTGGCCGAAATCAACACAGAAATTAATCGGGGGATTCAATCCGGGCCGACGCTGGAGGAGTTTAATCGCTGTTGCACGCGTCTAAAGGCAGCGAGGGCTATGGGCTTGCAGACGATCGGGGCCCGTGCCATGTATGCGGCTTTGCAGACCGTATACGGATTGCCGCTAGAATCTGAGGCTGAATATGCTATGCGGTTGGATGCCGTGCAATTGACTGATCTCATTTCTTTCGCAAGGCAGCAATTTAGGGCTTCTTGGGCCACTCGCTTAATTGTTGGCCCCGAGGCAAGCTGATGTACGAATTTTACTTGGAGTGACTTGTGCAATTTTAATACTTGTAGAAGTCATTTCCGTGCGCCTGGCACATCATTTTTCTACGATGTGCAATCGCCAGTTCCAATGCCTTTTCTTCGCCGTATTTTCTGATGGAAAAAGAAGTACTCTTTTGGACGCCTGGTTCCGGGCGCCAACTGACGGAAAAGCATTCGTAGATCGCCCCTTTGGGTCCTTTTTTGGAGGTTCGCGAGACTCCGAGTTCACCCGTCCTGTTGCGTGAATCTTTGCTGACGACGCGACGCTCGCGTTCTTTTTGTGGAATTTTACTCAATTCTTCGAGCAATTGCTGACGATAGTTGCGCGCTGCTTTCAAAGCAGCTTCTTTACCGCCACTTTTACGATCGCTGAATAATTTTGTATAGGTCTTTCCGTTACGGTAACCGCGAACAAACCAGCCGTGAGTAGACTTTGTGTCAATGCGACTGATCCCTTTAATAGGTGGATGATCTGACATGAATTAGGGTAGGTTAATGGGTTGCGGGAATGCTTCGATTCCTTTGTACTATAATAGTACTTACGGATGTCGAGTGCTGATTTGTAGAGAGGAACTAGATTTTACAAATTGTTCATAATTAGCTTTTTTAGCTGTCGTTAGCGTTTAATGGGGAACCCAGTAAAGTCCCTAAAAAAAAGTCCGTATAGAGTTGTTGTTAATCTGTACAATATGCCCGATTTTTTATATATTTCAACGCATCGAAGCGTTTATAATTTCGACGATTCGGTCTAGGTTAACTGACGTAGTTTATGCAATTTAAAGTACGGATCTTTTTTAAAGATCGTGCTGTTATGAATATTTCCGAGTCGCAGATGCTTTCGAGCTTACAAGCTCGTTTGTGGATGGGTCCTTATTGGGGCTTATGGTCAATTCTGGCGGACTCTATTTTAATCAGTCACCAGTCTTAACAAGGTAACTTTATTTAACTCGTAGCTTGGTGATCGCATTGAATGCGATAG
>CAWVTP010000090.1:0-8323 GCA_963933035.1 uncultured Puniceicoccaceae bacterium | reverse complement strand
CAGATTAAATGATCCACGAAGATGCCATACCGTTCCTTCTCCTTGTAGCAGTTGCTGCTATCGCTGGCTTTGCGGGCAAGAAAAAGGAAAAGAATGTCGGACTCGTGCTGTTTTGTTTAGGCGGCCTACTTCCGCTACTCTCCTACATCAGCAACGCTGAAAGGCTTCCCATCCCACCGGCCTTAGAGATGGCTGGATTCCTTTCAGCGATTCCACTCTTTCTATCAGGGGCGTATGCCTCGAAAATAAAAGGGAATGTATTTTTCTGGATAGCTGCAGCCGTCGCTGTAATCATAGCTGCAATGATCAATCTGATGATTGTGGGACTATTGAGAACCCCAGTCTAAACCGCGATGAAACCAATGAAAGAAAAGGCAGAACTAGACGGCATATGACAATAGATTTCGCTGCGCTCATCTATGCATAGCCTCTACGTTCGAAAAAATAACAAAATGATAAAATACTGGTCAGTCCTTACTCTTACTCTAGCTTTAGCGATTGGATCGCTTAATGTTGGATGTGTTAGTCATTCTCATTATTTTGAACCTGCACCAGAGAAGCATACAGTAATATTTGAGAACGAAAAAGTAAGAGTGCTTGAGGTAGTCAATCCACCAGGAGGCGTCATCCCGCTTCATACTCATTCACATGAGGCGGTGACTATTATAGCTGATCCTGCAAAAGTTCGCATAAGAAATTCGGCAGGTGAAATCATTTTGGAAGGTATACCTGATGGGGGAGCGTCATGGTACGAGCCTAATTCATTTCCTATAAGCCAAGAAAATATCGATACAAAACCAATAAAAATATACAAAGTTGAACTAATAGACACAGTTCGAACAAAGCGGTGATACTAACCAGATATAGCCCCGGTTGTCATGATTCCAGCAGAGCTGGAAGTCTCGCCAACAGTGTCTATATCTGGTAGCATATCTTGGCGTTCAGAAAGAGAATGAAAAACAAAGCGATCACGCTCTCAATTTTAGCTTGTCTCTTATTCCCGCTATTTGTGATCGGACCAGAACAGTATGGTTACGCGTTTTTTGGATGTTTGAACATTATTGGGCGACTGACCGAAGCACTTGGGGCAACGTCACCCATATGGATGGTCATCTTTCCATTGCTTACCATCGTCGTAATGGCAGCGTTCAGCTTTCTTGGGGTGGCATGTTTTGTCTGCCCGGTGACACTACTTTTTGTGCGCTTCAAAGAAAAAACAAAGAAACGAATGAAATTACCACCGGTGATATTTGCTTTTGTCGTTTTAATCGGACTAGCTTGTTTTGTCGCATTTCCCGGCGAACCGAAAATAGAGATTGGAAGTGATTTCTTTATTGCGCCTTCAATATTATTGCTGGTGTCAGTCTGCAGCATCCTGTTGAAAGATAAGGCTGAACCAGGCATTGGTATCAACTCCGTTACGGCTCCGCCTCCACTCCGTGATACACTTTGACGTTGGGCGGAAAGAAAAGACTTGTCTGTTAGGGCGAAGTAATTACATTGTTATTCCATGAAAGCGACAATTGTAAAAATCGGGAATTCTAGAGGAATCCGCATTCCAAAGCCAGTCTTTGAGCAATGCGGCTTCAGTGAGGAAGTGGAGCTGGAAGTCGAGGACAGCAAGCTAGTTATTCGCTCTATGAGCACTCCGAGAAAAGGTTGGGAGGACTCTTTTAGAGCCATGGGAATGAAAGAGGATGATTCTCTCGATTCGGACTTCGAGGTGATGCCGAACGACTGGGATAGAACTAATTGGCAATGGAAGTAAGTCGATTCGAAGTCTATTTGATCTCACTTGACCCGACAAAGGGCAGAGAAATCAAGAAAGCAAGGCCTTGTGTGGTTATATCTCCAAATGAGATGAATCGCTACATATCGACGGTGATTGTGGCGCCGATGACCTTGAAAGGAAATGCATACCCCACTCGAATTGGATGTAGTTTTCAAGGAACCGATGGTCAGATTGTCTTGGACCAGATTCGAACGATCGATAAATCCCGAATCATAAAAAAGTTGGGTAAGCTTTCGAAAGTGACTCAAAGCAAGGTCTTGAGTTCGTTGTCTGAAATGTTCGCTCCCTGATCTCCAACAAGGCGTGATGTATGCGACTAAGCTGGTGCTTAGTCGCATACACACTCTACGCTGGCAGAAAAAATGAAACAAGCATTCGAAGTCCTGAAAGATAGACCCAAGATCGAAGTCCGATTGACGAGAGACTCTGTCTGCGCTGGCGACGACTGCGATGCTCCACACGAAAAGAAAAGAGAAATTCACACATTCACAGATCCAGCTCAATTCGCAAAAGAATCCTCATCGGGTTATCTGCCTTCCGTTGCTGGCGTTGGGCACTCTTGGGACTGCCTCGTAAACAAGAAGAGAATTGCCCGAATCACATGTACCGCCATCGAGCCACTTGTTCGTTGGGTCGAGTTCGAGGAAGAGAATGAAGTCCATTTCCGATACCACTCGGCAACTTACTGATGACATCGAATATGCGAACAAGGTAGTGGTATCAACTCCATTACGCGCTCCGCGCTGCGCTAATGCTTACCTTTGACGTCTGTAAAAGAATTGAAATTCCAATTTTTAGGCTGTAGTATTCGAGAAGGCCCGAAATATCCAGATTTCTAGGGATCATCATCCGCATGTATTATCGCGATCATGTGCCTCCGCACTCTCATGCAGAGTATGGTGAATGCGAAGTAACTGTAGATATACTCACAGGCGTAATTACTGGACATTTCCCGAAAAGAGCCCTAACGGCTGTTCTCGAATGGTATGAACTCCACCAAGATGAGCTGCTGCAGGATTGGAAGCTTGCCGAACAGCGCGAACCACTAGAACCTATTCAACCCCTAGAATAATGAAATTCCCACACATTATAAAAGCTGAGTATTTAGACGGATACAGGATCTGGGTAAGATTTCGCGATGGTACCGAAGGCGAAGTCGATTTAGTCAATGAAATCGATGGAACCGTATTTGCCCCCCTGAAGGACATCGGCTTTTTCAAGGAGTTTACACTAGAAGGTAACACCTTGACTTGGCCGAATGGTGCCGATTTCGCACCTGACTTTATCCACTCATCTCTAAGGCAGATCCAGACGGCGTAGTCAACGACATTACGGCTCCGCCTCCATGTCGCGACTAGCCTCTACGTAGTCGTGTATTCTGCAAAATATGAATGAATATATCGCTTATCTAGGACTTGTTATACTAGGCTTTTTTCTCTTTTTCCTTGGCAACCTTTTGCTCGGGAAGAAAAATAATGGAGGGAAATGGTTCGTCATCTGCCTAGCAGGAGCCTTCCTTTCCGGCATCGGAGCAATTATACTACTAGGCGCCTACAAAGCTGGCGACTGGAGCGAAGCGTTCATGTGGCTCGTGTCAGCAGGAGGTCTATCTGCGTTGGCTCTTGGTCTCTGGCTGATGCTCTGGAGCGTGAAAGCAAAAAATGAAAAGGTCGAAAAAGTGTTCGATTCTATCTTAGGCGGGATCTAAGAGCGCATGAGCAGAACCAGCCGACACAGGCCACCCCATGTCACCCGCTCGTAGATCCGCGAATTACTTGAATTATAAACTCGTCAGTCTGGATGCCTGGCCTAGACGTTGGCGCCGCCTGTGAGCTGCCTTGGTGGCAGTTGCATTTTATAAGCTTGTATGAGCGCCTATCAGCGGTTGCCGGCTATGCCGGCTCCTATCTAAAGAGACTATAACAACTCGGCGATTGAACCAAATTCGGGATTGTAGAGGCGTTTGTAGGTGCGGATGGCCAAGTCATCTGTCAGTCCAGCGATGAAGTCGCATATGATCCGGTGGCGCATGAGTGGATCGCTGGTGGCTGCTAGCAGCGCTTGTTCATTTTTGGGCAATAGTTTGAGTGCGCGGGGACTTTCAGGCTCCAAGCAACTTTCGCTCAGGGCGGCATAGAGTCGGTCGAGTATAAAGCCGCCCTTAAACTCAATTTGCTGTAATTGGGGCGATTGAAAGATCAGTTGATAGGCAATTTTTTTGTAGAGTTGACTTTCAGTGATGCGTTCGGGGCTAATGATTAGATCAAAGGCATGGCGATGGGTTTGCTGCGATAAAAAACCTTGGCGGGCTTGGAGGGAGCAGTCCGTCACAAACTGGCCTACGCGCCAGCCAAAATAGGCTTCGTAGCGATCTTCGCGAATGACCTTGCACAATTGATCGATCAGCTTTGCCTCATCCTCACTGAGACTTTGACTGCTGGCCCATTCGCTGATCGATCCCACCGAGAGATAACGAGCATGGACGCCGTCCACAATATCATTGAGGGAGTAAGCGGTATCGTCGGCCCAATCCATGATTTGGCATTCGATACTTTTAAACTGATTCAGATCAGCGGGTGCTGCGAGCGCAGCCGGCAGATGGCTTTGGCCAAAAATGCGCTCACGATGGATGCTTTGGTGATCGTAGATAAAATGATTTTCTGGGTAGATGGGCTTCCCTGAGGGATCTTTTTGAATACACTCTGAGTGCAGTGCTTTGTATTTCATGACCCCATCTAAGAAGGCGCGCGTGGGTGCGATCCCTTGTTTTTTCTGGGGTCTTTGGTAAATCAATTCGGTCAGAATGCGCAGTGTTTGGGCATTGCCTTCAAAGCCGCCCTTGGTCTGGGTAATGTGATTAAGCCTGCGCTCGCCGATGTGCCCAAACGGGGGATGCCCTAAGTCGTGGGCGAGTCCGATGGCCTCGGTTAGGTCCGGATCAATGAAAAAATCTTGGCTCAGCAGGGGAGAGCGCGTCTTCAAAAATTCGCAGATGGAGCGGCAGATTTTGGCCACCTCAATCGAGTGGGTCAGCCGGGTGCGGTAAAAGTCATATTCGCCCGATTGGAAGACTTGTGTCTTGGACTGCAGTTTTCGAAATGGGTAGGAGAAAATGACGCGGTCGCGCTCAATTTGAAAGGCGTTGCGATAATCGTCCTGCGGTGTGGGCTTGTGGTCAAAGCGCTCCAGGTCGAATGCGTTGTAAAACTGGTTCTTCATAGCTAGTCGGAGGTCTTGATTTCGATAAAAGCCTTTTTGGGGATTGGGACAACGTCCAATTCTTTACTTTTGTGGATTGCCATGCGGGCATTCAGTTTTCAAGTTGAGGCTATGAAACATCTAGGATACTTTTTTATGCTGATGAGTTTATTGTTGGTCGCTGCGTGTAGCACCCCAACGAATAGCCCAAATAAAGGGCGCAACCTTGGGGCACTGACGGGGGCTGTGCTTGGCGGGATCGCGGGTAATCAAGTCGGTTCTGGTGGTAGCGGCAATGTCGCCATCGGTGCTGTTCTAGGCGGAGTTTTGGGCGGTATGGCCGGCAATGAGGTGGATGAGCGCAAAGCCAAGCTTGAGGCGGAAGAAGCCCAGCGTCAGCGCGAATATCAGGCAGAAGTGGAGGCGCAGAAAAAAATGGAAGCCTCCATTAAGGCCTTAGAAGCCCAGCGGGTGAAGGATGCCATCGCGCGCACCGCGACCTCTGAGGATGTGAAGGCCGCCGAGCGCGAAGCGGAGCGGGTGGAAGCTCAGTTGGCGGCCGAACGTGCGGCCTATGCGGCTTCGCAAGAGCGTGCGCGGCGTATTCAAGCGGCGCAGGAGCGCTTGGCTAAGGCACAAGCTGAACTGGCGGACTTAGAGCGTAAAAAGAGTGGCTCCGAGCTGAGTCCTGCGCCCTAAGCATCCTCTAATAAATCGATTAAGATGAAAGTACTGGTTGTCGGGGGTGCTGGCTACATAGGGAGCCATTGTGTGCGGCAGCTGTGTCTGGCGGGCCATCAGCCAGTGATTGTGGACAATCTGATTTTTGGACACCGCCAAGCGGTGCCGGCAGAACTGCCCTTTTATCAGGCCGATTTGGGAGACTATGCGCAGATGGTGCGCATTTTAGAGCAGGAGCAGATTGAGCTGGTCATGCATTTTGCGGCCTTTGCCTATGTGGGAGAATCGGTTTCGGATCCGCTTAAGTACTACGAAAATAATTTTGTGGCCAGTCTGCGCTTATTGAAAGCGATGCTTAAGGTGGGCGTGCGAAAGTTTGTCTTTTCATCCACATGTGCTACTTACGGCGTGCCCGCA
The DNA here is from genome assembly GCA_963933035.1 of uncultured Puniceicoccaceae bacterium. Classification (GTDB taxonomy): domain Bacteria; phylum Verrucomicrobiota; class Verrucomicrobiia; order Opitutales; family Coraliomargaritaceae; genus CAWVTP01. The sequence goes on along the minus strand of CAWVTP010000090.1, from coordinate 2,235 downwards.
AGCCTGCCGATTGTGGAGTCGATGCCACAGCAGCCGATCAACCCCTATGGGCAGACAAAGTTGGACTTAGAAAATTGTCTGCAATCATTGGCGCGGGCGCATGGCCTGAGTTTTGCGGCTTTTCGCTATTTTAATGCTGCTGGAGCGGCTGCGGATGGCCGTATCGGGGAGGATCATGATCCAGAGACGCATTTGATTCCGCTGGTCGTCGACGCCGCGCTTGGACGGCGAGCGAGTGTCAGTATTTTCGGTACTGACTATCCCACACCGGATGGGACTTGTCTGCGTGACTATGTGCATGTGGATGATTTGGCGCGAGCGCACATTGCGGCATTCGATGCCTTAGAGCCAGCAGGGGCGCAGATTTTCTACAATTTGGGTACGGGGCAACCTTGCTCCGTCCGGGAAATCATTGCTTGTGTGGTGGCGGTCTCAGGACAAAAGATATGCGTCCGAGAAGAGCCCCGGCGCGCAGGGGATCCGCCCGCACTCTACGCCGACGCCAGCAAAGCGCAGCGTGAACTGGGCTGGCAATTAGAGCATCCGACAATCCATAGCATCATTGAATCGGCCTGGCGCTGGCATCAAAGTCATCCGAATGGCTATGCCGGCACCTGATCTGCGTACTTATTTCGGTACTGAGTTGGCTGTATCCCGCCTAAAAATCACTAAGCTGGGCTTATTTTTGTCCGCTTTACCGATGCGGCTGTTTAAGCGCCAACCCGAAAAATTTAGCTCCAAGTGGCCGGGTAACTCGATTAATAGCCAGGTGTCGGGATGGCTGAGACTGGCTACTAAATTTGAAAAAGTGGATTGCAGTTGTGTTGCAATCTGATCGTAGGGTGGGTCCACAAAAATTAGGTCGAAAGCGGCTATCGGGCTGCGCTGACGCAAGAGGTCGCCGCGGTGGATGTTCGTCGATTCAGGCTCAAATCCTCCACTCTTGAGGACCTGTTTGCAATTGTACTCCAAGCAGTGGAGGGCGGCTGGATTTTTTTCAAAAAAGTGAACTTGAGCCGCGCCCCGACTCAAGGCTTCTAGGCCATAGCTGCCGGTGCCGGCATAAAGATCGGCGACGCGCGCTTGGGAGATACGGCTGCCCAAGCGTGAAAAGATGGCCTCGCGCATCCGGTCGGTTGCCGGGCGTGTTTGAGTGCCCTTGGGTGCACGCAAAGGAATCCCGCGCGCCGCTCCGCCTGTTATCCGCATCTTGCCGGCAGTGTATTAGACCGGCGTGCGCACGGCACGCCAGACGGCCACCAATTGTCCGACCAAGTCTGCCAGTTCGTTGAGCGGTATTTGGCTGGCTGCATCCGAAATGGCCTGACTGGGATCGGGGTGAGTTTCAAGGAAGACGCCATTGGCCCCGGCAGCCAGTGCCGCTTTCGCTAGCGGCGCCACGTATTCACGCTGACCGCCACTGATGCCGCCTGCAGCCCCCGGTAGCTGGACGCTGTGAGTGGCATCGATTATGGTCGGGTGCTCATTTTGGGCCATGATGCTAAAGCTGCGCATGTCGACCACCAGATTCTGGTAGCCAAAACTGGTTCCACGATCCGTTTGCCAGATTTCATTGGCACCAGATTCTTCCAGTTTTTTGGTGACAAAGGCCATCTCATAGGGCGACAAAAACTGGCCCTTCTTAACATTGACCACACAGTCAGTTTTCGCAGCGGCCTGTAAGAGATCCGTCTGGCGGCAGAGGAAGGCGGGGATTTGTAGAACATCCACGACCGCGCCAACCTGCGCACACTGCTCGGGTAGATGGATGTCGGTTAGGGTTTGAAATCCGTAATCTTGCTTTATCTGGGAGAAAATTTCCAAGCCTGTCTCCATTCCCGTGCCGCGTGGACTGTCGATGGAGGTGCGGTTGGCCTTGTCGAAAGAACCCTTAAAGATCAGCGTCAGCTCTGGATAGCGAGCCTGCAATTGGGCCAGTTCGTCAGCCACTTGCCGGCAGATGTTAGCATTTTCTAGGGAACAGGGCCCCGCAATGAGTAGTAGTTTAGATGCGTCGTATACCATGCAGAGCAGTTAGAATGAGCAGGGAGGCGAAGCCAAGCTAGAATTGCAATTGAGATCTGTTGTCTCTCTATCAGCTGGGACAGCCTGTGTTGAAAATGCATGCATCGACGCGATTATGACGCAGCTTGTACAGCCCAATGTAACGACACACATCATTGAACCCAAACTATGCAAACGGATTTTTTGAGCATTAGAGTTATGATTGTAAGT
>CAWVTP010000089.1:0-8401 GCA_963933035.1 uncultured Puniceicoccaceae bacterium | reverse complement strand
TTAGTTCCGCCCGTAAAGCATCTTGCGCCAACACCACCGCCCGTTGAGCATCTTCAACCTTGCGAAAGAAAGTTTGCACATCATTACGGTTCTTAAATGCAAGTTCAAATAAGGCCGCCTCCGCTTGCTCCCATAGGGCAGTCTCTGGAATCGAAAACTCGGTCGCTAAACGTGTTAACTCAGACTGCTCGAGCCTTAAGCTAGCATCGACTGGATAGCCGATCGATTCTTTGAGCGTATCCAAACGATCTGCATAGCGGGCCTGGGCATCGACTAGCCGTAAGCTTGACCGATAGGCATCTTGTCGAGATTGATCAACTTGCGAGGCAGGCAATCGACCACGTTAGGCAATAGCAGCAACTCGCTTTGTAGCTTTTTTCAAATTTCCATAATTCGCTTGGGCATTTTGAACTTGGTCCATTGCTTGCAAAACTTCGTAATACTGTCGCGCAATTCTGACCACAAACTCCCGCCGATAAAAGTCAAATTCTGCGATTGCATAGTCCACCTCCCGTTCGGCACTGGTCAGAGGCTCTGCCGCAATGTGCGCTCCACGACCGCGTAATAAAGGAATTGAAACTGAATGATCACTCATCAAGCCCAAGGACGAAGCGGAACGCGCCCGTAATAAGTGCACCACATCCATGGCCAAAGAAGTGCGTACCATGCTACCAGAAAGAAACTGACGACTCAGCCCGATCGAGGCCCCCTGCGATAGTCCACGGGATGCGCTTTCCCCACTCAGGTCTTGCTCGACAACGCTGTCCCACTTAAAGCCATCTATTTGTATGCCATAGTCATAGGCCGCTAAATTCAGATCAAGCGCGGATGCAAAGACCTTTTCCTTCTGGGAGTGATAGTCTCGACTATTTTCAGCAGCTAACTCTAAAACCTGCTGCAATGTGAGTGGCTGTGAAAAATCAATCGCTACCGAAAGTCGCTCCGCTATGAGCGCTTTACGATAATCGACCTTCTCGCCGACGACAGGCGGCAGATCCGCCAATCCCAATGTAGCTGGACTGCCCAAATAAAGCCCCTGCTCTTGATAAATTTTTCGTCGCAATTGATCTGAAAAATTCATGACGGTAAACACTGCACTGTCTTCGCCCTCCCCCAGCCCTCGATCTTTCAAAATTTGATAACTGCGAGCATCGATCTCATCTAGGGATTGGATGGAACGGCAACTGACCAGAACCAACAGAATCGATAAAGGCGCTAGCGATTTAATCCAACCACTGCAAGTCATTTCGGAACCTATCATCTTTAATGAAACCCTTACTGGCACCATTCAAATAAATACTTGAGATAATCTATATATTTAATGACAAAAAAGCTAAAGTCAATGCTCTGCCGATAAGCGGATTCATGTGACGACTTCAATTTTCGTTACGAATCCAAAAAGCGCTGACATAGCTGTTTTAAGTGTGCGATGAGTTTGCGTGTAGATTTGGAGACATAACGATCCTGATGTTGCACCAGCGTAATTTCACGCGTGAGCTCAAGCCCCTCTATCGGCATGACACCCAATCCATAATCCTCAGCAACTGACATTTTCGGCAAAATCGTCACTCCTTTCCCAATGCAGACCAACTTGCGAATCGTTTCGATTTGTGAACTGCGAAAAACCGTATTGCGATGGCGACTGGTAAACTGACAAATTTCTTGGATTTGTCGGCCCGCACAATGCAGACTGCTCAACTCCAAAAAAGGCTCCTGCAACAAGTGCTCCAAGCTCACAGCCTCTCCCGCCGTATACAGCTGATGGCTTCGTGGAACGACAGCCACAAAATGCTCGTGCCCCAAAACCTGAACAAGTAAATCCGAGGCCTCGATTGGTGATGACATGATCGCAAAATCTAAAAGCCCCTGACGTACATTTTCGATCAGCGCTTCGGTAAAATTCTCCTCAATTAATAAGGCTGCGCGCTCAGTTTGATTCAAATCCGCCAACAACTCGGGAATCAAATAGGGAGCCATGGACATGATCGCCCCAAAGCTAATAGAATGACTATTCTGGAAGGAATCCGTAAGTTGCTGGACTGCGTTTTCATGTTCGAGGAGAATACGCCGTGCTTTTTTTTCAAGTAATACCCCTTGCTCCGTCAACACAACACGGCGGCCCATACGATGAAATAAAGGTCCCCCTAAGGCTTGCTCTAACTTTTTTATCTGCTGGCTGAGTGATGGCTGCGCAACATGACAACGCTCCGCAGCACGAGTAAAATTTCGCAAGTCCGCAACTGCTAAAAAATAACGAATCTGTTGTATTTCCATAGCTAAATCCTATCAAAATAATAGTATTTATATCTTTCAACTATTAATACATTTCTGCTATCTTGCCAATGTTCAAAACTCAACAGACGTACAATTATGGCTAAAATAAACGAACTTATTCCACAGTTTAACGCACAGGCTTATCACAATGGTGAATTTAAGGCTGTTTCCAGTGAAGATATTAAGGGACAGTGGTCCGTATTCTTCTTTTACCCAGCGGATTTTACTTTTGTATGCCCTACAGAATTGGGTGACTTAGCAGATCATTACGCAGCACTCCAAGATTTGGGTGTCGAAGTCTACTCGGTATCCACCGATACGCATTTTACGCACAAGGCTTGGCACGATGCTTCCGACACCATCAAGAAAATCAACTTCCCCATGATTGGTGATCCCACAGGCGCCATCACGCGCGGCTTTGACGTGATGATCGAGGAAGAAGGTTTGGCGCTTAGAGGGACATTTGTGATCGATCCAGAGGGCAAAATTAAAGTGGTTGAAGTGCATGACCTGGGAATTGGACGCTCTGCGTCAGACTTGGTACGCAAAGTTCAAGCCGCGCAATATGTCGCCAACAACGATGGTCAAGTCTGCCCAGCTAAGTGGCAGCCGGGCGAAGAAACGCTCAAACCATCACTGGATTTGGTCGGGAAACTGTAAATAAGTCTCGAAGCTTTCCGTAGGGCCCAGTTGAACTGGGCCCTACTTTTACCTGCCAGAAAAGTCTCGATCACCTCAGCTAGGTCAAAAACTTCACAACTCTTGGGCATTGAAATCTTTTCATTACGACAAAAAATTGGAAACTTCTCAGACCGTATCCAAGCGCCATCTTAAAGTAAGCCCTCACGATGCTAGATAAAAAAATCCTTCAAACACTCGCTGAGTACACCCAGCAAATGGAACGCAGTGTAGAACTACGCTTGTATGCCGGAAGTCACCGCAAGCGAGCGGAGCTCATTCAAATGTTGGAAGGAGTCGCTTCGGTATCACCCAAAATTGAATTTCGTACCTATGAAGACAGTACCATCGCAGTGCGTGAAGGACTCAGCTTTGAAATCGTTGTTGATAAACAAACTTCGGGCGTCATCTTCTCGGGAGTCCCCGGTGGGCATGAATTCAATAGCTTTGTGCTAGCGCTGCTGCAAGCCGGGGGATCTGCTATCAAACTAGATGCCAGCCTACAGGCCCAAATTAAATCCATTAACGAGGATTTAATGTTTGAAAGCTTTATTTCTCTCGACTGCCACGTCTGCCCAGACGTGGTGCAAACGCTCAATCAGATTGCCTTACTCAATCCCCGTATAAGCCATGAAATGATTGATGGAGGCCTCCACCAGGGCTTGGTCGAAGAACGCAAAATTCAGGGCGTACCGACGGTATTTCTAAACAAAAAGCCTTTTTCTAGCGGCCAAATCAATGCCGCTCAAATTATTGAAAAACTTGTTGAGCAATTTCACACCAGCACCAGTGCACAGGTGCATGACCATACCATCTATGATAGTGTGGTCGTCGGCGGAGGGCCGGCGGCTGCCTCGGCTGCTATTTATCTTGCACGCAAGGGATTAGTGGTGGCCACTATCGCCGAAAAATTTGGCGGTCAAGTTAGCGATACGGTAGGCATTGAAAACGTTACCTCCATAAGCGAAATCACCGGCACCCAGCTTACGCACAACATTCGCAAACATTTGGGGGATTATCCAATCGCAGTACGTGATAGCATTCGCGTAAAATCGATTACATGTCCGTCTGATACCACTCTCAAACAGCTAGAGCTCACTACCGGCGAAGTTTTGCAAGCGCAATCGGTCGTCATTGCAACGGGTGCCCAATGGCGGCAGCTAAATGTCCCGGGCGAAAAAGGAAACTTAGGCAAAGGGGTGGCCTACTGTCCTCACTGCGATGGCCCCTACTTCAAAGGCAAAAATGTGGTGGTCGTCGGCGGTGGTAATTCTGGAGTCGAGGCTGCCTTGGATCTTGCTGCCATCACAAAATCCGTTACTGTGATTGAGTATATGGACGCTCTGAAGGCTGATCAAATATTGATCGACCAATTATCCGCTCGCGAAAACATTGATGTGATCCTCTCAACAGCGGTCAAAGAAGTGATTGCCGATCAACAAGGCGTTACTGGGCTCCAACTAGAAAAGCGAGCAAACAGTGAGCTGGTAGCGCTAGACTGTGAGGGGATCTTTGTGCAAATTGGTTTAGAGCCAAATAGTCAGTTTGTCGCCGACCTGCTACAACTCAATGCAAAGAGAGAAATCGTCATTTCGCCCAAATGCGAAACTAACGTCGCCGGAATTTTTGCATGCGGGGATGTGACCGATACCCCTTACAAGCAGATCATCATTTCCATGGGCGAAGGTGCCAAGGCTGGCTTAGCCAGCTTTGAATATTTGTTACAAAACAAACAAACGACCCGCTAGCGAATACAGAAACATTCAGCAAGGCTACTCTGCCCTTACAGGATTAGCATCGCATCACCGTAACTGTAAAAACGATACTTTAAGTCGATCGCTTCAGCATATAGCTCCTGCAACCACTCAATACCATCCTGCGAACCTGGCGATAAAAACGAAGCGACCAAGCATAAAAGTGTCGATTTGGGTAAGTGAAAGTTTGTGATCAAAGCATCCACACCGCGGAAATGTGCTGGTGGATAAATAAATAAATCGGCCTCTTGTTGGATCATTTGCTCACAGCTATAGACTGCCGAATCTGTAGCAGCACGCGCCAACACATCCTCAATGGTACGCACTGCGGTCGTTCCTACGGCAACCCTTGGCCCCATTTCGGGTGCTTTAAGCTGATCAAAGACTCCTCTGGACAACTCATACCATTCCTTATGCATGGCATGATCCTCAAGCTGTGCAACCTGAATGGGGTGGAAAGTCCCCACCCCGATGCGTAAGGTCAGATCATAGAAATTGGCACCGCGACTTTTTAGGTTTTCGATCAACTCCGGAGTAAAATGAAGTCCAGCCGTCGGAGCTGCGACGGCTATTTGCTTTTCATAATTGGCATAAACAGTCTGGTAGCGAGCGCTGGCTTCGATTTGTTGCAATTCGGCATCTGTATGCTGAATGTAAGGAGGCAGTGGCAATCGCCCAATGCGTTCCGCGAGTGCAGTCACGGAAGGATCTTTTTGTAACTCAAAGCGGACGCGATAGGCTGCTTGTTGACCAACTTCTAAAACTCGTGCAGAATATTCACCTTCCAAGCCAAAATACTGACTCGCCATAGTTTTTTTACCTGGTTTGAGCAAACACCACCAAGTCAATGCATCTTCTGCAGGATTGAGCAATAAACACTCCACTCGGCCACCAGATGGTCGCGTACCGAATAGACGCGCTTTAATGACGGCAGCGTTATTTCGAAAATAACGAGCATTTACGGGCAGATAGTCTGCAAGATCCGCAAAGTGGACATGCGAGACATGGCGAGTCGCGCGATCAACTACCATCAATCTAGACGCATCACGCTTTTCTGAAGGCTGTTGCGCAATAGACGCCTTTGGCAAATGATAATCAAAAAGTGCACTTTCCATACTCTTCTATTTCGATTTCCCTGAGCAAGGTAAACTATTTTTTAAACAAGTCGCTGGCAAAAATGAGATGGGCACATTCCACGAATCGCGTATGACATAAAAAAAATCATCGTAATTTCACAAAAAAGCCTCAAATCCTGAGACACGAATAGAAATCTGATACCAATGAATACCAAATGGACGATTAAGGAAGCCACCAAGTACTATGGACTCGACAGCTGGGGACGCGATCATTTTTCGATCGACTCAGAAGGCTTCATTTGTGTCCATCCACAAGGAGATCAACGCAGCATTCGTATCTATGAAATCTTGACTGAAGCGATTGGAAAAGGCATCCAACCGCCCCTCACGATTCGAATCCAAGACCTGCTGCAGACTCGGGTTAAACAGCTCAATAATATTTTTAATGCTGCCATCAAAAACGAACACTATTCAGGCTCCTATCGCGGTGTTTTCCCCATCAAAGTAAATCAACTGAGAGAGGTTGTTGAAGAGATTCGGGACGCTGGCCGTGACCATAATTTTGGGCTCGAATGCGGGAGTAAGCCAGAATTAATGATTGCATTGGCGATGCATAAAGATCCGAAGTCACTTATAATCTGCAATGGTTACAAAGATGATGCCTTCATTCGCCAAGCACTCTATGGACGAAAATTAGGCAAAGAGATTTATCTTGTTGTCGAACAATTGAGTGAAATCCCCAAAATTATACGCATCTCTAAACAACTGAAAATTGAGCCTCTTATCGGGCTACGCATAAAATTATCGACCCATGGTGAAGGGAAATGGGCCAGTTCGAGTGGTGAAGATGCAAAATTTGGTCTAACCAGTCCAGAGGTTTTACATGCTGCAGAATCCATTCGCGAAGCGGGTCTCCAACACTGCCTAAAATTGATCCACTTTCATATTGGTTCGCAGGTCCCCAATATTCAAACGATTAAGAAGGCCACCATCGAGGCGTCTCGTTATTTCTGCGAACTCGTAAAATTAGGCTTCCCCATGGGCCTGATGGATGTTGGCGGTGGCCTGGGCATTGATTACGATGGTTCATGTACAAACTACGAAAGCTCCATGAACTACAGCGTGCGAGAATATGCACGCGAGATCATTTCCAATATTCAAACTACCTGCCAAAGCGCTGAGGTTACAGTCCCAGATATCATTAGTGAGAGTGGCCGATCAATCGTTGCTCCACATTCCATTTTGATCACAGAGGTCTGCGACCGTATTTCAAAATGTTCTGTGCCCCAAAAAAGCGAATCGCCTCCCGATTGTCACAATTTGGTGCTAGAGCTTAAAGCAATACTAGAAAATTCTGATCAACAAAAACACCTTGAGCGCTTTCACCAAGCACAACAAAAAAAAGAAGCAATCCATCAATTGTTTGATCTTGGCTATTTAAGTCTACAGGAACGCGCGCAAGCCGACGCGATCTATTGGCAAATATGCCAACAAATTGTAACCCAGACAAATCGTAACGCATATTTATCCCAAGAATTAGAAGATTTGCCTCGCATGATGGCAGAACAGTATGTTTGCAACTTTTCAGTTTTCCAATCATTGATCGACCACTGGGCATGTAATCAATTGTTTCCAGTTGCGCCGATCCATCGACTTAATGAAGCCCCTAACATTCCAGCGATTTTGGTGGACATTACATGCGATAGTGAAGGTAAAATTAGCGAATTCACGAATGCTGCAGATATTCGCCAAACTTTGAATCTGCATCCACTCGAAGCCTCCCAACCGTACTATCTCGGTTTTTTTCTGGTAGGGGCCTACCAAGATATCATGGGAGATTTGCACAATCTATTTGGACGCGTAAATGAAGTACACGTCTTTTTGGAAGATGACGAAGAAAATGGTTTTTATATCGAGGACCACATACAAGGTTTCACCACCAACGACGTCCTCGACCTGACTCAGTACAGTGGGCACATACTCATACGACAAATGAAAAAACAGATCGATCAAGCGACCAAGGATGATCGTATTCGTCCTAGAGAAGGTACGCGTATGTTAGATCAATACGCGCAAGTTATCAAAAGCTATACTTACTTAGCATCTAATTGTAGTTGATCACAAGCCTGATCAAACAGACTTTGGCAGCCATCCAAAATCAGTTCCATCACATAATCAAAGCCCTGATGGCCGCCATAATAAGGATCTGGGACTTCTTCATCTTGATGGTGGCGACAATATTCGCAAAAAAGCTTAAACTTTTCCCCGTAAATCTTCAGCGTATCCAAAGCCTCTAAATAGGCTAAATTATCTTTGTCCATCGCCAAAATTAAATCGTAATACTCTAAATCGAAACGATCTATTTGCTTAGCACGCCCCAAGACAGGAATGCCACGGATCATCAATTGCTGCTCGATACGCGCATCTGGAGAACTTCCCGCATGAAAATGGGTGGTCCCGGCTGAGTCCACCACAAATTGATCGGCCCACTTGGAATCATTCACTAGTTTCTGAAATACACAATGAGCAGCAGGCGAACGACATATATTCCCCATACATAAAAACAAAATCCGCATAATATAAATAACCCAAATAATCTAAATAATCTAAATAATCTAA
>CAWVTP010000088.1:0-8644 GCA_963933035.1 uncultured Puniceicoccaceae bacterium | reverse complement strand
TCAGCTTTAATACTCAGGCTTGATCTCACACATCATGCCCTATGGGATGGCTGTGGATATAAGACGTTAATGTACAGCTCGTATACATTCAGTCCTGTGGAAGACATCCTGCTATGTTCGGTTATTTCAGATTGAACCCGAACTGTGCAAACGGATTTTTTGAGCATTCGGATGATGCTTGTTAGTGCCCCAATACCAGCCAGATTTCCAATGCATCGCATTAAAAATACGCTCTCCAAGAGGGTGCTCAAAAAGTGATCCGGTCTGCTACCGATCCGTTCTTGTCGTATTGCTCAGAACTTAGACGACCAAGGCACATGGCCTCATGTTGCGCAATTGCCAAATTTTAAGGCCTACGTCGATAAAAACGCTGTGCTAATGGCGAAATATCTGCAAGGCGGCTCTGAAAACCTCATATAACCGAGACGAGCGCTGTTATTGATTTTTGAACACGGCAAGGCGGTGCAGAGGCCGCTTGAAGCCCTGCATGCGTAGATTACGCAAATTTATATTGTTATCCGAAAATGCTTATCTCCTCACCAACATATCACTTTGGTAAGGCCAAAACAGCAAGCCAACAAAACAATCTTCAACAAGCACTTAAAAACATTTAACACCCCGTTAAAATTTTCAAAACTCCGCCTTATTGTAAAATTTTTTTCAATAATTATGAAATTTCTTTCATGCGCCAAAAGAAGCATGAGCAAGATTCTGGCATATCTCCTGCAAAAATCGTTTCAGATATTTAAGCCCTCATAACCTTAACTATCTGGAAAACTAACTATAATCGTAAAATTATGAAGACACTTATTAAAGTAGACCTTGGCAGAAAACCAGAAGAACAAGATATACTCCACAACCGTTGGCACCCAGACATTCCTATGGTGGCCATGGTCGAACCCGGCGACGAATTTCGCGTAGAGTGCGTTGACTGGACGGGGGGACAAGTTGCTAACAACGACGACGCATCCGATATTAAGTATGTTGACTTAACAAAGGTTCACTACCTTAGCGGACCAATTGGAGTCAAGGGCGCTGAACCGGGCGATTTGCTGGTGGTTGACATTTTGGATGTCGGTATGCTGGAAGATTCCCTCTGGGGCTTTACCGGCATCTTTGCCAAGGAAAATGGCGGCAGCTTCCTCGTCGACCAATTTCCAGAAGCCCGCAAAGCATGTTGGGATTATCACGGCATCAAAACCACATCGCGCCACATTCCTGGTGTCGAGTTTGCGGGCATTCGTCACCCCGGGTTGATCGGTACACTGCCCTCTAAGGAGATGCTGGATCAATGGAATAAACGGGAAAAAGAACTCTTTGATACCGAGCCAGATCGCGTGCCAGCTTTGGCAACACTACCGTACGCAGACACGGCTCACATGGGCCGCATGGCGCCGGGCGAAGCCGCCGAAGCCGCGAAAGAGGCCGCTCGTACTGTGCCCCCACGGGAGCATGGGGGTAATTGCGACATTAAAGATCTCTCTCGTGGATCCAAAGTTTACTTCCCAGTCTATGTGAAAGATGGAGGTCTCTCCATGGGTGATTGCCACTTTTCACAGGGCGATGGAGAAATCACCTTCTGCGGTGGCATCGAAACAGCGGCTTATGTGGATGTTCGCGTCAACTTGATCAAAGACGGCATCAAAAAGTATGCGATCAAAAATCCTGTCTTTGAGCCAAGCCCAAGCGATCCAAACTACACCAACTACATGATTTTCGAAGGGATTTCAGTTGATGAGAACGATAAGCAATACTACCTCGATGCCACCGTTGCCTACCGTCAGGCCTGCTTAAATTGTATCGCGTATCTGAAAAAGTTCGGTTACACTGGCGAGCAGATTTATGCGCTCTTGAGTTCGGCACCTGTCGAGGGCCATATTAGTGGCATAGTGGATATTCCGAATGCGTGTGCGACCCTGTTCTTACCGACGGATATCTTTGATTTCAATATCAAGCCAACGGCAGAGGGACCCCATCAAGCTGTTCCGGCCGGTACCGACGTTGCTAGAGCACTCTCCTAGTTCGTTTTCGACCTACACAGGTTCCTCCTGCATGCTCGGCGTGCAGGGGGAATTTTCTTCTTTAAAACCCGACAATTATGCCTCTTTACGAATACAAATGTGATGACCACGGTCACTTCGAAGAATTTCAATCGATGAGTCATGGCGGTAAGCCAGTCGCTTGTCCAATTTGTGGTCAAATGTCCGCTCGCGTGTACAGTGCCCCCAACGTTGCGCTCATGGATCCCGCTCAAAAAAGTGCCATGGATCGCAGCATTCAGTCGCGCTACGAACCCAAAACCATTAGCCGTCCCAAAAAAGAGCTCGTGCAAAAGGATGGACGTCCAGCTAAAAAGGTGCAGAAGGCATACCGTGGCGCCCGCTCTTGGGTCATGGAGTCGGCTTCCTCTGCGCTGTAACATTGCGATGGCCTTAGCCTAGTAAACACCATTTTTTGCGGATCCATGCCGCAATTTAAAAGGAACTCTCAGGGGTTCCTTTTTTTATTAGCGGCTAGCACTATGAAAATCTTCAACCCGAACAATGCAAACGAGCTTAATGAGCGATCGGATTCTATTTTTAAGTGACTTTTATTGATGAACAGGTCACACGCGCGGCCTTGCGCATCTTTAAAATAACTATTCTAGCGGACTTGGGCAGCTTCCATAAATACACTAAATGCTTATTAAAAACTAGATACAGAAGCATAATCGTTCGCTAAGTGCGATATCCACTTATGGTCCCTGGCAAGTAAGCGACCATAGCGCCACTGTCCTGCGAAAGAACGCTGAATACAGAGGAAAAGCATGTTATCGTTACCCCTCGATACCGCATCCAATAAGGCAGTGGAGAGCAATGGCTTATGCTTGACAATCTCCCATAAAATCACTTCCATTAAATCCCCCCAAAATATGCGCTATCGATAAAATACTCCACACAACAAGAACTCGATCGATACCCTCCCATAGTCAACGTTTCTACATTATGAAAAAACAGCTCCCACTCATGGTGTTTGCTGTCATCGCTCTCACCCTGCTCATCTATGGCATTCACATTCTACTGGAACAAAAGAATGCAAAAACGAGCTTCGTGACCCCCAATGGCGGCCGCCTCATCAACTCAGTCAAACCGCAGTTTGAATTCTTTTTACGCAAAGACCAATATGCACAAATCACCTTCTTGGATCCAAAAGGCCAGAAAGTATCTGCGAATAAGCAAGTCATCTCTATTATCGGAGGGGATCGCAAAGCCCCGGTACGGATTGGTTTTGTTAAACGCAATGGCTTACTGATTTCGGAAAAAAAGTTACCCGACATGAAGCGGATTCCGATTGTGATGCAAATTACGGTGGCTCCGGGTAGCAAAAGTCGATACGAAAAATTCTTTGTCGACCGTGCAGAATCGCCCAATTAGGCAAGCCACCAAGCTTAGGCATTTGACTTGAGCACTTTAAAGAAACGTGTACGTCCACTCAAATCTGGATAGCTCTGCCCCAGCAAGCCCGCTTGCTGGCAGTCATTCTGCAGGGCTGGCTCTTGATGAATGCCTGTCTCCAAAAAGCAAAAGCCCCCAGCAGCTAAACGCTGATATAGCTGCTCAAAAATAGCCTGCAGCGCATGCAGTCCCTCTGCGCCAGATACCAAAGCCGAATGCGGCTCAAATTGGCTGACTTCGGGCTCAGCACTCGCCAATTCCGCTGTCGTCAGGTAGGGCGGATTAGAAACAATCAAATCGTATTGATTGCCAGCCTCGATATGCGACCACCAATCACTTTGGATCCACTCAATCGATGGAGCTTCGAGCACAGCTCGTTCATTTTCTTGCGCTAAATCGAGGGCCGCTTGACTGAGATCGACCGCGGTACACTGCGCTGCTGGATATTGCTGCTGTAAAGCCAGAATGATGGCACCACTGCCAGTCCCTAAATCGAGAATGCGGGCGGGCGGCTCTGCCAGGCTCTGCACAATAATCTCTATTAAATGCTCCGTCTCCGGTCTCGGAATCAGCGCTCGCGGGTCGACCTTTAACCTGTAGTCACAAAAATCATGATAGCCCAGAATATACTGCAGCGGCTCACGTTGGCCACGGCGTTTCACCAAGGGACGCAGGCGATCGCGCTCTTTGGCCGAAATGGGGCGATCGAAATTGAGATACAGGTCTAAACGCTGCATCCCCAGCACATGCGCAATCAGTAAGTCTGCCTCCAAATTAGGATTCGGGACTCCTTTTTCCTGAAGATAGCCTTCGGTCAGCTCTTTGATGGTCAGTAACGAGCGTTGCATCCTTTTAAATCTATCTTAAGCTGCGGCGCCATAATCCAAGCACGGAGTCTACATTGTTGTGAATACGGATACGCATGCCCCCAGCTCACTGCATTTCTTTCTCCAGCAAATTCTGGATGCGCGCTTCGTAATCGTAATTCTGCAAGGCATCTATTAAATCCGCTAGCTGACCGTCAATAACACTGGGAAGCGACAAACTCAGCCCGATCCGATGATCTGTCAGCCGCCCCTGAGGATAATTGTAGGTACGGATTCGCTCACTGCGGTCCCCGGTACCAATTTGGCCCTTTCTTTCGGCGGCATATTTTGCATTTTCTTCATCCACCTTGGCCTTAAGCAGCCGCGAGCGCATCACGGTCAAGGCCTTGGCACGATTTTTAATTTGAGAGCGCTCATCTGCGCAATAAACCGTCACCCCGGTCGGCTTGTGCACCATCATGACTGCGGAATCCGTCGTATTCACATGCTGTCCACCCGCTCCCGAAGCCCGCATGGTCGAAATATCCAAATCCTGGGGGTTGATCACAATATCCACTTCCTCCGCTTCCGGCAATACGGCAACTGTGGCCGTTGAGGTGTGGATCCGGCCCTGCGTTTCCGTAACCGGAACTCGCTGAACGCGGTGCACCCCACTTTCAAATTTTAAAAATTTGTACACATCTTGCCCACTAATATTGAAAATAATTTCCCGAAAACCGCCGGTCTCTGCTACATTGGTATTCATCACTTCGACACGCCAGCCTTGCTGCTCCGCATAGCGACTGTACATACGGAACAAGTCTCCCGCAAAAATATTGGCCTCATCACCCCCGGCGCCCCCTCGGATTTCCATCACAGAATTGCGACTGTCAGTGGGTTCGGGTGGAATCATCGCCCGCAACACTTCCATCTGCAATGTTGCTTGTTGTTCATTCAGCTCGGCCAACTCTTCCTCCGCCATTTCTCTCAGCTCCGCTTCCAGCGCTTCATCCTGCAACAACAGCTTGTTTTCGTCAATGGCCTGTTCTGCACGCCGCAAACTCTCAAATTTTTCGATCAAGTGACTTACATGCTGGTGCTCACGCGAAACTTCGGCCGCCTTCCTTTGATCCGAGTAAAAACTGGGATCAGCCATGATTCGGTCTAATTCCTGAAGTTTATCTCTAAACGGCTTAATATCTGGAATTGTATACATAGACGTCAATAAACTGGCGAAGCCATCACCGGGTCAAGCTCTGTCTTGTCGGATCCAGGAGCCGTCACATGTCAGCTGCCGCGCAGTGCGGCCTCCGAACAGCTAGCGCGCGATCGCAAATGCATGCGATAAGGATACCGCGTCCCATCTTTTACAAGAAAGCACGCGCAGGTTCTACAATCCGTGATACGGATAGCCGCGTAGCGCATCAGCAATAGACGCATGACTGGCGTAAATCAAACCACGATCCGACATTCCAGGACCCTCCGGATGGTTAAAATGCAAGGCCTTTCCATAAAAATCCGTCACCATCGCGCCTGCCGCGGTGAAAATGCAAGCGCTGGCCGCAAAATCCCAATAAGCACCCCGCCCCTGCTGTAAAAGGGGCAATTTATAATACAGGGCGGGCGCATGCTCTAAAGCCCAACACGCGCACAAAGCGCCCCCTCCTCCGATATGCAGCTCCACCTGCTGATAATGGGCGGCTGCAGCGATCGCACGCGCAACCTTTTTGAGCGCAGGCCCATCACGCTCCGCATCGAGCGAACAATCGCCATAGACCTGTAAGCATGGCCGCTCGGCGTTCAACCGATCATTGCTTAAGCGCTGACCGTTACGCAAGACCTCGCCACCTTTGATCGCCTGATAAAGCACCTTTTTCACGGGATCATAGACCAAGCCAATCACAGGGACACCATTTTTTTGGATCAACGCAATGGAAACCGAAAACCCGGCGCGGCCTTGAATAAAGGGTAAAGTCCCGTCCAAAGGATCGACGCACCAGAAATACGCTTGAGTCAAGCGGCTGCCATCGTCCTCCAATTCCTCAGAACACAGGCCCAAGCCGTAGCGCTCTTGAGTCGGCTGCAGATAATCCAAAATCAATGCCTGACTGTGTTGGTCGACCTCGGTGACCACCTGAGAGGCCAAGGACTCGCGCCGATCTTTGTACTGCAACTGCAGCGCCGAGCGATCCACCCCCATCATCAAGGCCCCGGCCGCTTGCGCCGCATCGGCCGCAATGCTGGCCAATTGATGGAGTTCGTTATTAGATAAAGTCATTGCTCATGAATGCGTGATGGATTGAATGGCGATCTGCGTCATCTGCTCACTGTAAGTATTTAACTTGCTGTGCTCAGGACACCAGCCTTTTAAGAAGCGTTGGAAATCGGCCCATGCAATTGGGTATAAGTTGCGCCATTCCGCTTCTAGTGCAGCCCCATCCACCACGATTTGCTGTTGAGCGCAGGCCCGATGCAAGGCACTAAAATAAGTATCCACCAGACGATCTGCATGCGCAGTTAGCGCAGTCTGATCCAAACAGCCGCCCAAAAGATAGACCAGATCTTGCACGCCACAGCCACTCCCAAGGTATTGGAAATCCAGCGCAGCGACCGCATCTGCCTGCTGGGCGAAACAGAAATTTGCCAGCTTGGCATCCCCGTGTACCAAGGTGCGAAAACGTGCGGATTGCAGCCGCTGATCCAAAGCCTGCGCAACTCCCCACAAGTCAGGATCCAGAAGGGCCAAGCGCTTGAGCTCATCCGGTCGGGTCGCCAAATGCCAGTAAGTGCCCGGATGCCACAAGCCATGGGTATCCTTGCCGAGGAAACAGACATGCAAGCCGGCCAGCCAGTCGATACAAGCCTGCAGCTGCTGCGCATTCGGCTGCTGGATGCGCCCCGCAAAACCCGCCGCATCCAGATCTTCCAGGATCAATACAATCTGATCCTCTGTGCGCAAGCTGCCGTGCAACACCGGAACGCGCACCTCAGCCGGCAAACGATGGGCGTAGTCGCTATACCAATGCAACTCGACCTGATAGGATTTGAGCTTTCTTTGATGCGCAAAAGCCGAATCCCAGCCCCGAGGATGTTGCGTCCCCCCAGCCAATTGAATTTGTTTCACCATCAATGAGGGAAAGCGTCCTCCGCGGAAACGATAGCGCTCAATACGCCCATAGCCACTCCACAGCGACTGCACAGTTTCCGTCTGCTCAATCGCATCCGCCTGACTCAGCTCTAAAAGAACGGCCCTAAGGTCCATAAATTTGATGTAGTAAAGTGAACACCTTAGGAACTAGCTTGTAGGCCCCATTAGTGGAGTCCAGCCAAACTATTCGCAGCGATTCAGTATAAAAATCGATGACAGTCATCGTGAAAAATCTAATTGGCTAAGGGGCACCTCTGGAAATCTACCATGACCGAGACGAAAGCAATTTTGATTTTGAGCAAGGCGACTCTGCGCACAGGAGGGCTGTAAGCCCTTCGTGCACAGATCAACGCAGCTCAGAACCAAAAGTGCTTCGGGCTGAAAGACTTGCCGCTTGGGAGCTTTCCAGAGGTGCCCTAAGGATCAAGAGTCGCCTACTTTTAAGAACTCCTATATGTTGGGTGTAGTAAAATATCACGGATACTCGGCGTTAATAGAAGGAAAAAATAATGACACAACCAAAGTACCTGCAACCCGAAGAAGCCTCCAAATTCTGCAAAATTTCAGGAGATACCATCGTATTAATGCCACAGCTTGAAAACGAATTAAGCGCATACGAAATTAATTTAGAGAAGATAATAAACCCAATCGACCTTGTAGATTGGACTGTTCATCTGAGCCGTAAGTCATGGATGGTCCTGCAGAGGGTAAGGATTTTTTGTACTGTTGTGGTGAGCCACTAAAAGTGGAGTGACTTAACTGTTTAAAATACTAATAGATAAAACATCCCAGCAGTCATCGCATAGAACCACCGGCACCCTGATAAAGAATCACGCCTCTAGGAGCAGTTCGGTATCAAAAACGACTGGACCGGCGAAATCGTGCCCGATGCCACACTAGAGGATTTAGATGAAACCGCGGTCGCTCAAGCACGTGTGCTGTTTCGCGATTTTCTGCTGAAGAACGAACCCGACGCAGAGCGGCAAGCGGCACTCAAGTCAGAGATCGCTGAATGGGATACGGTCACACTCTTGAACAAGGCACGGATCACCAAGGCGGGTAAAATCACCCGTTCGGCTTTATTGCTACTCGGCAAAAATGAGTCCACGCATTTCCTCAGTCCCGGCGACATCAAGCTGATCTGGATACTTCGAGAGGCCGACGAATCACACCAGTGACTTGCTCAGGACTCAGGTCATCCCGCAGATATACCTCGATCTTGCCCTGCATAACAAGAGTGAACTTGATCCGCCTAC
>CAWVTP010000087.1:0-8655 GCA_963933035.1 uncultured Puniceicoccaceae bacterium | reverse complement strand
CTTTTGATTCGAAACTGAATCAATCAACCCAATGACCATCATGGCACAAACACCAAATACCTTACAGCATTCACAGGAGGCAGAAGCCGCTCACTTGAAATCGCTCGAATTGGCTCAGGCTTCACATGGAAAGCGTGATATGCAACAGGTGTTGCACTTTATGCGCATTGCTGCCGAGGGCGGTCATGCGGGTGCGCAATGTAATCTTGGCTTCTTATATGCAGTGGGAGATGGTGTCGAGGCCGATAGCAGTCAGGCTATTCATTGGTTTAGCTCTGCAGCCGAGCTTGGTGATATCCAAGCATGCTACAATCTGTCTCAATTGTATTTGGGCGGTCATGGTGTGCCAGCTGACGAATCGTTGGCGCTCCAACTTTTAAGAAAAGCGGCCAATTTAGGCCATCCCGACGCGCTTTATAATTTAGGGATTTATAGTTATTCAGGTGCGCCCTCGGTCGAGCAGGATTACAAAGCGGCTTTCGTATTTTTTGAAAATGCAGCCTCGGTTGGACATAGTGATGCTTTATTTAGTGTAGGCCTCTGTTACAGTAAGGGACATGGCGTTGAGTTGGATTCAATTCAAGCGGTGGCTTATTACAAGCGTGCTGCAGATAAAGGCCATGCCAATGCGATCTTTAATTTAGGACTTTACTATTATTATGGTGAGGGAGGTTTACATAAAGATATTGGTATGGCCGAAACTCTGTTTCTACGTGCATCAGAGCTGGGACACGATCGTGCGGGTGCAGCAGCAGAATCTGCCAAGAAAGAGCGAATTCAGCAAGAGCAATCAAAGTTAGTAGAAGCGTTTGCAGATGTGGCACTCTAGTCACAAATAGCTAATATCCTTTCAGCTTCTTTTTAGATTGGCGGTTGCGCTTTCGGCTGCTAATTCTGCGACTAGCTAGTTGGAGTCATCGTTTATGATTACAAGCCCTAGTTCTATCTGCTATGGCTTGGGGGGGCATTGGTAGGTCTAATGTTTCAGTTTTACCCATTACGGTATTTTTAGCACTTTCAAAACATTCAGATCAAGTATTCAGGTTGCAGTATTCTTTAGATCGTTCAGTACATTCATGAAGTTGATTTAGATGCTATAATACGTGTCTTTGGCAGTGCTCGAAATCGATAGATATTCCAATTGCGGGATAACTGAAATAGCAAACGGGTAAAATTTTCGAGTCCTTGTGCTGTTTAGTTGCTCTCAGTGAGTTCGGGGAGATAGTCGCCACTCTTGTATCACATACGTGAAATTAATGAAGGGATGTTTCGAACTTGGGCGAAAGCAGTTTGCGAATAGATTTGTGGCTTCTGCTGAGCAGGCAAGATCAAACAGCTTTGGGTGTGGTCACCTCAAAAGTATTGTGGGATGCTTTGCCAATATTTAAGTGGCAGTGCTTCGGGGCGAATTGTCGGCGCAACGCCTTGTTCTTGTAAGTCTGCATACCAGGCGCTCAATGCGCCATGCTCAAGTTTCTTGCATAGTGATCCGAGTTGTTTGCGACGTTGGGTAAAGAGTGTACGAATACAGGTTCGGGCTGCTTCGCAATAGCGAATCTTATTAGGTAAGCGATCTAATCGTAGTAAGACGGAGTCGACTTTGGGTGCGGGATGAAAGCATTGGGCTGCCACGACATGCCGGCTTTTTACTTGAAAAGCGGATTGTAGGAAAATCGAAATGGCGCCAAAGGATTTGCTTCCGTGGCTGGCGGCATAACGATCCCCAGCTTCTTTTTGTAACATCAAAACCATACGCTCCGGCAGGGCACTTGCCAATATGGCCTCCATCCATGGTGTCGAGACCGCGTAGGGCAAGTTAGCAACAATCTTGAAGTCTGTTTTCTTTTGCTCTGGCGGCAAGTTGGCATAGGGAGCGTCTAGGCAATCGCCTTCTGTAAGGTGAATCCTATGCTGCGATTTAGTTGCTCTTTTACGCATATGGGCTGCTAACGCGGGATCGCGCTCGACAGCCCAAACGGTGGCTCCAGCTTGATTGAGTTCGCCAGTTAGTGTGCCCAGTCCAGGGCCGATCTCAACAATGTTGTCACCCGGTCTAATCTCCGCTAGTTCGATCGACTTTCTTACGATATTGCCGTCGACTAAGAAGTTTTGCCCCAGCTTTTTATTTGGAAAGTGCTCGAGCTCATTGAGGAGCTCCTTGGTGGCAGTCGGATTGAGCGGCACGGCGATAAAGATGTAAGTTTGGGATGTGGGCAGAAAGCCCTTGTCGAAATGCTGCTACGAAAGCTCCGAATACAATATAAGGGCCTATAGCACTGCCGACGATACTACAAGTAAACTTATTGAGATTTTAGATAATCGCGACTGGTACGCTTAAGCTTTTTTATGCGCGCATCATTTTTTTGCAGGTGGCGTTTCTCCATTTTGTCGATGAAGAGTACACCGTTGAGGTGATCCATTTCATGGAGCATACAGCGACCTAACAAGCCATCCGCTTCAAGTCGATGCACGTTGCCCTGCGCGTCTTGAAAGTCGCAGCGTACACCTTTAGGCCGGGTGACGTTGCCGTTGACTCCAGGGAAGGATAGGCAGCCTTCCTCGTAAACTTCACTGCTGGGGTCGCTAATAGTGATTTTAGGATTAATGACAGCCAGTGGCATGAAAAGTTCAAGTGGTGTGACCTTCCCATCATACTGATAACTGAAATCTATATGCTGTCCCTTGGGAGGCGTTAAATCCATGACAAATACCTGTTTTGCGTGGCCAACCTGCTGGGCCGCTAAGCCGATTCCGTCAGCTGCGTACATAGTGTCAAAGAGATCTTTAACAAATGTTCCTAAGTCCACGTCAAAGACCGTGACGGGCTGCCCCTTCTTACGGAGAATAGGTTCACCATACCGACTAACTCGTAAAATCATATACGGAAAGTTCTAGTCATTGTACTTTCTGTGGTACGCTAAATTATTTAGAATGCTTAAACCAGCATAAGGGCAGGCGTCTCCAAGATTTCCTTCAGGACTTGAAGGTATTGGGCACCCACAGCGCCATCAATTGTGCGATGATCTCCTGAAAGCCCAATCTTCATAACTTGGCCCACCACAATCTCGTCTTGTGCGTTGACGACCGGTTTTTTGATGGTCGCCCCAATACTAAGGATCGCGGCGTTGTTAGGATTGATGATGCCGTAAAAGTCTGAAATTCCAAACATCCCGAGATTGGTCACAGTGAGTGTTGAACCACTCATCTCGTTCGGAGTTAGTTTCTTGGAACGTGCCTTTTTGATCAGCGACTTGGCCTCAGCGCTGATCACGCGTAGTCCCTTGGTTTCCGCTGCGCGTATGACCGGCGTAACCAGTCCGTCATCAATGGCCACACCAAAAGCAAGGTGCACGTTGGGGTGTTGGCGAATCGAGTCGCCTTCCCAAGAGCGATTGATGGCTGGGACGCGACGCACCGCTTCAGCTGCGGCCTTTAAGGTTAGATCGTTTACCGAAAACTTTGTGCCCCCATGTTCAGGTGCGAGATCAGATAATTTGGCATTGAGCTCGGCCCGCAATTTTGCAAGAGGGGCGCCATTGACTTCAATTTGCAGGTAAAAATGAGGTGCCTGAGTTTTGGAAGCGACTAGGGCTTTGCCAATGCTTTTACGCATATTGGTCACGGGCATCTCCAAGGCTTCAAGTGTAGCGGCCGCAGGGGTGGCTGGCTCTGCGCTCGCAATGGGGGCTGTCGGCGCTTTTTCCACATCTGCTTTGACAATGCGGCCGCCGGGGCCACTGCCTTGCAGCATAGATAAATCGATACCCCTTTCGGCAGCAATCTTTTTGGCTAGTGGGGAAACGCGGATGCGGTTATCTGCTTCAGGCGTGCTGGGATTTGTAGTTTCACTTGCTATATTGGCTGTGACGGCCACAGCGGTCGGTGTGGGTTCTGGCGCTGATGTTGGGCTAGCTTTCGCCTCGGGTGCTGCTGGCTCGCTGGGCGCAGAGGCTGCTGGTTCGGGTGCAGTCTCATCGGCTTCACCAACAGCTGCGATCGCGCCGCCCACGGGAACTTCATCACCTGCTTGGCAATATTGTTTGAGCAGAATGCCATCGTCAAAGCACTCGACCTCCATGGTGGCTTTATCGGTTTCAACTTCGGCAATCATGTCGCCATTTTCGACGGGATCCCCTTCGTTTTTTAACCATTTGACTAAAGTGCCCACGGTCATCGTGTCACTGAGTTTGGGCATATCGATTACAGTCGCCATAAATTAAATCGTTTGAAGTGAATAAAAAACTAGGGACGAGGCCTCTAGGATAATTGTGTTGAATATGTCTGGATCAATAATGCTAACAAATTAGAGTCCGCAACATTCTAGAACGCGACTGATAATACGTTCTTCATTCGGAATCTGCCAATTTTCAAGTTCCGCAGTATAAATTTGTGGAGCGTCGATCGCAGATACGCGGTGGACGGGTGCATCGAGGTAATCGAATGCCTTTAGCTGAATCAGGTGAGAAATTTGGGCATCGACTCCACAGAAGGGCTTGTTTTCTTCAACCAATACCGCACGGTGAGTCTTTTTGACCGAATTTAAAATGGTGGCTTCGTCTAGAGGGCGAATCGAGCGTAAATCAATGACTTCCACGCTGAGATCATAGTCGCGTTCGAGTGTAATGGCAGCTTGCAGCGAGATCATCGCGCAGCGACCATGACTGACAATCGTTAAGTCTGAGCCTTCGCGTAATACGTTGGCGACTCCGAGTTCGACGATGTAATCCTCTTCAGGAACTTCCCATTTTTCACCATATAATAGTGTATTTTCCATCACGAATACCGGATCATTATCTCGAATCGCAGCCTTCATTAAGCCCTTGGCGTCATATGCATTTGAGGGGCATACAACTTTTAGGCCTGGGTGATTGGCCACCATGTTTTCCGGTGTGTGAGAGTGGGTTGCACCAACGTTCGTACCGCCGTTGGCAGGGCCGCGGACTACGATGGGCACATTCATCAAACCACCCGACATGTAGCGACAAAAGGAGGCATTATTAAATAGTTGATCGAAGGCAACGTAGCTAAATGACATGAACATCATTTCGATTACTGGGCGTATACCGAGCATTGAAGCGCCAATGGCCAATCCAGAAAAAGCAGCCTCAGAGATGGGGGTGTCGATGACCCGCTTGTCACCGTGTTTGGCCCAGAGGCCTTCCGTCACTTTGTAGGCGCCATTGTACTCGGCAACCTCTTCCCCCATAATGCAAACATTTTCGTCGCGGATGATTTCCTCGTCCAGAGCCTGTTTGATAGCTTCGCGATAGGTGATAAGTGGCATGGTTAAAAATTAATTAAAATCAAAATGGTGAATGCACAAAAAGGAAAGAAAGCTTTGCTTAATCATTGAAGAAGTAGTTTCCCTTCAGCTTTTGTTCACTATCGTTATCGACTTCCCAGTAAACGTCTGTTTGCAGTTCTGTCTTTGGTGGGGTGGGGCTGTCTTCAGCAAATTTAGCGGCGGCTTCGGCCTCAGCTTTTTTTTCTCGATCGATTTGCTTGGCCTCCGCTTCAGTTAAAACTCCTTCAGCGATCAATTTATGGCGCACTAAGTTGACGGGATCCTTGGTTTTTTTGTACTCATCGATTTCTTCTTTGGTGCGGTACTTTTCGTGATTTGCATCCGCGACCGAGTGGCCGCGGTAGCGATAAGTCTGTACCTCTAGCAAGAAAGGTTTATGTGTTTGACGTGCTCTTTGCATAGCACGGTTCGCAACTTCGCGCACCTCAAATACATCGTGACCGTCACATAGTTCCCATTCGAGATTAAAAGCCTCGGCGCGTTGCGCAAGATTCTCGTCGGCCGAGGAGCGTTTCAAGCTGGTGCCCATGGAGTAACCGTTGTTCTCAATCACGAAGACTACAGGGATATCCCAAAGTGAAACCAAGTTTAAAGTCTCCATGAAGGTGCCTTGGTTGACCGCGCCATCCCCTAAAAAACAGAGCGAGCAGCCTTTGATGCCTTTGTATTTTAGAGCGAAGGCTAAGCCAGCTCCAAGCGGTGTCTGCCCAGCAACGATGCCGTGACCGCCCCAGTAGTTTTTGTCGGGCGCAAAAAAGTGCATCGAGCCTCCCTTGCCTTTGGAACAGCCAGTATATTTGCCGTACATTTCTGCCATGCACTCATTCATCGACATCCCCACGGCTAGTGCATGACCATGATCACGATAAGCCGTAATAATGTGGTCATTCGCTTCCATTAAAGAAACTATTCCGGTTGCAACAGCCTCCTGCCCAATATAAAGATGGAGGAAGCCGCCAATTAGTCCTTTATTGTAAGCGCGTAAAGAGCGTTCTTCAAAACGGCGGATGCCTATTATTTGCCGGTAAAGATCTATTTTTTCTGCTGCAGATAAGCTCGCATTGATGGGCGCGAGGTAAGGATCTGTTTGTGTTTTTTTGGGTTGAGAAGCTGCCATGGATTATGTACATGCATGGGGCCTTATTAGGAAAAATCAAGTAATAAAATTAAGGCTGTATATTTATGCATGAATTATTTTTCTTGTTTTTGCAATTGCGTCATACCCGTGTGGGCACGCTTTGGAAATAGAGATTTCGTATGACGCTACCTACGCGCTAGCTGGAAGCATGTCTGCTCATGTCTAGTGTGCACACATAATGCCTTCCGAGCACTTGATTGAGCGCTTGGATAGAATTTTTTAGTTGAGCGTATACAAGTCTGTTTCGGCAGACTTCGTTCTTAATGAAGACGAAGCGATACTAAGCAAACATCATCATCGAGTTGTTGTGAATCTGTAAAGTTTTGGACCGAATTTATTAAGGCGTTCATCATGTCGTCTAACTTATCATGTCGGTGTTCTGCTAGGAAATCGAGTAAGCGACGCTCACTAAATTCTTCCTCTCCTAAGGCTGCTTCAATAATGCCGTCTGTGTAGAGAAAAATTTCGTCATTTTCATCTAATTGAACCTCGTTTTCTTGATAATCGACGTCTTTGACTAAACCCAGTGCAGGTCCCACCGTCTCTTTTTTAAATGAGCTACTCATTTTTCGCTCATCAACCGGAACTAGAATTCCGTGTTTAGCGCCTGCTTGAGCATAGGTTAGCTGTCTTTTATCAATGTTCAAATAGCAATAGGCTCCAGTGGTAAATAAAAGTTGCCCAGAGGGTTTTATCGATTGGACCATGCTGTTATTTAATTGTTTCATAAATTCAGCGGGTTGATTGGAGAATTCGCTGAGTTCTTGTACCGCTGTTTGGATCATCGCTGTGACCATTGAGGCCCGAACACCATGCCCCATGACGTCTGCAATAAATATGGCAATGCCACCACTAGCGGTTTGCTTGACGGAGTAGTAGTCACCACTTAAGTGAAAGGATGGTATGTACTTGCTTGAGATCGTTACGGCTGTCGAACCGTCTTCCTTGACTAAATGTGGAAGCTTTTGTTGCATTAATTTGCTCTGCAAATTCTTGGCTAGTAGTAACTCTGATTGCATTCGCTCATGGTTTTGCTCTAGCTTGTCATGTAATTTTTTTTCCCGGGTGATATCACGAGACAAGCCGAATGACCCTGCGATACGATTTGATTTCGTAAACAGTGGGAGCTTTCGCGTAGCGACCCACATCTCATCATCTATGCTCACGTTGACATGTTCCTCCTTATTAATCTCTGAAAGCTGTCCTTGTACTAGCCGCATTTCATCTGAGAAGGCCTCATCTGCATGGGCCTGATCATAAAAATCATAATCATCGAGACCTATAACTTCTGTTGGAGATTGCTTGTTGACCTGCTTGACTAAGTAGTCGCTCACGGCTAAAAAACACGACTTCTTATCTTTAAAGTAGATGTATTCATCCAAATGTTTCATCATCGTCTGAAAAAGCCAACGAGGTGAAATATTATTGGCGCAGTAGATTTCTGAATCAGCGTGTTGGATGTCGAGTTTTTCTCTGTTTTGATAGAACTTTAGAATAGACGTAAGACCTGCTTTAATTGTTTTTGTCTGATTTTTACAGAAAAACATTGAACGACCGACACGAGGGTGGTGTTCGAAATAGTTGACCTGATAATCGAAATCTTGCTCTTTGAGTAAAAATAAAGTGGCGGGTGGAACGTTCCAGTCAGACATACTGGCAGCAAGTTGTTCGACCACAAGCGGACTTTCTTCTACCACAAGTAGATCTATTTTAAGCTTACAAGAGCTGATCGGAATCTCCACTGTTTCGATCACTCCTAATCCACAGCCTTTAAAATGAGCATCAATTGTTTTGATGTTTTTTTGAGAGCAATTGATCTGGCAAATGGCCATAGTTATGTAATGTTAATTGAAGATTTTGGCTACAGTACCGTTAAATAGGGTAATATTTAGAACGATGATGTGCGATTTTATGAGCGAAGAGTTTTATTAATCGTTAATTATTTAAACGGGTATTCGCTATAAATAATGAGGCATAGTGAGCTGAAAAAGTTGTAAAATTCCGTCATCTGCGTTTCGAGTACAACATAGATAAAAACTTTTATAAGTTAACTCCATGTGTAACACTTGCAAATTAATTTGCGAGGTTAGAATAGGGCTTCCTGAAAAATGTGTGAATACGTCCTATTTCCTGCGCCTCAAAGGTAAAGAGGTCTGACTAAGTACAAGGATTTGTATCAATCTGTTGAAAAGCCTTGCACCTATAATGAATC
>CAWVTP010000086.1:0-8718 GCA_963933035.1 uncultured Puniceicoccaceae bacterium | reverse complement strand
CTCATGGCAATCCGCTCATCGTCCATAATATTCTTAAAGATTTGCAGTCGCGTGGATGTCGTTTAGCTGAACCCGGCGAATTTTCTAAAACAGCTTTCTTAAATGGGCGGATCGATTTGAGCCAAGCAGAGGCCATATCAGATTTAATTCGTGCACGTTCTGATCGGGCGCTGGCGGTGGCGGAACGTCAGATGCATGGGGCAATTGGTCGTAAAATGAGTGAGCTTACTCAGCGATTGTTGGGGATTGTGGCCAGCTTCGAAGCCTATATCGACTTTCCCGAAGAAGATCTGCCGGATGAGAACCAAGATGGACCGATTCGAGAGATTAAAAATTTGATTAAAGATGTCTCCAACATCATAGATACCAATGAGTTTCGTTCGGTATTGTCTGCGGGCATTAAAACCTTAATTGTTGGAGAACCCAACGCCGGAAAAAGTAGTTTAATAAATGCCTTGACTGGGAGTGATCGCTCGATTGTGAGCCAGCTACCTGGGACGACTCGTGACTATATTGCGGCGAGCATCATGTTAAATGGATGGGCGATCGAATTAATTGATACCGCTGGACTGCATGCAACAACAGACTCGATCGAGCAATTGGGAATCGAGCGGACTTTGGAACAAGCAAACAATGCGGATTTCTTTTTGCTTGTTTTAGATACTTCCAAGCCCTCCCCTACCCTACCTGTCGAAATCCTCGATCGCTTGCATGCTAACAATACAATCGTGCTGGAGAATAAATGTGATTTGCCGCACTTGTATGCACATGCCGACTTTTTACCTCAGTGTCCGCATCTGCAAATGTGCTTGAGCGGTGAAATCAAAGGACTGACGAAATTACGGGATCAGTGGACGCAATTAATCGAAAAAAATCTTTCTAACTTATTAAGCAGCGATGAGCTAGTGGTTAATGCGCGGCATGTTAAAGCATTGAGCGCGGCTCGTGAGGCATTAAAATTGTCTCTCAAGCAAGCTAATGAAGGCGAGCTTTCCGAGTTGATCGTGTGCGAGTTGCGGGTGGCCATTGAGCAGATTGGCGCAGTTGTCGGAACGATTGACAACGAACAAATGTTAGACTGCTTATTCAATCAATTTTGTATCGGAAAATGAAAAAAGGACTTATGTTTGGGCGCAATCAGCCCTATGATGTGATTGTTTGTGGTGCGGGTCATGCCGGGTGTGAAGCTGCGCTGGCTGCCGCTCGCATGGGGGCACGTGTCTTGATGTTGACTGGCAATTTAGACACCATTGCTCAAATGAGTTGTAACCCAGCCATTGGCGGTCAGGCCAAGGGGCATATGGTGCGCGAGATTGATGCATTGGGTGGCGAAATGGCCGTGAATACCGACACCACGGCCATTCAATTTCGCTTGCTCAATGCCAGCAAAGGTCCGGCAGTTCAGGCACCGCGAGCGCAGTGTGATAAAAAAGCTTATCAGTTCCGCATGAAACATGTTTTGGAACTGCAAGAGAATTTGGATATTTTTCAAGCGATTGTCGAAGGTTTGATTTTTGAGTCTGGTCGAGTTGTGGGAGTGAAAACCAAATTAGACGTCGATTTTTATGCGCAAGCTGTAGTGGTTACGACTGGAACGTTTTTGAGAAGTCTGATGCATGTTGGACAAAATAAAAACGAAGGTGGTCGTATGGGAGATTTTACTTCTAAAGGTCTGTCAGCATCTTTTGAAGCAGTCGGCATTGAGCTACAGCGACTCAAAACGGGCACTCCGGCTCGAATCTTGGGCAGTAGTATCGATTTTACGCATCTTGAAGAGCAAAAGGGCGACGCTGACCCAACACTGTTTGCCTTTTATGATACGCGAAGGAAGTCAGATACGTTCCACGTGGAACATCGCGATCAAGAGTTGTTGGGTTGGTTGCCTGGAGAGCGTCAAGTCTCATGCTGGATGACCTATACTTCGGATAAAACCCGTACGGTCGTGCAAGATAATTTACATCGTTCGGCGATGTATTCCGGGGAGATTGAAGGTACGGGTCCGCGCTATTGTCCTAGTATAGAAGATAAGTTCGTACGATTCTCGGATAAGGATCGCCATATGTTGTTTTTAGAACCGGAGGGTCGAAATACTGACGAATGGTATATAAATGGTTTGTCCACAAGTTTGCCTTTTTCTGTACAATTAGAAATGCTGCGCAGTATCGCCGGGTTAGAGTCTGTGCATATGCTGCGGCCTGCTTATGCGGTTGAATACGATTTTGCGCCACCCACCCAACTTTTTCCAAGCTTAGAATCTAAGAAGGTGGAGAATCTCTTTTTTGCCGGACAAATTAATGGGACTTCTGGTTATGAGGAGGCTGCAGGGCAGGGGTTGATCGCCGGGGTCAATGCCGTTCGTAAAATACGTACTCAGAATGAGTTAGTCTTAGGACGTCATGAAGCTTATCTGGGCGTCCTGATCGATGATCTGGTCACGAAGGGAACTCAAGAGCCTTATCGAATGTTTAGTAGTCGTGCGGAGCATCGTTTGCTTTTCAATCATCCGAGTGCTGAAATGAGGCTATTGCACCATGCCGAGGCCTGTGGGCTCGTTGACTCAAAACGTTTGAAAAACATGCATGCGAAAGCTGAAAAAATCAGTAATTGGTGTCAACGATTGGAAGCGGATCGCAGTCAAGGGGATACCTACGCCATGCACATTCGACGCTCTCGCTCTCAGGTGGATTTTCCGCAGGCATTATTAGCAGAATCGAAAGAGGTTCGAGCAGAAGTGTTGTATCGTGTGGCATTCAAGGGTTACATTGAACGCGAAAAGAAAGCTATTGACCGTTTCAAACATATTGAAGCGATCAAATTGCCGTTGGATATTGATTATTCCCTGGTCAATGGATTGCGCCATGAAAGTTCCGAAAAATTGAGTCGCGTTAAGCCGAGGACTTTAGGGCAGGCTAGTCGTATAAGCGGCGTTAATCCTGCGGATATTAGTGTTTTAATGGTTTACTTGCGAGCTGGCTAATTGATTCGGATTGGCATGCTGGATTGATCGCTGGCTTGTCATTTTCTGTTGGTGCAGTTTAAGCTTTCGGCAAGAGCCATTGGGTTTGGCAATTGCACTTTTATTTAGATGCATTGCTTAACTTGTTTGAGATGGTCATAGTCGTATGCTGACTCATAATCTCAGCGATTATGCTACCAAAAGATTGACCTGAAGAGAATTTACAGTATCGGGTACCTTTATGAAGTATTCGGATCAAAAGCGGGTGTTGGTATTGGATGATGATATCGACGTTACAGAATTGATTGTCTACAAGCTAGTGCAGTCGGGGTATGAGGCTAAGGCGATCAATGATCCTTTGCAATTTACAGGACAAGTGCGTGAGTTTAAACCTCATCTAATTATCCTCGATGTCATGATGCCTGAGTTGAGTGGATGGCAATTGTGCCGGATCGCTCGCGCGGATCCAGCCATGAAAGATATTCCTATTATTTTACTCACTGCTCTTGGTGGGCCTGACGACCGGGTGAATGGTTTGGAAATTGGTGCGGACGACTACATCTCTAAGCCTTTTAATAATAAGGAGTTGTTGCTGAGGGTGCGTAATCTGATCAGCCGCATCCGGCCCGAATCTAGCCAAGCTCAAAGTGTTACTATCCGGATTGGTTCGGTTGAACTGGATGAGTCTCTGCACCAAGTTACTGTTGAGGGAAAAGAGATCTTGCTAACCGCAACAGAGTTTAGATTATTGTTATTATTAATGCAGCGAAAAGGACGTGTCCAATCACGGGAGCATTTACTGGCGAATGTATGGAATTACGATTCCGATATTGAGACCCGTACTGTCGACACTCATGTGCGCAGGGTTCGCGAAAAATTAAAATCTGCCTCAGCCATGATCGAAACGGTGCGTGGGGTCGGTTATCGAGCAGTTGATGTCTGATGGAGATACTGTGCCTGATCCTCGCGCTGCTAATTGCTTATCAACAGCTAAGGTGGATTCGTTGCCGGCGCTTTGTTCGTGAGATTGGATCGGCGCTGGCTATTAGGGGGAAATATTTATCCAAGAGTTCTTGGGAGACATTGGCACGATATGGCCTCGACGGATTAGTTGCCGAGGTCAATCAGCTTTCGGATAGTTATAGTCGTTTTACCGAGCAAAATTCTAGCTACCATAAGCAGGTGGACGCAATGCTAAGTGCTGTTCAAGAAATTGTGGTCATTTTTAATGCTGAGCATACTATTGAGTTTTCAAATCGGCCCGCAGATCGATTGCTCAATCAAGGTTACTCTTTAAAGGGAATGCGACTGGAGTCGGTTTTGCGCACGGTTCGTCTACTTGAAATTTTAGATAAAATTCCCAACAAGGTAAAATCGAGTGGAACGAGTTCTATCAGTTTTGAGCACCAGGGGCAAAAATTGTGGTTCGAGTTATCGTATTCCAAGGTGCGCGGCATTGGAAAATCCAAGCCGTATGTGACGATACTCGTTTTGCACGATGTGACAGAGCTCAAACAGTTGCAGCTCGTCCAAAGGGAATTTGTGGCCAATGTCTCGCATGAATTTCGAACGCCTTTGACGATTATAAAAGGTTACACCGATACTCTGATTGAAGAGGCATCCGAAATTGATGCGACCTCTCGAGCGCGCTTTTTAGATAAAATCAGTCGTAATGCAGAGCGTTTACACCTCTTAGTGGAGGATTTATTGACCTTGTCCCGTTTGGAATCAAAATCGCTGCCGCTCAAGTGGTCGATTCAGTCGTTTAAAGCAGTCGTACAGGAGGTGTTGGCTGACTACACACCTCGTTTAGACAGTGCTTCGCAAAAAATTAAATTTGAGTATACAGCTCCTTTCGAGGCATTTGCCTTTGATCGCTTTCAGATGCGCCAAGTGCTGGATAATTTAGTCTCGAATGTATTTCGCTATGCAGCCTCTTTTACTGTGCTGCAAATTCGCGTTATTTACGACGCAGCAAATGCGCAGTTTATATGTGCGGTATCGGACGATGGGCCTGGGATTGCTGAAAAGGACTTAGGGCGTCTTTTTGAGCGATTTTATCGCGCAGAAAAAGGTCGCTCTGTTGAGGGTGGGGGCACCGGCCTTGGTTTGAGTATTGTTAAAAACGTTGTCGAATTACACGGCGGGACCGTTCAGGTAGCGAGTGTGCTGGGGCAGGGGACTCGCTTTGATTTCACCTTGCCGGTATCCAGCCATCAGCAAGTGGTGAATGTGAATGAACATGCCCAGGATTAGCTTTTGGCTATAAGCGTACAGTAAGCACAACAGTCATGGTTTTTCATAGTGGCCATTCAACCCGGATTATGCAGCAGCTTGAGCTAGCTGCTCGTTAACTGCAGGCCGAGCAAGCGAATAAACCATACGTGACTGCTGGTTTAATAGGCATTCAGGTGCCTTGCTCGCCTCAGTTCCGAGCAATACGACAAGACCGGATGCGCAGCTGACAATTATAATCCGAAGGCTCAAAAAATCCGTTTGCACAGTTCGGATTCAAAAATCATTGCGAGGGTGAACTTCTGACGATTACTGGCTTGACCCAATTTACAGCATACGAATTAAAGGCTGCATGTTGCAAGTATCTGCAGATTACATGGAAGTAATGGCTCGGAAAAAAGAGCGTATGGTATCCTTGCGCCATTGCTTGGAGCAAGATTTGGACGGTGTCCAATCAATCTTTTTTGAAGCGGGTTGTGGTCACGGTCATTGGTTGACGAACTACGCCAGCCTTCACCCTGAGACCGTATGCGTTGGGATTGATTTGATCAATAAGCGCATTCGAAAGTGTCATGATAAAAGCGAACTTAGTGAGTTGAACAATTGCTTTTTTTATCAAGCAGAGCTGTTGGAGTTTTTAGAAGCGCTGCCGAAATCCATTCATTTTTCCGCAGTATTGATGTTGTTTCCCGATCCATGGCCCAAGGCCCGCCATCATCGTCGGCGTATGGTGAAAAAGGAGTTTTTGGATCAATTAGCAATGCGTGTGTCCGAAAAAGGACGCTTCTATTTTAGAACTGACGATCTTCCGTATTATGAGTGGGCCTGTGAAAAGTTACAGCAGCATCCAAAGTGGTCCATTGATACCGAGCTGGATTGGCCGCACGAAACAGTCACTTACTTTCAAAACCTAATGGATGCTTACTATTCGTTGCAAGCCAGTCGTCTGTAAATCCAATCCCGACTATGCGTTGGCGGCGTTGCTCTCGCCAAGGCAGGGCTTCCAGCCCAACCGTTGGCGAGAGAGCCTTGCCTGCATCACAGCAAATCGGCAATCTCGGCACATGGGAGGTTTCCAGAGGTGCCCTAAAACAGCCTTCTTGAATACCGGGCACTTGGGATAAACAACAATGGCCGAGGCGTTCACCATAATGATGTACGCTTGGTCTGTTTCGCAGTAAATCAGGCCACTTAACTAGTGAAAGGGATCTAAGAGAGCTTTACGGACTAAAATAAAGCAGCAAGATCAGTTGACTGACGATGGCGCAGGCCAAAAGGCCATAAATAAAATAGGTAAACAAAGAAGTGCGGAGCTTAAGCTTGCGAGCACAGGAATTTGGAGTGGGGTGGGTATCCGGCTGATTCCAGGTCTTTTTCTCCCTGAGTCGGCTTATCTGTCCGGTTAAATCAGTAACATTGGGCATTCAATAATTTAATCTACCCTCAGTAATCCTGACAAGTCTACAACTTGTAAATAATATGTTAATTGTTTTGATAAGTTTTGCTAATACTAGGTATGTGTACTGCAAATCGAGTATTGACCTCAATTCCGAATAAATTCACTAAGTGGCGCAGTTTTAATTTACGGCACTCAGTGAAAAATTTTATTCAGCGATCCATTCTATTCTGCTTATCAACAACTGCACTCATGGCGGCAGGTGAGAGCGGGGTGAGTCCTTCACCTTACGAGTTGACTGATTTGATGGGTCTTCCTTTGACGAATTCAATTCTAACCACTTGGGCCATTTCAATTGCCTTCATCGTTTTGGTTCGCACTGCTGTAGGACGACCGACGCTCATCCCGGGTAAGTGGCAAGCTGTTTTTGAGGCGCTTGTTGACGGATTACGGGGCTTGTTAGAGCCGATTTTAGGTAAAAAAGCGTTTCCGATGGCGTTTCCGCTTTTGATTGGATTGTTTGTTTTTATTTTGATTCACAACTGGAGCGGCTTGATTCCAGGGGTGGGTGTTTTTGGATTTTATGAAGATGGCCACTTAAATTATTGGATGCGCCCCGCCAACTCGGATCTGAATGCCACCTTGGGGATGGCGCTAGTTGCTATGTTCGCATGGTTGCTAATTAGCTTACGGGTAGCGGGCCCACGCTTCTTTATTTGGGAACTATTTGGCAACAAAGCTGATAAGAAAGAAACGCCAAAGTTAATTTATACTTTGCTGATCCCTATTTTCCTCATGGTGGGTCTGATTGAGGTTGTCTCCATTGCATTTCGCCCAGTTTCACTCTCGTTTCGTTTATATGGAAACGTATTTGGCGGGGAGAATTTACTGACCAGTATGACGGGAATGGTTCCATATTTGATCCCCATTCCCTTTTATTTCTATGAGGTACTGGTCGGAGTTGTCCAGGCCCTTATTTTCACGCTGCTCGTTGCCATTTATATTGGTTTGATGACCAATCACGATGAGGAGCATGCGCACTAACTTTTGGTGTTGGGATCATGAATACAAGCGTGAACAACTCCGAATCCAACTAAACAACTAACAGAATACATAAAATGTTCGAACTACTCGCAGAAATCACCGGTAAACTGCATGTTGCCGCCGCCGCACTCGCTGTGCCTTTAGGAATTGGTCTAATCGGTTTCAAGGCTTGCGAATCTGTCGGTCGCAACCCAGAAGCAGCAACTAAGGTTTTGGTTCAGTCTATCATTGCGATGGCTTTCGCTGAAGCGATTGTCTTCTTCGCGATCTTCTTGGGCTAATCATTTGGAATTGTACTTGTTGGCGATCGTTCATCGGTCGCCAACATTCTGTTAATCACTTAATTTATTATGAAAGCCTTGTATTTGACGCTTCTATTATTTGTATCTCTGCCGCTCTTTTCTTTAGTGGCCGACGCGGCGAGTGCGACTCCAGATGCAGTCGAAGGTGCAAATAAGTTAACCATGATCACCGAAAAGTTTGGTGTTGAGTTGCCGACTTTGATTGCGCAAATGGTCAACTTTGCGCTCGTCGCATTTGTACTATACAAGTTTGTGGTACGTCCAATCTCGGAAACTTTAGATGATCGTCAGCAAAAGATTGCCGATGGATTGCAGTATGCTGAAGAAATGAAGGTGCAGCTCGCCGCCGCCGAACGTGAGCGTGCTGAAAAAATTAAAGAAGCAGCAACGGAGGCGCAAAAAATCTTAGCGGAGTCTCGCGAATTATCTAAGAAGATGGTTGAAGACAAAGCCCAAGAGGCTACTGCCCATGCGGAGGCGATCATTCGTAAGGCCCATGAGGCGACTGAACTGGAACGTCAGAAAATGCTGTCGGATGTTCGTCACGAAGTCGCGCGTCTTGTGGTCAAGACCTCTTCGGTTGTGTTGGACCGCGATTTATCATCTGACGAGAAAGAGCAGTTCTCAAATTCTGCTGCTAGCGAGTTGGCTAAATCTGCTTAATATTTAGAGTTCTAATTCATGAACCGGAACAAGAAAAACTTAAAGCTGGTTAAAAAGCTAATAGAGCTCTCCAAAGTGGATGAGCTGGTGGAGGCTTCCAAGGTCTCGGAGGTCTTGGCGAG
>CAWVTP010000085.1:0-8746 GCA_963933035.1 uncultured Puniceicoccaceae bacterium | reverse complement strand
CACGAATGCCGGCTGCTTTGGCCAATTCGAAATAGGTCTGTTCTAGTTGTCAGATAGAGGAGGTTTTTGTATCGGCCCAACCGAGGTCGTCTGCGACGATGAATACGATATTAGGGTACTTTTCGCTGGCCTGAGCATGTGGAGCTAGCCAAGCGATTGCCAAGGATGCGAGTAATAGCTTACGGGATAGCATGAATTTTTATGATTTGCGTGGTGTCAGTTGAGCGATTCTCAGTCGCCTTGCGCATGGTCTTGTTTACGAGCATCCAAGATACGGCGAGTCTCTTCGGCTCGTTGACGCGTGATGGGAAAACAGGCCATTAGTACGAGGGCGACCAGCAGACCGACCGCTTGCATGGCGACGAAGATAATTTTCATCTTGTAGCCGACCTCGGGGTTAGGATCCATGCCGGCAACGTAACCAGAAAATTCTAGCATGTAGGCAGCGCCTACACCCACAAATGCGCCAGCGCATTTGTTGCAAAATCCCATGGCGGCACTGTAGATACCCTCTTGGCGCAAGCCTGTTTGGCGCTCATCTTCATCGCAAATATCGCCCAATAATGCACTAAATAGCAACCAGCCACCTTGCACACCCATACCCATAATGATGGTATGGACGATTTGCAAGTAGGGCATCTTCGGTGTGAGGGTAAACCATGAGAGGAGGACGGCAAATAGGGCGGCGCTCATGGAGATCAGCATGGCGGTCTTTTTGCTGGTCAGTTCAGACAGTTTTTTGATCAGTAGCATCCCGACAAAGGCAGAGCCGATCAAAATCGTGCCCACGATGGCCGCGACGGTTGCTGCTGAGTCTTTGTCGCCATCAAAAACATAGAAAATATTAATATACAATCCGAGCGCGCCGGTCGAGAAAAGGGCAGTTACCAAGATGACATAGCTGATGATTAGCAGGATGAATGGGCGATTTTTCAGGGCGCTCTTCATTGCTGTGAACAAGTGGACTTTGTCTTGTTTTTCCACGACGCTCTGCTCCTTGGCGGCAAAGGCGGGAATGACCCCAAATAAGAGCACCAGGCCTGCAATGAGCCAACTAACAACGCGTACGCCCTCAACCTCCGTCTCGCCGGCCATCAAACAGAGTTTATACAGCCACTGTATCGTCACACCGGCTGCGGTGGCAAAATACATCCGCCAGGCAAAGAGGCGCGTACGTTCATCGTAATCTTGCGTGATTTCGTATCCGAGCGCAGTGTAGGGCACATTAAAAATGGTATAGGCAATCGAGAATAGGCACATGATTCCAATCAAGTAGCCCACCGTCACTGTTTCGGACGTGGTCGGGGGCATCCACACAAAAGGAAATAGCAGTGCGCATAAGAGAATTCCCATGAGTACATATTGCCGTCGACGGCCGAAGCGGCTGCGGGTATTATCGGATAGATTGCCCATCAAGGGATCAGTGATCGCATCAAGGATACGCGGCAACACCAGTGCCCAGCCGATCAACTTCGCATCGATCCCCATGCCGATATTGTAGATCGGCATGACCAAGGTGGTGATACCGAAAGTCAAAAAGGTGTCTGCGAGCCCTGCGCTACCGTAGGCGGCACACTGTGCTGTTTTGATGCGTTTAATGTTTTGAGTTTTCATTCTAGCGGAGGGTATCATTATTTTTTAAAGACCGATTGAATGGCCCGCAGGTACTCAAAGCCGTATTTCAAGTCAGGTTCAAGGTAGGCACCTTCATAAAATTCATTCCAGATGCCTACCGTGATAAACTTTCTGCCTCCATGTTGGAGCACACTATTTTTGGCTTGTTCTAAGGCTTTTGTATACAAGGCAGGGCTGCCGCTGTGGTAGTGATACATGCGCGCTTGTGGATGCCAATGGCGCCAGTCTTCTCGTTGCGTCACGGTTGGTAGAAAGCCTTCGGGGCCCCATACTGCGTACATGGCATCCCAGTGCGCACGCATCGATGGCATTAATTGTGTCTCGTAGTCGGCTGCTATAACTGTGCCCTCTCGGGTGCCCTTTTTCAAGTGTTTGACGATGGGGCGCTGCTCGCTAAGTGTTTTTTTTGCGTGGGTTACATAGTTGGTGGCAGCATCAAAGCCGATGTCAATGAACCCTTGCGAATACTGTGGGGCGATGGCTCCCAGCGTGAGGATGATTTCAGCATGTCCATACGATTTTGCGATGGCGCGTTGCTCGCTAACCCATGCTCGTAATCGCTCCATTTTTTGCATATTTGTTCCCGGACCTCCGTGCTCTTCTCGCAACAGTCCGGGTGCATGGATAATCACCAGCGGTTTCCCATCAATACGATAATAGTTGGGTTGATTCATGAAGTTTTCGCAGGCATACTCCATGGTACCCTTAGGAATCCAAGCATGTCCGTGGTTGGTCCACATGGTGAGAAATTGCATCTTGTCTGCGTACGGATTCGTTTTCAATGGGGCCGCACCCGTGTGGGATTTTCCGAGGAAGCCAACTTCGATCGAGTCGTTGATATGACGGTGACGAGGAGAATTATCAAAGGCCTCTTTCGACTCGGATGGGTACCAGTCAAACATCACCAAATTGATGCCGGCATCGCGCATCCACTTAATATG
The DNA here is from genome assembly GCA_963933035.1 of uncultured Puniceicoccaceae bacterium. Taxonomy (GTDB): domain Bacteria; phylum Verrucomicrobiota; class Verrucomicrobiia; order Opitutales; family Coraliomargaritaceae; genus CAWVTP01. Next base: position 6,170 of record CAWVTP010000085.1, on the reverse strand, counting down.
CCAATCCATGACACGTTTGTCGGCCTGACGGTAGTAGGGAGTCCCCCGATAGCGAACTTTCGGATCTTTTGAATCGTATAGCAGTGGAATGCACAAAGGCTTTTGCTCGGCTAATTCTGGCCAGTGTTTACCACCGGGGTTCCATGCTGGGAAATTCCAAACGGCGACGGTCCACTCACTAGGTTCAAGGTCTGGAATGGGGCCCGCCAGCTGACGAGTGACGTCGATACGGGCGAGTGGTGGGTTCAATACTTCGCCGCCGGGACCGAGTAAAGGCGAGGATTCTGAGAAATGAATTTGAGCGCTAGCGATTAAGCTCAAACATACATGTGCTAGGAGGAGATGGCGACTTATCTTCATTTCAGTTCCATGAGGTTATGGATTTGTAGACCAGCTTGGACACCTGGCCCAAAGCGAACGGCTTGTCCGCTGGTCGCGGGTCCATACTCGTGGAAGTTGCCTGCGAGTAGATTGCTGAGAACAGTGTGCTTGGAGATGCCGTAGGATAAACTCGCATCGGCATCGAAATAGAGGTCGGGGAACTTGCCGGGCTTTTGTGTGCTATTATTGTGGGCGCCCCAATTGCTACCGCGGCTGCACACCATTCCTTGAACGTGGATCCCGTAGCCACCGTTGCGAGTCGCCGTCAAATTGTTATAGGTTCCCCCAAAAATATTGCGGATGAAGATGCCATGTCCGCTATTCTGATCGGCTGCAATGTTTTGATATAGACCTTCGGAGTGATCAGAGCGGATGCCCACTTCACCATTGCCCTTTGCAAAAACATCGCTGACGAAAATGTTGCGCTCTGCCCACATGACGTTGAGTCCGCAGCGGCGATTATCATATAAGCGGAGACCACGAAGTTGCAAGTCGCGAGAATGACGGCCTTTTCCGGTCAAGCGGATACCGTCACCGCTGCAGTTGCGTATATCAATATCGACAATGTGCGCTGCTTGCACGCGCGTAAATTCAATACCATGGTAATCGCCGATGCCTTGGTCTGCCGTGCGTCCATCTAGTAGGCCGCCGATAATCTGAAGATGATGGTTGCCGGCTTCAGGGTCGGCATTAACGATTATGGAAGCGTGCGACTGGGCTGCCAACGTTAGTTTGGCTGAGCGGAGGTCGAGTCGCGTGAAATTGGGTAAGCGAATGGATTTTTTTAACTGGAACTCACCCTCTAAAGTTATGGTTGCTATATGCGAGCGATTGGCGGGCAAGGTGTCGATTGCAGCTTGAATGGCTTGGCAGCTGTTGCCATCACGGGCGCTAAGGGTTCTTTCAATCGCTTGTATCTGGATGCCAGGCAGGAGTGAACACAGTAGGGTGAGGAAGCAATTTCGCGTAATCATAAGTATGGATGGAAAATGGGGTCCGATATTTAATATATTAAATCAATAGATCTTTTGTCAATGGTATTTTTTAATGGCTGTGCACTTGCTATTCTCTATATGACGGGCAAAGTGATCTGAATCTTTACGCAGGCGCCTACTTATTTTAATCTGCAATCTAGGGCTGCGAAGTCCTAGGGAGTCTTCTGAGATTTTTTGCAGATTTTGCAGAAGCTGGATAATGAACAAAAAATGGTCATTGTCATTGGTTGTCATCAACGATCGAGTGCAGGCAGCTTGTAATAGTGAGCAATTGATCTGACAGATTGTGTTGTTTGGTCAGTTTAAATTGTTAGGCTGATATTTTTTGCGTTTTTGTCTCGTTCAGTTGTTCAACTTTCTCATCCTATCGAGTTTTATTAAGTTTCTTTCCAATTGGCTGGAAGAAGTGGGTCGAGATCATCTTGATTACCCATTTGTGGCAATCGATGCAGTCGGCTTGTCATGTAGCCGAGTGGATCAATTCCATGTCGCTGGCATGAGACAATGATCGAGTAAAAAATCGCAGAGCGTTTATCGGCATTTTGTGAGCCGATGAACAGGAAGTTCTTTTTACTGACTGCAGATGGGCGTATGGTATGTTTAGGGAGCCCGAATTGTGTGAGCGGATTTTTTAAGCAATATGGCTTTATGTGCACGTTACTTTATATCAGTTACATTTCCAGTGCATCGCATTAGAAATGTGTTCACCAAGAGGGTGCTCAAAAATGTCTTAAGCGATCAAGGTACATGGGTTGCCTATCAGGCCAGCAGTCACGTATATGTATACGCTTTCTCGGCCTGCATTTCCCGAGCACCTTGCGCAAGCGATTGCATAATTTGGGATGAATTATCAAAGGCAAGTGTGAGCGCTTGAACTTGTTTAGGTAGAGTTGTGAGAACTGACGGCTTGATCGCCGCGTTGCTCGGCATGTCGTATTTTCTCACGATTAGTGATACCGTTTTGAACAGTTATGGAGTTGTTGATCGAGGCGAGCGACTCGTGCACCACGCCGCCCTTACAAACCTTTTGGTAGCGGGCACCCACCGCCTGCTTCGTTCAGCGCTGTGTGCTGATCTCATGTTGTGATTGAAGAATTTTGTGTAAATGATGCTAAGTCCGCAGCAGACGGAAGTTTTCGGGCTTGAGGAAACGTGAGAGAACATTTGCTGAGTGCAGTGGCTTTAGGCTGTATTTGTTGGCTGAATTGCTGTGCCCCAGCGCTTGTTGGTAGATGGCCTGTAATTCTTGGATGTAGATCTTCTCGTTATAGCAAGTTTGTATGGCTGCGGCATTTTTTTTAATGTGCTCCGTCGATGCTAGCTTTATTGTTAAGTGGGGCTTTAAAAGATTTTTGGTGGATGGGTCTTGTTGGACCTGTCGAATGATGGCTGCTTGTTGGGCCTCGTCGAGTCCTCCAAAGTCAATGTGATCGGGGCCACAGTGAATTGCTTGGAGCGCGCGTTCTACCGCGTCCTGTGGCAATGCTCGCTGATAGCTGGCATAGGCCTGTTGGAGTCCCTTTGCTATGGCGTGTTCTAAGTCAGAAAGACATACATAGGCTTTGGGGATGGGGAGTGCCGTGTATAAATTGGAAAGATCAATTCCTTGGGCCTTAAAGTCAGCCGTGATATCCGGCAGCTTGCGTCCTAAAAGCCCCTTAGCAAATAACCAAGGTTCTAGAAAGGTGAGGCCAAAGCCCTCTGCGATGCTGGTATTGAGGATTGCGGATGCCGATTGCATAATACACTCAAAGGATGCATTGATCGATTCGCCAATCTCCCAGTGGACTGGTAGCGCCAACTCTTGACTGAGTGCTTGCCAGGCCTGATAGCGAGCGCGATAGGCTTCGTTTGTCGGGCCCAGTGTCATGGCGAAAACCTCTCCTGGCTCCGCAAGAGCTGCCCAAAGAAGAAATTCGCCTAAATTCTTACGTCGTACGGCGCGCACCGGATACACGATAAGACGTTCCGCGTTTAGTTGGGTCAAAAGCTGCTTTTGGGCCTGGATCGGAACAGTGGCGTTTGCTGGCGCTGTGACGGGGTTGGCCAATAGCTTGAGCTGCTCATCAGGAAAGCCTGCTTCCTGTAGCTGCTGCTGATCCCGTGAGTTGATGACGGCATACTGGATCCCAGGTGCAAGCGGGTAGAGCTTATTTTTATCTTGAAGCTGGGTGTAATTTTTTGGACGCCCATCTTCTGCAAAATCGTGGATTTGTAGCAGAATGCGAGCGCCCTCTTGGGCTAATTGATGGACTGCAGATTCAAAGGCTGGGATTTTTCCTAAGCTGTGGTTGTGAATGTGCCACACATCGGGGAGCGAACCCAGTCCCTGGATGGCGGCAGCTTTTAGCTGCTCGACCAGTTGCTCGGCGCTCGTTGAACACGACCGTTTACTTGCGTAGTTAAGTGCTGGAACTTCGTAGCAAGCGATATTTGGACTAAAAGCATTTGAGTTCTGGCCAGATATCAACGTGAACGCTAGCTCAGGAGCATGTTTGCGGGCTGCTTCAATCGTAGACTCGATAACGCGGGTCACTCCGCCGCGTTTGAGGTGATAGTGGACGATTGCCAGTTTAATGGGCTGCATCCTCTTCGGCCACTCCGTACTTTTTGCGATAAGCGGGGATGGTGATCATGGGCGGTCGCTCGTATTCGACGATTTCTCGTTTGACTTGTTCATAGCGGTTGCCCTCGGCCTGAAATTGTCGGTATAGAGTTGCTAAATCGGGAAGGCGATCCACAATGTCGAAGCTTTTGAGTCGGTTGATGAAGGTTTGTAGAATGCCAAAGGACATCTTGCCTAATGCATTGGTGCTCTGATTGCGATGGATGCGTTGATCGAGGTCGCATTGCGCAAAGGCTTCGAGTCCCCATTGACGGTAGACATCCAAGATGTGAGCGGTTTCAACACCGTAGCCAATGGGGAAGGAGATGCGTTCGAGCACTTCTCGGCGGACTGCAAATTCACCTGAAAGCGGCTGGATCAGCGCGGTCAATTCTGGGAAAAATAAGGAAAATAGTGGGCGGATCAGGATTTCTGTCACCCGGCCACCGCCGCTGGGTCGGATGCCTGAAGAGTAGGCCATCGGGCGGTCGTAAAAGGCTTTGCAGTACTTGATCGATTCGTTATAGATTAAGGGGGCAACGATACCAGTAACAAAGCGCGGGTGAATGTTTTTTATGTCGGCATCTACGTAGACGATGATATCGCCTTGCAGTTGATAGATGGCCTTCCACAGGTTTTCTCCTTTGCCGCGCTTATGACCCTCTTCGGGTAAAATATCGGCTGCGCTGTAGGTATCCGCACCAAAAGCAGCTGCCACTGCTAGGGTTTTGTCCGCAGATCCGCTGTCGATGACCGCAAATTCATCGATCAGAGGATAGCGCTCCATCAGTTCCGATTTCAGGATGACGATCTCTTTACCGATCGTCTTTTCCTCATTTAGGGTCGGAATACAGAGGGAGATCTTAAGCTTTTGCGCTTTTTTTTGAGCAACGAGTGCGCGTAAATCCCAAAACTCACCGTGGTGAAATGTGTTGGTCTTTAACCACTTTTCAATTTTATCTTCCATCACAAAATCCTCCGTCAATTGACTGTATTAAGGCTACTAGCTGCGACAAGCCATCAAATATGGGATCGATGGCAATCGACTCTTTAAGTTCATTTTTATCGCGGCCTTTGGTGAGACCTATGGTAACACCCGGGATGCCCTCTTTGATGAGGGCACAGAGCTCGCCCACGCTGGGTCGATCTTGGGGCTTGATTTCCAATTCCTTCAAAATCGAACGCATCGTTTGCACCATGGGATGCGAGTAGTCGAGGCCAGATTTGGTTCGCTGGGCGATCACAGATAACGAAATCGATGTATCTGAGTGGGTGGCAATTTCATCGATAATGGCTTCGATCTTTTGTCGCATTTCTGCGGCCATGCCAACTTTCTCACTGCGGATTTCAAAGCGCAGCGTAGCGGTGGTGGGCTCCGTCCCATAGGAAGTGCCTGCGTTCATCGAACCAAAGTGAATTCGGGTGGGCGGCTCCATTGGAATGGGGATTTCCATGATGCGTTGCACCACCTTATTGAGCAGCACCACACTGCCTGCGGCGCCAAATTTGTTCCAGTCGTAGTCTGGTGGTAGTTCAACAGTGATTTCGCCGCGCAGCATTCCAATTGAAGTGTAGGCCAGACGGCCTAATTGAATGCCTTCAATACAAATAGCTGAACGCAGTGGCAATTGATTATTTTCTAAGAAAAAGCGCATGCCTCCTAGGTCGCCGCGACCCAAGCTTTTCGCGCAAGCAAGTAGGATGATATTGTCTTCAAGCTGGATGTCGAGGTGATCGAGAATCTCGGGTAAGGTGGCGATGGCGGCGAGCCCTAAACTGTTGTCCCCAATGCCCGGCCCTTGAATGGTGTCGGGGCCAACCGACATGGCATGATCAATTTTAGCATTAAATACGGTATCCGCATGGGCGCAAATTAATAAGTTTTTGCGGCCATTGGTGCCCGGAATCATCGCCATCCCATTTCCGGCTTCATCAATCGAAATTTTTTGCAGTCCTAATTCCGTAAAACGATTGATGATGAAGGTTATGCGAGCGTCTTCCTCAAATGTTGGAGCGGGGATTTCGCCGATCATCAATGCATTCGCTAGGAGGATTTCCCTTAAAGCTGCAAGGCTTTCTCTATGTTGGGGGATGGCGTTTAAAATAGATTCTGCAGTCAAACTCATAAATATATACAAGGAAATTGTGACCCTGAGTCGAGAGTAGACTCGACTTTAATGGGCATTCAA
>CAWVTP010000084.1:0-8774 GCA_963933035.1 uncultured Puniceicoccaceae bacterium | reverse complement strand
GAAAGTCCCCGGCTGGTCGGTTTGCGACGATGGTAGAGGCCGTAGATTTGGTGTCCGCGCTTAGCGGCAACCAGTGCAAAATTGTGGCCTAGTAGCCCGGAAACACCTGTTAATAAAATCTTCATAGAAATGGGTAACTCAAAATTAATTAACTATGCTAATGGCTGTTCAGAACAAGTGTATTAGTTGAATATTTTTTGATGTGAACTTTATTACACCCTCGGAAAGCTCCTAAGAGTCGAAGTTTCTAACTTGCCGTCTTGTCGGTAAGGCTCGCGGGCAACACTGCTATGAGCCGAGTCGTTTGGTTCAAACATCCAGCATGTTCTGATTGCGGCCATGATAGATATCTTAGAATGTTTTTTGCAGTAACTTGCGTCCTCATGGATCGATGCTGTACGCGTCAGCTTGTGTCAGTATTGGAGTTTTTAGTTTCATCTGTGCGATGGCCAATGAATTGTCTCGAATTGTTTGCTGAATAAGGAGCTAGCTTGAATAATTACTTGAGCTGTTTATCGGAGAGTTTTTGTTGCAATCAAATAAATTGCAGGCATTCAGTGATGCTACATCGATGAACTATGCAGAAATAGCCAACAAAGGCGTGCAAACCCAACCAGTGTATGTGCCGGGCAAACCAATTGAGGCAGTAGCTCGCGAGTATGGGCTCGACGAAGCATCGATTGCCAAATTGGCCTCGAATGAAAATCCGCTAGGGCCTTCTCCTAGAGCAATGGAAGCGATGCGGCAGGCAATCGAGAAGGTTCAACTGTATCCTGATGGCGCTTGCCATGCTTTACGTGAGAAAATTGCTGCTGTGCGAGGCCTAAATCCGGAGTCCATTATTGTTGGCAATGGATCGAATGAGATTATTGAACTACTTGGGCATTGTTTCTTGCGGCCGGGAGTGGAAGTTGTCATGGGAGCGCAGGCCTTTATCGTTTACAAACTGGTCTCGCTGCTTTTTGGGGCTAAGCCAGTGGAAGTGCCCATGCCAGATTTTCGTCATGACGTGCAAGCACTTCTGGGCGCGGTCAATGAGCGCACTGCGATGGTTTTTGTGGCATCGCCCAACAATCCGACTGGTCAAGCTAACACGGAAGCCGAGCTCGTCTATCTTGCGGAAAACTTACCTGCGGGGGTACTCTTGTGTATCGACGAAGCCTACGCTGAATATTTAGAGCGGGCAGTTGATCTGCGCCATTTAATAGAACAGGGCCGTCCTTTGATTGCTTTGCGGACTTTCTCAAAGATTTATGGTCTGGGCGGACTGCGTGTGGGGTATGGATATGCCGCACCCGAATTGATCAGTTTGCTGCAACGCGTGCGCCAGCCGTTTAATGTCAATAGTTTAGCACAAACAGCTGCCTGTGCAGCTCTGGACGATAGCGAGTTTGTTCGCCGCTGCAAAAAAGCGAATGCTGCGGGGCGACAACAACTGAGTGCAGGACTCCAGCAGTTCGGCTTAAGCTGTTACACTGGCGATGCTAACTTTGTCATGTGCCGGGTGGGTGAGGGTCGAAAAGTCTTTGAGCAGCTACAAAGCCGAGGCATCATTGTGCGCCCATTGGATCCTTATGGTTTGAGCGAGTATATTCGCATTAGCATTGGCACGGAGGCCGAAAACGCAAGTTTGCTGGCTGAAATGCATCGTTGTTTGAAGAATGGTATGTGCACATGAGTATGACTGCAGCAGCGTGGATTGAGCTGATCCCATGGATTGGCTCCTTGATCGCCTTGGGCCTACATGCCTATTTGGTGATGTGTGAGATCAGTTTGGTAAAATTTCGCTATGCGAGTGATCAGCAAGCGGCTATTCACGATGTCAAGAAAATCGCAGGCATTGCGCGCCTGATGGAGCATGGGGATCAAGTGGCTCGTGTCGTTCGCTTTGGGAAAGTCATTTGTCTGGCCATTGCTAGCTTAGTCTGGATCCCTCAAGGAGCGGCTTTCATGTCCCATCATGCGCTGCCTGATGGCGCCAGCTCTGCTGGGCTTTTTTGTCTGTCCTTCATGATGTCGATCATGGTGTATTTTTATTTTGCGGAAATCGTGCCTCGGGGGATTGCCATGCGCAATGCGCAAGCGGCCTTGCTTAGGTCTTATCGTGTATTTAATCTTTTTTACGGCTTATCATGGCCGTGCATGCTAATCTTTCGTGGCTTAAAAAAACTTTTCTATGCCCGCATTGGTGTCGCGCATGAGGATGAGTTAAACCCATTGGATTTTGATGTGCAAATCCGCGCGATGGGGGAAGAGACGCATGAACTGAGCAGCGGTATTCGGCGCATCGTGAACCGTGCTATTCAAATGCAGGAATTGGTGGTTCACGATGTATTGCTTCCTCGAAATCAAGTGGTTGTGTATGATTTGGATCAAAGCTATGAAAAGAATTTGGATCGGATGCAAGTTGCTGGCCATACTCGCTTTCCACTTTGCTACGGTTCACTTGATCAGTGCATTGGTATTATTCATATCAAGGATATTTTTCGCGCAACCGATAGCGCGCTTTTAGCTCAGCCCGTCAAATTGAAGCGGATGATTGCGCAGTTTACTTTAGAGACGCCCTTGGAGGAGGCTCTGGAGCGCATGCTACGCGCTAAATTTCACATGGCATTGGTGGAAGATACTTTTGGCGGAGTTGTTGGAGTGGTGACGCTGGAAAGTATTTTAGAGAAATTGGTGGGCGATATTCAGGATGAGTTTGATAGCGAGGAAGTTCAGATTGAGGAATTGGCGACTATCAACCATTACAAAATTTCTGGTCTGACACCTTTGCACGAGATTGAAGCAAAGTTAGAAATAGAAATTGATAACGACGAAGTTTCCACCTTTGGCGGATTGATTACCTTGGAGTTGGGGAAATTGCCACGAAAGGGGCAGAAATTGCGACTTTATGGCCTACAAGTCACCATCAACGAAGTGGACGAACGGCGAGTTATTTCCACGACGGTGAGTCGTTTTGTGGATTAGTGGGATGGACGCCGGCTATCTCTATGCCCATGGGCTTTTTTGGACTTGAATCCGAACTAGGCAAATGGACTCTTAAAATGTTGGAATTTTATATGCAAGTAACTGTACCACAGTTATATATTGCGATTTTTAGCATTGGGAATGTGCTCATCAATAGGGTGCTCAAAGTGTGGTCCGGTCCTTCGCATACGGTCTTGTCGCATTGCTCGGAACTTAGGCGACCAAGGCACAGCTTTGCCTATCAGACCAGCAGTCGCGTATGTATATACGCTCCCTCGGCTTTCAGTTACCGAGCACCTTGTCCATTTCATCGCATAATCCGGGTTGAAGGTGCCCTTTATTCGTTTTTCGTATATTTTTCAGCTTTCTGTACACAGATATTTCTCAAGTTTATACGACTTGGGTACGCATTTCCTTCAGATGTCTCTGGAATGGATGCAATATACGGGCTAGACAAATCTGCTGGCTCGATCATGTTCAAGATCGATGAAAATATATATGAATGACGGGTTGGTGGATCAATCTGCTGCAATGGTCTCGGTTTTTGATCATGGGCTGCTGTATGGGGATGGTATCTTTGAGGGCATCCGCTTGTACGATGGCTGTATCTTTCAGCTAGAAGCTCATTTAGAGCGATTGGAGTACTCGGCTAAAGCCATCATGCTCAAAATGCCTTGGTCGCGTGCCCAACTCAGCGATGCGGTCATTGAGACTTGTCGTGCTAACCAGCTCACGAATGCTTATATTCGTTTAGTCGTTACCAGAGGCGTGGGTAGTTTAGGGCTATCGATCCAGAATTGTGATCATCCTCAACTCATTATTATTGCGGACAGTATTCAGCTCTATCCAGAGAAGTTTTATCGCGAGGGCTTAGAAATTATCACCGTTCCGACGCGTCGCTGCAACGCCGCGGCATTGCCGCCCACGGTTAAATCCTTAAACTATTTAAATAACATTCTCGCAAAAATAGAAGCACAGCATCTAGGATACCATGAGGCGATTATGCTGAATGATCAGGGGTATGTCGCCGAGTGCACCGGTGATAATGTGTTTATTTGCCACAAGGGAGAATTGATCACTCCTGCCGCGAGTGCAGGTGCTTTGAAGGGTATTACACGAGACACGGTATTAGCCATTGCCGATGAGTTAGGTGTGCCATGGCGAGAGGCTAATTTGACACGTTACGATATTTGGGTGTGCGATGAATTATTTTTGACTGGGACTGCTGCCGAAATCATACCGATTGTGGAGGTGGATGCTCGTTCGATCGGCGATGGAAAGCCCGGCACTCTCACCGCCCGTTTTTTAGAGTCGTTTCAAGCTAGAACTAAAAAAGACGGTACTTTCATTTGAGCTCAATTTTAAGAAATCGAGTGCTAGCGATTGTAATCGGTACACATACTGCTAAAATAATTTAAAAATAGTTCTTAGTCATCGGCAATGTTGCTGTTATCTTGCACATAGTCTGAGCACTTTGTATAATTCATTTAAAATATTAGTATGGCAAAATCAGTTAAATGTTGCTTGTGCGATCAACCCGCAACGGTTCACCTGACTCAAATCATCAACAACAAAATGTTGAAGGTAGATTTGTGTGAAGCTTGTGCTAGTGAAAAGGGCTTAATTGGCGCTCAAGTTCCCCCAGGCTTTTCGTTTGAGGAGGTTCTTAAGAATCATGAACTACATCCAATTGATGCGACAAAATCTAAGGTCAAATGTGATGAGTGCGGATTGGATTTTTCGGATCTGCAAACCAATGGAAGACTGGGCTGCGAACATTGTTTTACTGTATTCAAACAGCCCCTAGCTGGTATGATTCAAGACATGCATTTTGGGCAAAAGCATGTGGGCAAAGTGCCCGAGCAGTCTCTGGCTTCACTAAATAGTCGCATGAAACTCCTACAGTTGCAGGCTGCATTGAGTGAGGCAATTGAAACGGAGGCTTACGAAGATGCGGCTAAATATCGTGACCAAATTAATCACTGCAAAGCATTGGTCGAGACCGAGAGCATATCATGAGGTTGATTGATCGCATCATTCAAAACGAGCGCACTGAGTTGCTGAATACTACACGAGCAACCTCGGCTGTGGTGCTCAGTTCGCGTATTCGACTGGCCCGGAATTTGGCTGATTCAGTTTTTCCAGCTCGTGCCAATAAGTCACAGCGTTGTGCCATTGTGGCTAAGTGCGGCACAGCCATTGAAAGTTTAAAAGGAATTAAAAAACCCGTTTTTTTGGCGATTGACGAATTAAATGATCGGGATCGGCAAGTTTTGCGTGAACGGCACCTAATTAGTAAGGAGCTTTGTGAAGAGCCTGAGGGTGCTGCTGTCATCATGGATCAACGTCAGGGCTGTTCGGTCATGATCAACGAGGAGGACCATTTACGGATACAGTTTTTGAAGTCCGGCTTTAACTTAAAAGCACTGTGGAAAAAAGTAGATGCCTTTGATTCCCAATTGGAGCAATCACTCAATTACGCTTTTTCGCCGGAGTATGGATATTTGACGGCTTGTCCGACCAATTTGGGCACGGGTCTGCGTGCTTCTGTTATGATGCATTTGCCTGGCTTAGTGCTTTCAGGGCACATGGAGCGCGTTGTCCGCGCTGTCAATCACTTGGGAATTACGGTGCGGGGTCTCTTCGGCGAAGGCTCTGAGGCCAGTGGCCATGTTTTTCAAATTTCTAATCAACAAACTTTAGGGGAGAGTGAAGCGACGATCATCAACCGCTTAGCACAGGTGTTGAAAACCGTTATCGATCAGGAAATTAACGCACGGTTTTGTCAGCTTGAGCAAAAGAGTTTACAGATCTTAGATCAAATCGGTCGGTCTTATGGGCTGCTGCAAAATGCCTATCACATTAGCTCAGATGAAGCCATGAACCGTTTATCGTTCTTGCGTTTAGCAGTCGATTTTAATATGCTGCCTGATAATTGTCGGGTACTTATCGACCGGCTTTGTATCGCCTGTCAACCTGCGCACATCCAAGTCGCTGCGGCTGCAGAACTGGATGCGGACATGCGTGATTGCAAACGTGCCGAAATTATTCGTGAGGAGTTACAACAATTACCCAAGCTTGATATGAATTTTACGGCAAATTAAGCCGCCAATCATTAGCCATTATTAAATACCTACCATGGAACCAATGAACAATTTTACACCTCGAGCTCAACAAGTTCTCGCATTATCTCGTAAAGAAGCCGACCGTTTTCACCACAACTATGTGGGCACGGAGCACTTGCTTTTGGGCTTGATCAATTTGGGGCAGGGGGTCGCGGTGAATGTCTTGCAAAAGATGGGGCTCGACTTGCTGACGGTTCGGACTGCGGTTGAAAAACAAGTTGGTTCGGGGCCAGAGAGTAAGCCTTCGGGCAACATTCCCTACACGCCCCGTGTCAAAAAGGTGCTCGCATTGGCAGGAAAGGAAGCCAAGGCATTGAATCATTCCTATGTCGGTACGGAGCACATTTTATTAGGACTCTTGCGCGAGGGTGAAGGGGTCGCTGCACGTGTGTTGAAGTCACTCGATGTCGATATTGAACGTTGCCGAAACGAAATCTTGGCGGAATTAGATCCCAATTTTTCAGGCGATGTGGAAAACTCCGCCACGGCCGGTTCTGCGGGAGCAGCCCCTGAAGAGCGCAAGGATAGCAAGACGCCGGCATTAAAGGCTTTTGGGCGTGATTTGACTGAGCTGGCTCAACTCGGTGAACTCGATCCTGTTGTGGGTCGCAAAGATGAAATCAAGCGTGTGATTCAAATCTTGTGTCGCCGCAATAAAAACAACCCAATTTTAATCGGGGAAGCGGGTGTCGGCAAGACGGCGATCGTCGAAGGTTTAGCGCTCGAGATTGCATCAGGCTTGGTCCCCGAGATATTAGAAGACAAGCGCGTCATTACACTCGATTTGGCCTTGATGGTTGCTGGGACCAAGTACCGGGGGCAGTTTGAAGAACGGATTAAGGCGGTGATGGATGAGGTCCGTCGGGTAAAAAACGTTATTATTTTTATCGATGAGATCCACACGATTGTCGGGGCTGGTGCAGCCGAGGGCGCCATGGATGCGTCCAATATATTCAAACCTGCCTTGAGCCGTGGAGAGCTCCAATGCATTGGAGCCACCACATTAGCGGAGCACCGCAAGCACATTGAAAAGGATAGTGCATTGGATCGCCGTTTCCAATCGGTGAAGGTCGAAGCTCCTTCGGTTACGGATACCATCTTGATCCTCAAGGGTATTCGTAGTAAATATGAAGAGCACCATAAGGTGCACTTTTCAGATGATGCCTTAGTGGCGGCTGCCAAGCTATCCGATCGCTATATAACCTCACGTTTTTTACCAGACAAGGCGATCGATATTTTAGATGAAGCGGGTGCTCGTTCGCGAATCGAGTCCTTCAAGGCACCTCCAGAAATCGCTGAAATGAGCGAAAAAATTGATGCCGTCTGTGCGTTGAAAGAAGAGGCTATCGCCCAGCAAATGTTTGAAAAAGCGGCCAGCTATCGTGACGAGGAAAAACAGCTACGTCAGACCCAACAGGAGGCTACCGAGTCTTGGAAGCTGAGTCGTGATCAAAATCGTTTGACGGTGGGAGAGGATGAGATGCTTCGGGTCGTGGCTGCCTGGACTGGTATCCCGCTCTCGCGCATGGATGATAAGGATAGTCAGAAGTTGCTCAAACTAGAGACGGAACTCTCTGCAGAAGTTATTGGGCAGCCCCGCGCAACGGAGGCGGTGGCCAAAGCCTTAAGAAGATCCCGCGCTGATTTAAAAGACCCCAAGCGCCCAATCGGATCTTTCATGTTCCTAGGGCCCACAGGCGTCGGCAAGACCTTGCTGGCCAAGTCGCTGGCCGAAAAAATGTTTGGGGAGAAAGATGCTATCATTCAAATTGATATGTCTGAATACATGGAGAAGTTTGCGGTGTCGCGTTTGGTGGGCTCGCCTCCTGGCTACGTTGGCTATGAAGAGGGCGGACAATTAACCGAAGCGGTCCGTCGCAAGCCTTACTCAGTGGTGTTGTTTGATGAAATTGAGAAAGCCCATCCTGATGTGGTACAGATCTTACTGCAGGTACTCGAAGAGGGGCGCTTGACGGACAGTTTGGGGCGCAAAGTCGATTTCAGAAACACGATCCTGATCATGACTTCAAATGTGGGTGCGGAGATCCTGCAGCGTAACACTTCGATGGGCTTCGGCATTGAGAATAGTTCACTTAATGAGTACGATAAAATCCGTGATAAAATCATTGATGAAACCAAGCGTGTTTTTAAGCCTGAGTTTTTGAATCGTTTAAACGAATTGGTGATATTCCGCTCATTGACAGGTGATGACATGCATTCGATTGTGGAAATCGAACTGAAAAATGTTGCAGATCGCTTGAAAGGGCGCGGCCTGACGTTTGATTTCACTCCGGCGGCGAAGCAGTTTTTGATCGATCAAGGTTATGATGAGAAGTTTGGTGCACGTCCGCTCAGACGTTCGATCGAACGCCATCTTGAGGATGCATTAGCTGAGTCAATCCTAGCGGGCACCATCAAAGAGGATGATGCATTGTTTGTTGATGTTAACGAAGAGAAGTCGGCTCTAGCCTTTAAGCAGCTCGAAGGCAGTACTAAGACGAGTGGTCAATAGTGTAGGGATTGTAAGCGAGGGCTTTTAGGTGATCACCTCAACAGCTTAGCTGGATGTGTTCTTTTAATGCATCACATTTGCCTATGGGCACCTCTGTAAACCTCCCATGTGTCGAGATTGCCGATTTGCTGTGATGCAGGCAAGGCTCTCTCGCCAACGCACAGCAA
>CAWVTP010000083.1:0-9035 GCA_963933035.1 uncultured Puniceicoccaceae bacterium | reverse complement strand
GCTGCGCTGGGGTTGCGCTCAATTCCCTGCCGCTTTAATTGAGCCACTTCCTCGATCAAACCCGCTTCCAGCATAGCATCGACGCGTAGCGCGCAGCGCGACCGTAAATCTTCGACACTGCGCTCGAGTAGAATCAATTCTTTTTCGCACTCAGCGTAGGGTGCTGGCTGAGCCTCAAATTCTGCCTGCAGCTCAGCTAAAGTCTTGCCAGAGGCCATGCAGCGTTCGAGCGCTCGCTGTACACGCCGCGGGTTGCAGCGGTCTAAAGTTCCCAGTCCATCCGGATTGCAAGCGTCGAGGCGCCCTAAGAGTCCGATTAAGCCCTCGTTAGAAAAATACTGCGCCACTTGAGTACGAATGTTTTCTGAGACGTCGACTCGGTCTGTCACCGGATACAAAAAGCTTTTTAAGTAAAAGCCGCTGCCCCCGGTCGCCAGCACCGAGCGTCCCCGCTCAAAAATGGCTGCAATTATTGTGCGTACGTCGGCTACATAGGAGACAATCGAGTAGGGTTGATCCACCTGGCAAATATCTAGCATGTGATGGGGGACGCGTTTTTGCTCCGCGAGGCTGGGTTTGGCGGTCCCAATATCCATGCCACGGTAAAAGAGCGAAGCATCGCAGGACACAATTTCGGCATTCACTTGTTCTGCAAAATCAAGGGCGAATTCCGTTTTTCCAACGGCGGTTGTTCCAGTAATAATGAAGATTTTTTGCGGCATAGGGAGGGCGCGCTGGTATCGGCGCTATGTCCGTTCTCACCAGCGCTATTAGCCATCGCAAGCAATCATTGTAAATTCAAGGCTTTAAATTGTCCGCGCTCTTGGGCCACCAATCTTTTGATTTCAGAACCGGCTGCTGCTGAGACTTGAAAGCCGACGAAGTGGATTTTCGGAGCGACTGCATGGCGGCGCTTCAACTTACGGATGCTAGCCCGTAGTTCGGGCCATGGGACATCGCCTCCGCTGGCCCACTGGCTTTTCGTGCGTTGAAAATCGCCGTCAGAGAGAATGAAAATTAAATCCGGCTGCATTTGGTAGGCCAGCGTCAAGGCTCCCTGAATGCCATTGATTTGGTAGGGCAATTCTGTGTGTTTGCCTTGTGCACGCACGTTTTTTTGCAGCCATTTGATGGCGGCTTGTCGATTGGCCTGCGTCGCCGGGATCAGGTAATCTTTAAATGTACCCACCTTTTGAGCAAAGGGGACCAATGCAAACTCTGTATTGACACCAAAATCTTCAATCATGCGGGATAATTCAGCTACGAAGCGATCGCTGGATATTCCGACCGCCTCGGCTCGGTTCCATACGGTTAAGCTATTGTCAAATAAGATGACAATTCGCTCCCCGCTAGCCTCGAGTCCAAAGAGTGTAGAGGAAGACTCTGCATTCAGGGTGGCAAACCCCGAGCTCCATTGTGTGCCCATCCATGCGGAGTTTGTTGGGACATTGGTCGCTTGTAAGCGATCGCTCGTCAGATCGTTGGCTTGAAAGCTCGGCAAGTCTGTTAATAATGCGGCTGTTTCAATGCGCTGTAGTTGCATGGGCGCACTGACCGCACTTTGGTAGGCGGCAAGCGCAGCCGAATGTTCGCGCTCAATGTGGGGTAGATAGAGGTTTTTTTTGGCGCTAAACTGGGTGGGGACTGGCGATTCGGGCACTAAGACGATGACAAAGGTGGCCAAAAGAATGATCAGCAATTGTAGGAAAATCGCAAGTCCCAGCGGCCCAAGTTTAGAGGCTCGCTTGATATAGTTAATCGATTTGGTTCGATTGAGTGCCATCGTCGGATTCGTTTTGGTGTCAAAGGCTCTACAAGCTTAGGCTAACTTAGGCATAAAAATAAAAAATGAAATAAAATAAATCCCCGCTTGACAGAGAGCTCATCTTTTTAATGCTCAGTTTTTCGACTTTCGGGGGGTAGTAGCTCAGTTGGTTAGAGCGCCTGCCTGTCACGCAGGAGGCCGCGGGTTCAAGTCCCGTCTATCCCGCCATTGTCATGTTTTTAAAAGCCCAAAGCAAATTGTTTTGGGCTTTTTAGTTTTCGAGCCAACATCCACAGGCTCTCTTTTTGTGGAGACACTCAACTGTACAATCGAGATTTCTGCAGCCTGGGCAAGTATTGCCATCCGCAAACTGCGCGCTTGCGTTTCTTGGGATATGGCGGCTAACTTCGACGATTGATCCCTCATCAGCATGCTAGAATCAACCAGAACTGTAGCCCTCGTTGGGCGTCCGAATGTCGGTAAAAGTCGATTATTTAATCGACTGACTGGTCGTCGTTTGTCGATCGTGCACGATCAACCGGGCGTGACGCGTGATGTGATTTCCGCAGAGGTGGGGGATGCCTATTGCCTACTGGATACCGGCGGTATTGGTATGGATTTAGAGCAAACACCGCAGCGGATTGCTCATGCGGCGGAAGATCAAGTTGAATTTGCACTGCAGGCGGCTCAGGTGATTTTATTCGTGGTGGATGCGCAGAGCGGCATCACCACTTTGGATGAACGAGTCGCCGATAAATTGAGGCGCTACGGCCCGCAGGTTCTATTGGTTGCGAACAAAGTGGATATGGATGTGGACGCGTCTCAGGCGGACGAGTTTGTCCAATTGGGCTTGGGCATGCCGGTGTCGGTTTCCGCCGAACATGGGCGGGGGGTCTTAGAGTTGAATCATGCGATTGAGTCTCGATTGGGGCCTAAGCCACAAGCAACGAGGCAGTCGACGGATCGCCGTATTCCGATCGCTTTATTTGGCCGGCCCAATGTTGGGAAATCTTCTTTGGGAAATGCCTTACTCAAGTCGCAACGATTGATTGTCAGTGATGTGCCTGGGACGACCCGTGACGCAGTCGAACTAGACCTCGAATACCAAAAGTCGCCCAATGAAAGGCTGCGCTTTCGGCTGGCTGATACCGCGGGTCTCAGAAGTAAGCGCAAGGTGGATAGCTCTGTAGAGTACTTCTCCAGCATGCGAACCCAGCATGCACTGGAGCGTTCCGATGTTGTTTTTCTGGTGATTGATGCCATGGATGGGGTCACCAAGCAAGATCAGGCACTGGCTGGCGCGATTCAGGATGCGGGCAAGTCGATGGTAGTCGTGGTCAATAAATGGGATTTGGTGCTGCAGCAGTGGGAGCAGCAACCTGTGGAAGGCTTTAAGAATGTAAAGCAATTTGCCCAATCCTATGAGAAATCTTTGCGCAAGCAGTTCTTTTTTCTCCCGAATCCGGCAGTTCTGTTTGTGTCTGCCTCCACGGGATTTCAAGTGGAGTCCTTATTGGAAGAGGCGGCTCAAGTCGCCGGGCTATTGGATGCAGAACTCCCCACTGGGCGTTTGAATCGTGTGATCGAGCGCTTGTTTGAGGCGCGTTCGCCCAAAATCGTGGGCACCAAGCGTTTTAAGGTCTTTTATGCCGTGCAAACAGGCAATAAACCCTTCCGTATTCGCTTTTTTTGTAATCGGATTGAGCGGCTAGATCCCAGTTATCGCCGCTATTTGGAAAAGGCGATCCTACATGAGTTTGACTTGCGAGGCTGTACCATTCGCTTTGATTTGATTGGCAAAGAGCGCCGCTATGAGGAGTCGCTGTCGAGCGCTCCGCGACAAACAGACGCGGAACAAGCGCAAGCTCGAGAGCTTAAAATGGGAGAGCGGGCGCGCGAAAAAGATACCAAGCATCCAGAACGGCGCGCCAAAATTGTGCAAAAGAAGGCTGCCCACAATCGCGGTCGTCGGAAAAAATCTTGATTTGTTCGCCTTGTTTGCAAATCGCTGACGAAACTGAAGGGATGAGGGCTGGGCTGGAAGTCAAAGTTTGTGGACTGACGCGACCATGTGATATCGCCCTGCTCGCTGAGTTGGGGGCTGATTATTACGGTTTTATCCTCTATCCCAAGTCACCGCGCTATTTGAATGCGGATCTGCTAGCTCATCGTTTGCAGTTTGCCCCCTGCGGGCACAGAGTGGCGGTGGATGTGAATCCGTCGTATGATACCTTGCGTGCCCATGTGGAGGCAGGCTTTGATTTTTTTCAATTGCATACGGCGATCGATGTCCCGCAGCAGCAGTTAGAGCAGTGGGCTCACATTGTTGGCGGGCCAGATCGTTTGTGGCTAGCGCCAATTTTACCACCCGATTGTGAATTACCGCATTCTTTTGTGCAATTGGGGGCTCGCATTTTGTTGGATACCTACCAGAAAAATCAAGTAGGCGGTACT
This sequence comes from uncultured Puniceicoccaceae bacterium, assembly GCA_963933035.1. Classification (GTDB taxonomy): domain Bacteria; phylum Verrucomicrobiota; class Verrucomicrobiia; order Opitutales; family Coraliomargaritaceae; genus CAWVTP01. The sequence continues at coordinate 4,816 of CAWVTP010000083.1, read as the reverse complement.
GGAAAAATTAATGACTGGGGACGTTTTCGTCGGCTGCAACAGCGCTACTCACAAGTTGAATGGATTCTGGCTGGCGGATTGAACCCCCGTAATGTATCTGCTGCCATTCAGCAGGCAGGTGCACGGCATGTAGATTTTAATAGCGGAGTCGAATCAGCGCCGGGAATAAAAGATCCGGTGCTGTTACGGGATTTATTTCAGCAAGTCGCTGACTTGCGTGCCGACTGAGGCGGTGAGGCATCTTGAGCTGCCCTATTCGCTAATATCGTCAATTATTGCAGCTTGATTGTGGGCGCTAACAGGCTTTTCGGACAAAAAATAAAAAATTTTGAACGAATCGCGAACTGTTGCGTCTATGTTAACAGTTTCTATTTTGTTTGTTTGTAGCGCCGCACTTATTTATTGAGTGCGGCGTTTTTTTGTCGGTGCTTACACGACTTCCGGGTTCATGCTATAAGTTCCCGTGAAGCGAGCGGTGGCGAGTATGTGGCCCTCCATAGCTTTGAGAGCCTCACGCCCATTAAAAGCGCCGCTCAATTCCAGTTTTGCGCAGACTAATGCATAAAGATCAAAATGGTAATGATGCAGGATGCTGTCATTCCAAGGTGGGCACGGTCCGTCGTAGGCCCCATAGTGACCCTCCATGTCAGGGTCCCCAGCAAACCAGGCGGTGTAGTCGTTAACCCCGCTGAGTCCAATTTCGGAGGGGCCATAAGGCTTGCCGCGGGCCACAACAGCTTGGCTAGCGGCGCCCTCCTCAATCGAGCTGATCTCGCTGGGAATATTGACCAATACCCAGTGGAAAAAGTCAATGCGGGGCAGGTCGGCTGAAACAGTTTTTCCCGCTTGGTTGACGTCTTCAGCGCTGGATGGGACATCTGGATCACTGCAAATCAGTGCGAAGGACTGTGTCCCCACGGGAGCGTCTGCCCAACGAAGGGCAGGACTCACATTGGCACTCAGTGCAAAGGGGCCGTCGCTACCGGGTTGACCAAATGCATATTTCGCGGGAATGCGTCCGCCATGACTCCAAGCATCGATGTGCAAGCTCAATTGTGATTTCATGTTGTGTAATCTGAATTGTGGTTTTATGTTGTGTAAGTTATTCTTTATTATGTGTAACCGAAAATCTCAATCTTATTTTTGATAGCGTCTTGAAGCACAGCCGCTTTGTCGATCATTAAGACGCCCCCAACTTGTAGCGCGGCGCTTTGAATGCCAGCAGCCTGCATCGTTTGCAGGGTGCGTAGGCCAAAAACCGGAACGTCAAAGCGGTAGTCTTGGCGGGCTTTGACGGTTTTGACAAAGATGAGTCCATCGGTTTTAAATTCGCCCGCTCGTTTGAGCATGGGATCCGTGCCCTCATAGGCTTCCACTGCAATCACCGTGCCCTTACGCACGACGACACCTTGGCCGATGTCCAATTCTGCAACACCGCGTGCGCTGCGGATGCCATGCTCAATATCGGGCATCTTAGCTGTTAGGCGGCCGCTTGTCATTAGACCTGCATGTGCTAGCTGATCGTCTAAGAAACAGCGGGCATCCAATTGATGCATCCCGATGGCTTCAATCTCTTCGCTGATCGCACCGAAGATCGTCTCGGCATTGCGAATCTTTAAGCGATTTAAGATGGCCAGCGCTTTAAGGTCGGGATGAAGTCCATGAAACAGACGTCGAGGCGTGATTTGGCCCGCCATCAGGGCGTAGCCGCAATCGAGGGCGCGCAGGGATTTCAGTAGTTTGCCCAGTTGTCCGACTTTAATTTGGCGGTGGGCATGGTCGGGTACTTTTTGAATGCAATCTGTAGAGGTTTCGTCTGCAAACGATACGATGCGCAGGGGCAGTTTTGCCGCCAAAATGCGTTCGGCCACCAACTCGGGGTAACGTCCCTTGCCAGCAATCAGGCCGATCGGTCGACCATCATAATCTTCGGGTAGATAGCTGGAGACAGTGGCGGGCATGGTGGCTTTGGCAGACTCGGTCTATGTGAATTGTATATTGTAGCGGCTAGAGGAGCTTGCGGACAGGAGTGGCCTAAACCGCCACAATGTTCACAATTTTTCCGGGTACATAGATCACGCGCTTGATTGTCTTACCTGCTAGTTGGGCCGCCACTTTTGTTTGCTGTTGGGCCAGTTCAAGAGCAGCAGATTGTTCGGCCTGGGGATCGAGTTGGGCATCTCCTCGGTACTTGCCGTTGACTTGAAAGATCACCTTTACCGTGGCCTGCTGTAGCTTTTCGGGCTGGTAGCACGGCCAGCTGGCTTCACTGATGCTACTGCTGTGTCCCAGGCGCTGCCACAACTCTTCACAAATGTGCGGGGCCAGTGGCGCCAGCAGTTGCAAGAATGTCTGTACACTGTCTAAAGGCAGCGAATCGACTTTAGCCAAGCTGTTGAGGCAGATCATGAGCTGTGAAATTGCGGTGTTAAAGCTCAAGGCTTCGTAGTCTTCGGTCACCTTCTTAATGGTCGCTTGCAGCATCCGTTCCGTTTCCGGGTCTAGGCTACATTCGTTTTGAATCTTGGCAGCGCGCTGACCTGAGCCATCGATCACCAGGCGCCAAGTTTTGCGTAAGAAGCGCGCGATGCCTTCGATGCCCTGGGTGTTCCAAGGTTTCATGGCTTCTAGCGGCCCCAAGAACATCAGGTAGAGACGAAGTGCATCTGCGCCATGGGAGGCAATGATGCTCTCCGGGCTGACCACATTTCCGCGACTTTTGGACATCTTTTCGCCGTCTTCGCCTAGAATGATGCCTTGGTGAAAAAGTTTTTTGAAGGGTTCTGGCTGGTCGACCACACCCAAGTCGAAGAGGACCTGATGCCAAAAGCGGGCGTATAATAAATGCAGGACCGCATGTTCCGCGCCTCCGATATACAAATCCGGCGTGCCCCAGTATTGCATAGCGTCACTGCCAATCAATTGCTCTGGATTGTTGGCATCGATGTAGCGTAAGTAATACCAGCAAGAGCCTGCCCATTGTGGCATGGTGTTGGTCTCCCGCTGTGCGGGAATCCAGCCCGCTTGTGGCTGCGATGCGGTCGCACCCGTTATAGGATCGAGATACACTTGCAGCCATTCCGGGGCCTTGGATAGCGGACTTTGCCCTTCGGGAGATGGGGTGTAGCTCTCCACAGCAGGCAGTTCGAGTGGGAGTGCTGAGTCTGGTAAAACAATAGCAAAGCGTTTGACGCCATCAATCTGACAGCTGACGGGCTGATCCTGGGCTTTGAAGGACGCATCCACCTGGGCGTAGTCGGCCTCGCTAACCCATAGGATGGGGAAGGGCTCACCCCAATAACGCTGACGCGAGAACAACCAGTCCCGCAGTTTATACTGTACGCAGGCTTTTGCTTGGCCCTTGGCTGCGAGTTGCTGGATGATCGCCGTCTGTGCCGCCTCAATGGTCAAACCATCAAAGGGACCGGAGTTATACAGTTTGCCGGGGCCAGTGTAGGCTGCCTGCATGCCTTGCTGTGCGCTTTCGTTCTCCTTTTCGGGTGCCTGAATGACGGGGAGGGCCTCCAAATCAAAGCATTGTGCAAATTCGAAATCTCGCTGATCATGTGCAGGCACCGCCATGATGGCGCCCGTCCCATAGCTCATCAGTACATAGTCTGCCACCCAAATCGGTAGCCGCTTTTGATTGATGGGATTGATGGCATAGGCGCCGCTAAAAACGCCTGTTTTCTCCTTGGCTAATTCTGCGCGTTCCAGATCGGACTTGCTACGCGCGGCCTCAACATAGTCTTGAACTGCTTGCGCTTGCTGCGGGCTGGTGAGCGCCGCGAGTAGTGGGTGTTCCGGGGCGATCACCATGTAGCTGGCCCCATAAAGGGTATCAGTGCGCGTGGTGAAGACTTTCAGCTGCTCGGGGCTGTCTGCTATTGGAAAATCGATTTCCGCTCCTTCGCTGCGGCCAATCCAGTTTTCCTGCAGCCGCTTGGTTGAGTCGGGCCATTCCAAGTCTTTGAGTCCTGCAATCAGTCTTTCTGCGTAGTCGGTGATCCGCAGCACCCATTGGCGAATCGGGCGGCGCTCCACTGGGAAATGCCCACGTTCAGAACGGGGGCCCTCGGGAGTGGTCAGCACTTCTTCATTGGCCAGCACGGTGCCCAGCTCAGGACAAAACCATACGGGTTTGTCTTCTACATAGGCCAGCCCGCGTTTAAATAGCTGCTTAAAAATCCATTGGGTCCAGCGGAAATAGTCGGGGTCGGTGGTATTGATTTCCCGTGACCAGTCATAGCTAAACCCAAGGCTGCGGAGTTGCCGCTTAAAATTGCCAACATTTTCGGCGGTGGTGGCCTTGGGGTGGGTGCCGGTTTTGATGGCATACTGCTCAGTGGGCAAGCCAAAGGCATCCCAACCCATCGGGTGTAGCACGTTGTGGCCTTGGGCCTTTTTGAAGCGCTTGAGTGCATCACTCGCAGTATAGCCTTCGGGATGCCCAATATGCAGACCAGCGCCAGAGGGATAGGGGAACATATCCAAGACATAGTACTTGGGTGCTTCCTTGGATTCACGCGTGTAGAAGGTTTTATCGGCTTCCCAGCGGTCTTGCCACTTGGGCTCAATGCTGGAAAAATCGTAATCGTTTGCTTGCTTAGACATGATCAAATGTGCGGCATTAAGAGCGCGATTTCAGCGTCCGTCAAGGGGGGATCGCGGTGATCGGGAATGTGCGACTCCTTAACGGTTTTCGCAAATGAGCTTGATTTTTTTTGGTTTTTTTGTAGGCGTTTCAATATGAGGGCACCCCTGGAAATCTACCATGACCGAGACGAAAGCAATTTTGATTTTGAGCAAGGCGACT